>DASUOS010000102.1:0-5937 GCA_036276515.1 Anaerolineales bacterium | reverse complement strand
CCTTCCACCCAGTAGGCGGTCCCATTGACATCGGGCGGTACGCTGACGGTGCCGTCTGCGGAAAGGCTGATGTTCTCGATCTGATATCTCGTCGTCCCCAGGACCAGCGTCGGCGGGCTGCAGTCCACGGTTGGGATCGTTAATGTGGGGATGGTAGGAACAGGCTGAAGTGTGGCAGATGGCTGCAAGGGGATGTTTCCACGCAGCAATAGCACCAGGAGCCCGATCAGAAGCAACAGCCCAAGGCCTAACGAAACCAGCAGAATGGTGAGTTTTGTCTTATCGGAGGCGGCAGGGCTTTGTGGTTTCATCATTGGGACTCCCTTAGAGATTTGGATTCATTATATCCAGCCCGAGGCGCGGCCGGAAAACGAAAGCATATCAAATCCATGCCGGCCTGGCCCGGGCGGGTGTAACCTTTTGGTCTTTATCATTTGTAACCCGGGGGCAGGGGCGGCGTCATGTACTCATGCCTGCAGAGAAAGCAGGTATGGATCCGTGTTATTTTTTTGAGAGGAGAGAATTTATGGAAACAATACATCCCCCACTACATCCCGCAAAACATGCCAACGCGCGAAAGCACAGACGGTATTCGCCCATGCAGCTGAAGCAGATGGCCATCATCGTTGGCTTTATCTTCCTTGCCACCCTGATCAGCGTGCTGCTGCCAGCCTACTTTGCCTACCTGCCAATCGCCGGCGGATAAGACTCGAGGTCACAGAAGCTTCATCACGTTTAGGAACGATCTGCGCCGGCGATTGCCGGCGCAGATTTTTTCATGGAGTGGGACCTGTAAAAAAGCCAATGGATCGAGAAACATTTATTCGTCTGCTGCACAGCGGAAGCCGATCCGCGGCGAAAAGTCACCCAACCAGGCGCTTGTGCCGGGAACGGCATTCAGGTTCGAGCCCAGCACCGCCGAGCGCTTCGGCACACGGATGTTGATCTCGGCGTCGCCCAGGCTGCCGCCGCGCACCACGCGTCGCAGGCTGGCGCTGGTCTCGGGTCCCGTGGGATTCAGGGCCGCCTGCGGGCTGTTGTAATAGACCGCGCTGTAATAGTCATGGGTCCATTCGGCTACGTTGCCGGCCATGTCCAGGACGCCGAACGGGCTGGCCCCGAGCGGATAGGTCCCCACTCTGGACGTGTCGCCGACCAGCATATTGAAGTTGGCACGCAGGCCATCGGCCTTGTCCTCGCCCCAGGGGAAGGTGCGCCAGTCATCGCCGCGGGCGGCCCGCTCCCACTGGGCCTCGCTGGGAAGATGTCTGCCCGCCCATTCGCAGTATGCTTTTGCCTGTCCCCAGGTGACGTAGACAACGGGGTAATCCTTGAACTCGGGATTCAAAAAATAGTCATTGCGCCGGGAGGACTTGAAATCCTGGGGCGGCAGGCAGGGTCCTTGCCGGACGCACAGCAGGTACATGGCGTTGGTCACTTCGAGCTGGTCCATCCAGTAGGCGTCGAGCGTGACCTCGTGGGCGGGCATCTCGTCGGGGCCGGAGCGTACGTCCATGCCGCCCATGCGAAACGTGCCGGCAGGAATGTAGACCTGCGGCATCCCGTCGACGGGGGAGATGTGATTGGTGATAGGTGCGTCGGTTGCTTCGGGAACTGCGGTCTGTGTGGGGTCGGGCGCCTCGGCCGTGACGGAGGGGATCGCCGTGCGGGTGGGAAGGCTTGTCGGGGCGGCCGTGAGGGTCGGTGCCGGGATCAGCCGCGTCTGCCCGCCGCAGGCCGTGAGGAGAAACAGGAGGGTTATGACGGTGATGAGTTTTTTCATACCCCCGAATTATAAATGTGGAGTTCAGGAGCTAGCTCCTGAACTCCATAGATTACGGCGATGCCCCTACGAACGACAGCGCATACAAAGCATCCTCATACCCCGGGCGGACTGTGAGAGCCGTTCGCCAGTCTGCGATGGCGCCGGCGGTGTCCCCCTGGCGGTAGAGCGCCCAGCCGTGCCAGAGCCAGGCCTCCTCCGACATTTCGGTGCGCTGCAGCGCATAATCGGTCAGAGCCAGCAGGTCTTCGGTGCGATTGGCCTGAAAGTTGGCGATGAACGGGCCGAACTGGTAGCGGAACATGCGCTGGGGCAATCCCAGCTCGCGGGCTTTGTCGTAGGCCACATTGGCCTCGGGATACCTGCCAAAGTAGACCAGGTTGCTGCCCACATTGAACCAGGCGAAGGCGTCGCTCGGATCTTCTTCTGTTGCGGCTTCAGCGCGGGCCAGCGCATCCAGGCGGTTGAGGCCGGGGTCCCAGTCGGCGCCGAGCAGGTTCTGGATCTCCGCTTCGCGCTCTGGCAGATAGACGACCATGTAGACATAGTTGAACGGCTTCCACTCCGCGTCGATCTGTTCGTAGGTCATCTGCTTATCGGGGCCGCGGTAGGGGTCCTGGGCCACAAAGGTCTGGGTGGCGTCGTCATAGCCGGTCAGGAGCAGGTAGTGGGCGGCCCACAGGTCATCGTCGGGCCAGCCGGTATCGTCGGGGTTGAGGGCGGTGGTGCCTTCGATGATGACCGGGTAACCCGTGGCGATCAGCCGCTTGAGCGTCTCGAGATCGCCGCCGACGCGGTATTCCAGGCGCAGCCAGCCGGCGAAATTATGGACCCAGTAGGCCATCTCCTCCGGGTTGACGTTGCGGTCGCCGTTGACCGGCTTGATCACCTCCGAGATGGTGGTCTGGTCGCCGGTCCAGCCATAGTAACGCAGCAGCATGGAAAGGGCAGCCGGACCGCAGTTATTGGGAGCTTGTTTCTCATAGGGAGGCGATGCCAGCCGCGCCTGGGCTGGAGGCGGGGGTAAGGTGGGGGTGGCAGGTACAGCCGTATCAGCGGCCTGCGTGACCGTCGCGGTGATTGTGACCGTGGGGCTGGGGCTCGCAATGAGAGTGGGGACAGCCGTGTTTGGGATCGCCGTCGGCACACTGCCTACGGGATCGATCAAATTCCTGGCATAGGTCCGGGCGACTTCGAAGCGCCAGGCCAGGCGGCTGTTGATCGCCGGGACCTGGGTGAGCAGCACAGTAAGCACAAGAAACCCGGTTCCGGCCAGGTAAATAGTACGTTTCGACATGCGAAAAAGTGTACCAGACGAGGATGAGATTGGATTAAGGGAAGCCTGTCACGCTTCTGGCGTGACCTTCATAGGCGAATACGTCGCCCTGCTCGTAACACTTCAGCACCACATAGCGCGTGTAGCCGTCCATGAGCTGGAAGCCCTGCCGGTTGACCACCAGCGGCTCGATCGAGACGCCGCGCAGGACAGACCACTCCCGGTCATCGGCGCGCTCCTTCAGCTCGGACTGGAACTGCTCTAAGCCCCACAGGTCGGGATGGGGATGGATGTCTTCGAGCCGGACGATCTCCAGGGAAAATTCCATGCCGGGGAAGACCTGCATCCATTCGACGGTCCAGTGCTCGTGCGGCGCTTCGTTGTGGTCCTGTTCCCACTCGCGCAGCATCCACTTCGTGAGATGCGATTTGATCTCCTGCGGATCGTTGAGCAGGTGATAGGTGAAGTCGCCGAGCTTGCGGTATTCAAAGGAAGGAATGAGCTTCATTGCTGCCCCAGCAGTGTGACCGCCGCGGCGATGGCGGGATCGGTCTCGAAGGTGAAGGTATCCCACTCGGCGAAAGCTTCGAGATCAGGGACGATGCCGGTCTCCTCCCAGTTCTCGTCGGAGTGGGCGGGGAAGAAGGATTCGGATGCGAGCCAAAGCTGTGAGCCATCCTCGAAACCGTGGCCGTGCAGAACCTCCACGTTGCCCAGGCTGGTCTGGCCGGTGATCCTGGCATCCCTCGAATCGCGCATGATCCCGGCAAAGATCTCCCCATAGCTGACCGTCTCCTCGCTGACCACCACCACCAGCGGCACCGTCTGCGAGTTCTGGATCGGGTTCGCCAGAACGTTCAGCGTACGGGAATCGGCGCGGCTGACGAACTGGCCGAGCCGGCCGGAGGCGAAATAGGCCATGATCGGGTTGGCCACGCTGCTGCTTCCGCCGCTGTTCATGCGCACGTCCAGGATCAGGCCGTCGAGCGGACCGAACTCGTTCAAGGCCTGTTCGATCTGCGGCGGGATGGTCTCGTCGAAGAAGGTGGGGATGAAGATGTAGCCGATCTTCGACCCATCCCCGGTGGGGACGAGGCGGGCGTCGACTCGCAGGTTCGCTGCCATCGAATGCCGAACCAGGAGCACATCGCGCGGCGCCTCTCCCGGCGACTGCACGGTGAGCACCACGGCGGAGCATTCCGGTCCCTGTAGCAGATCGAGATTCTCCTCAAGGATTGGCAGGCCATTCACCTGCAAAATGGAATCGTGCGCCTGGATGCCGGCATATTGAGCTGCCGACTCAGGGTAGGTGGAGATGACCACCAGGCGGCCGCGTTCGAGGTCGGGATTGCTGTACACGCCAAAGCCCACGAACTCGTTCTCGCCTCTCAGCTCGGCATTCGAAAGCTCCACCTCGACAGGCGAGAGATAAAACGAGTGCTCGTCGCCCAGCTCGGCGATCATATTCTGCATCTCCAGGTAAAACGTTTCCGTATCCAGCCCGGCTTCGATCATGGACCGGTAGCGTGACTCGATCTCGGTCCAGTCGCGGCCATTGAAATCGGGATAGACGTACACATCCTGCACGATATCCCCGATCTGATCCAGGATGCTCAACTGGTTGTCCAGGGAGATCTCGGTGTTAGCCGGGATGTCCAGGGCTGGCTCGAAGGCAGCCTCCGGCTTCAGGGTCGCCAGCGGCCTGGAGGCACATTGAGGTGGGACAAAGGCTGGAAGGAGGGGTGTTGCGGTTGGCGTGGGGGAGGGAGTGATCGTGGCGGTCGCCGTGGGAAGGGGTGTCGCCGTGGGCGGCACGATCATCTGGGTTACATAATTACAGGAGAGCAGGGATAGGATCAAACATCCAAAAAACAGTTTCTTCAGCCTCATGCATGCCCTTTCGCGGGTTCAACGGAGGACCAGGACTTAGCCCGCTCGAACAGCTCGGCGAGCGGCTTCAGATCACAGACACTGACGGCCAGGTTTTTCGTACGTGTGCGGTCATACTGGAAGACCCGCGCCCCCTCACGGATGAAGCTGGCGCGCCGGTTGAACTCGCCGCGCGTCAGCCAGCCCGCCAGCAGGATGTCCAGGCCGTAGACCCAGATATTCCCCCAATCGGATGAGCGAATGATGTGCGTTTCCTGCAGCTGCGGACTGTAGACTCCCAGGCGCGTCTGCAGGGGTTGTTTGCTATGGATATAGGCCAGCGAGAAGAATTCCTCCTCGATCTGGACCCGCCTGCGCGGCGGAAGCTGGACCGTCACGGACCGCAGCGCCCGCCCCGCGTCCTGCCCGCCGATCTCGACGGTCACAGTCTCGTCCGCTTCGGACTTCAATGCCAGCGCCCCGAGCGGATTCCATTCCGCCGGCCGGTTCCATGCATCGGGCATGACATGGATCAAATGATAGGGCTGGCTCGATTCCACGATCTTTTCCAAGTTCTGCGGCAATGAAGCAACCAGGCCGGATAGGAAGGCAAACAGATAGAGGTCTCGATTCGAATGTCCCTCCGCTGCGTTCTGGTCGGAGGGGACCAGGGCCGGTGCAGCCAGCACGACCTTGGGATCGCGTTTCATCTCGGCCATCTGCTCCCGGTGCGTGATCAGGAACGATTTGATGTCACAGCGCCGGCCGCCCAGGGCCACGTCATAATGGTCGGGGTCGGTGAACGGGGTCGCGCCCATCACATCGAAGGGAATCTCCTGCTCGCAAAGATGGCGCCGGAGCGCCAGCTCCACGGCCACGCCGGCAACGATCCGGCGCAGTCGCTCATAGGAGGATCCGCCCATGCGGTTATAGGTATGCGGCAGCGAATGGACCGCGTAGGCGATCCCGCCCTCGGTCAGGTCACGGGTATAGGGCAGATGCAGGAAAT
>DASUOS010000101.1:0-7812 GCA_036276515.1 Anaerolineales bacterium | reverse complement strand
GCATCGATCGGCGCCAGCGCGAAGCATGGATTGCTCATCAAGGGTGGAAAGTATCTCGAAACCCTGGCGCGAGCGGATGTTCTGCTGGTGGATAAGACCGGCACACTGACCCTGGGCCAGCCGCAGATCACCGACGTGATTGCGCTCAACGGCCTGGCCGAAGAGCAGGTTGTAGCGCTGGCAGCATCCGCAGAGCGCTATTCCGAGCATCCCATGGCCGAAGCGATCCGCAGGGAGGCGCAGGCCCGGGCTGTCGACCTGATGGAAACGGAATGGTTCGAGTCGCTTCCCGGCATGGGTGTGCGCGCCCGAATACAGGGAAGCCTGGTTGAAGTTGGCAACCACCGTTTGATCCCCCGGGCAGGCTCGAGCCCGGAGGCTCGGTCGCTTGCAGAGCAAGGCAAGTCGCTGTTGTTCCTGTCTGTAAATGGAGAGATAGCAGCCATCCTGGCCGCAGCCGATACGGTCCGTACAGAAGTGCCTGTATCCATCCGGGAGCTACGATCCTTTGGCCTGCGCCATATCGAGCTCCTGACCGGGGATCATGAACGGACGGCTTCCGCCCTGGCCGCGGCCATTGGCGTTGCCTATCGCGCCAACCTTCTGCCTGAGGACAAGATTCGGATCGTCAAGGAATATCAATCGAAGGGACACACTGTTGTCATGGTTGGGGATGGCGTCAACGATGCGCCTGCCCTTGCCCAGGCAGATGTAGGCATTGCCATGGGCGCAGCCGGTACCGACATCGCCATCGAAGCCGCGCACATTGCCCTGATGCGCGATGACTGGACTCTTGTCCCGCAGATATTCCATACGGCCCGGAGGACGATGACCACCGTTAAAACCAACCTCGCCTTGACCGGTATTTATAACATCCTGGGTCTTTCCCTGGCAGCGTTTGGGATCTTGCCCCCGGTCTATGCCGCCGCGGCGCAGTCCCTGCCGGATATCGGGATCATGGTCAATTCCGCCCGGCTGCTGCGGCGGTGATCTCCGGCAGAATATGGCAGCCCGGATCGCACGACTTCCCAATCATTGGATCGCCGGATTTGTATCGATATTCGTTCTGATATCCGGTTGTTCCCAGAATCCGGTGAGCCATATCCCTGCCGACTTTTATTTTATGCTGGATATTCGCAGCGCAGGCCCGGGAAATACGCAGAATATCCATATACAGATCGATGCCTCCGGTGAAGGGACATATCAATATTACGATACAGGCGGCGTGATCCATTATGACCCTGATCATGTTGTTACGTTCGACAACGACCAAGTGGTGAGGGAAGGAGCGTTTCATTGCAGCCAGGCTGAACTGGCCAGGCTTTGGCAGGCAATCCAGGATCAACAGTTTTTCAACCTGGCAGATGACTATCAAATGGCACTGGGTCACTCCTACGCCTTCCTGCTCGTCCAAGCGGACAGGCAAAAACACACGGTGAATAATATCGGCATGGAAGTTCCCGAAGTTCGAGAAATCGTGGAGTCAGCCCGGCAACTGCTGCCTGCCGGAGTTGAACCTGAGTACGGAGAGGGCTATATTCCCGGATCTTGAGAATACCCGGGTAAACATCCCTGAATAACTTACAGAGATAAGATCTTGATCCAGAACATCATCCAGCGAATCCTGCCTCTGGCGGCACGAATCGGCGCCGATCCCCATGACAGCGATGAAGAACGGCTGCAGAAGACGCTGCTGACGCTGGGCTCGTTCATGTTCATCCTGGCGGGGGCCATGTGGAGTGTCCTGTACTTCTGGTTTGGGGAATATACAGCTGCAGCGATTCCTCTGGGATACGCCATCGTCTCCTCACTGAGTGTTGTACTTTTTCATATTACGCACCGCTTGCGTCTTTTTCTATTTACCCAGCTCCTGTTGATCCTGTTCCTGCCGTTCCTGCTGATGATCGCTCTAGGCGGGTTTATCAAATCAAGCGCGGTGATCCTGTGGTCGCTGCTTTCCCCTCTTGGAGCCATGTTATTTGGCGAGCCGAGCCAGGGCCTGCGCTGGCTGGGCGCTTACCTGGCACTTGCCGTCATCAGTGGCTATTTCGAGTTCTACCCGCTGGTGACTTCATCGCTGTCGGCGACGACGATTACGGTTTTCTTTATCCTGAACATCGGCACGGTCTCTGCAATTGCCATCTTCCTTCTCGGTTACTTCGTGGGTGAAAAGAACCGGCTCTTCACGCTCCTGCGCGGGGAGCAGGCAAAATCCGAGAACCTGCTTCTGAATATTCTTCCCAGGGAGATCGCAGCGATCCTGAAAAATGAGAGCCGCACGATTGCGGACCACTATACAGAAGCCAGCATCCTTTTTGCCGACATGGTGGGCTTTACCCCGCTGTCCGCCCGGCTGGCCCCGGTTGACGTCGTTGAGCTGCTCAACGAAGCTTTTACATACTTCGATTCCCTGCTCGACAAATACAACGTTGAAAAGATCCGCACGATCGGCGACAGCTACATGGTGGCTTCCGGTGTACCGCGCCGCCGCGCCGACCATGCCCAGGCGCTGGTTCGCATGGCTCTGGAAATGCGAGAATTTGTCAATTCGCATACGTTTCAGAATGGACAGAAAATCAGCTTCCGGATCGGGATCAATTCCGGGCCGGTGATCGGAGGGGTGATCGGTAAACGCAAGTTTGTCTATGACGTGTGGGGCGACCCGGTCAATGTTGCCAGCCGGATGGAATCGCATGGCATGGGCGGCACGATCCAGATCACGCGGGCAACCTATGAGCTGATCAAGGATGAGTTCATCTGTGAGCCGCGCGGCACCCTGGATATAAAAGGCAAAGGAGAAATGGAAGTCTGGCTGGTCATCGCGGCAAAAGAGAAAGTTCCGGCAAACTGAGAGGGAGCGTATGTCAAGTTCCGACATTCTGATCTGCGGAGCCGGTATAGCAGGCGTTTCCACCGCCTACCACCTGGCCGTCCGGCATGGGATAAAGAACATCCTGCTGGTGGATGAATACCCACCCCTGTCTGTGACGAGTTCAGCCGGCACGGAAGCCTATCGCAACTGGTGGCCCGGACCCGGTGACACGATGGTCCGCTTTATGAACCGGTCCATCGACCTGCTCGAGGAGCTTGCACAGGCCAGCGGCAACAGTTTCCGATTGAATCGCCGAGGCTATGCATTCCTGACGGCAGATCCAAAGCAGGTCTCCAGATGGAGGAAGTCAAGTGCTCAGGTATCGGCGCTGGGAGCGGGACCCGTTCGTGAGCATCCGGGACAGGTCCCCTACCCTCCTTTTCAAGCGCAAGGGTACGATCCAGCTCTCGATGGCGTGGATCTCATTCTTGATCCAGCCTTCATCCGTAGACAATTCCCTTTTGTTACAGATAAAGTCATTGCCATGCTGCATGTACGGCGCTGCGGTTGGATGAATCTCAAGGGACTGGGTCACTGGCTTTTGGAGCAGGCCGTAAAGTGCGGTGTTCGAGTCATCCAGGATAAACTTGCCGGTGTTGATACTGCCGGTGGACGTACTCGATCTGTGAAACTGGGGTCCGGTGAAACCGTTCAGGCCCAGCAGCTGGTGATCGCGGCCGGACCTTTCACCAGGCAGGCAGCGGCTATGCTGGATCTGGATCTCCCGCTTTTGAATGAGCTGCACGGGAAAATCACGTTCGAGGATTCCAAAGATGTGATTTCTACACCGGCGCCTTTCATGATCTGGTCTGACCCGGTGTCCCTTCCCTGGACAATAGCGGAGCGCTCGCGCTGGGAATCCAACCCGGGAACCCACTGGCTGCTCGATGAGCTCCCTGGCGGCGTACAGTTCCGCCAGCGCGGGAAAGACCTGCTGGCTCTCTGGACGTACGATGTCAAGACACAGGAACCTGTCTGGCCGCCCGTTTTCGAACCGCACTACGCCGAAACGGTCGTGCGCGGACTTTCGGCCATGGTCCCGGGGATAAAGACCTATTTCAATCAACCGCTGAAAGTGGACGGCGGTTATTACTGCAAGACCCGCGAGAACCGTCCGCTGATCGGACCCCTGCCAGTCGAGGGAGCGTACATCGTCGGCGCCCTCTCAGGCTATGGAGCCATGGCCTCCCAGGCCGCAGCCGAGCTGGTTTCAACATATATCACAGGTTCTCCACTTCCGAAGTACGCACCAATGTTCCGTCTTGAGCGCTATGACGACCCAACCTACCAGGCCCTGCTTACGAACTGGGATGCCCAGTCCGGACAATTGTAAAGGAATCGAAAAATGACGATCACTCGCATCGGCCAAACCCAGGCAAAGCCCGAATTGACCGCGGAATTGCGTACGTTTCTCATTTCGATCCTGCCGATGATCAAATCATCGCAGGGCTGCGAATCGGCCACACTCTATCAATCCAGAGATGATCCCACAAAGTTCACCATTGTCGAAGTCTGGGACAGTATCGAATCTCACCAGGCCTCCGTAACGAACATCCCCCCGGAAAAGCTGGCAGAGATCCGCCCGCTGCTGGCCAGTGCGCCCAGTGGAGGCTATTTCGAGCTGGTGGATCACTTCACAAGCTGAATTAATCAAAAGATCGAGTGCAGTGCACTCGATCTTTTACGTTGCTTAGTCGGGTTTCATCACCACCTTGACGCATCCATCGACCTTATGCTTGAAGATCTCATAGGCATCCGGCGCATCCTCGAGCGGGAAGATATGGGTGACGATGAAGGAGGGATCGATCTGGCCGCTCTCGATCATGGCGAAGAGCGGCTGTAAATAGCGGTGGACATGGGTCTGGCCCATCTTCAGGGTCAGGCCTTTGTTGAAGGCTGCTCCCATAGGGATGGTGTCGACAAAGCCGCCATAGACGCCCGCCAGTGAGATCGTCCCGCCTTTGCGGCAGGCCTGGATGCATTCGCGCAGGACATACGGCCGGTCCGTCTCGATGCGCACGGCCTGCTTGGCCCGGTCATAATACCCTTCGAGGCCATGCTTGTGGGCTTCCATGCCGACCGCATCGATGCAAACATCCGGGCCCATGCCGCCGGTCATCTGCTTGAGCGTTTCGACCACATCGACGCCCTCATAATTGATCGTTTCCGCGCGCCCATATTTCTCTGCCATAGCCAGCCGCTCGGGATAGCGGTCGATGGCGATCACGCGCGAGGGGTTGAAGGTCCAGGCGCTCTGGATCGCCAGCTGTCCAACCGGCCCACAGCCCCAGACCGCGACCACGTCACCGGGCTGGATGTTGCCGTTCTCGGCCGCCATATAGCCGGTCGGGAAGACATCGGTCAGGAACAGCACCTGCTCATCCCGGAATCCGTTCTCGATCTTGAACGGTCCCACATCTGCAAAGGGAACACGGACATACTCCGCCTGCCCGCCGGCATACCCGCCTGTCAGGTGCGAGTACCCAAAGATGCCGGCGGGGGAATGTCCATACATTGTCTCCGCCAGGTGGGCATTCGGGTTGGAGTTATCGCACAGCGCCCACAGACCGTTCTTACAGAAGTAGCAATTGCCGCAGGCGATCGGGAACGGGACAATAACACGATCTCCCACATTCAGGTTCTTGACGCCGCTCCCCACTTCTACCACCTCCCCCATGAATTCATGTCCCAGAATATCGCCCTTCATCATGGAGGGAACATACCCATCATAGAGATGGAGGTCGGAGCCACAAATAGCTGTAGATGTGACGCGCACGATCGCATCCCGCGGATTGATCAGTTTTGGATCCGGGACATCCTCCACGGTTACATTATTTCTACCATTCCAACAGACTGCCTTCATGATGTCACTCGCTTTCTATTTTTCCTGCCCGAGATCCAGGCCGGGGGGTCGCTGGCCGGGAAGGATTCCGCAGAAGCTTCCTCCACCAAATCCTCTTGGCGCTGCCTTTCGGGGATGGAACGGCCGAATTCCTTGCTGCGGCCGGAGGGCTGGCCTTCCACTGAAGGTACCTCACCGGTTTCCATCATTTGTTTGAAATGACGCAGGTCATCCCGCAGCTGCTGGCTGGGTTCTTCGCCAAACAGTTTGGCAAACGCGGCGCCCATCGAACCGGCCGGCGGGTTGTACTCCATCTCGACCGTGACAATGGTCCCGCGCCCGGCCGGAGCATCCTCAAACCGCACGCTGCCTAAGCTTTGCACCGTGGAGCCGGGCAGGGAACGCCAGGCAATGAATTCGTTCTCGCGCTCCTCGGTCATCTCAGCCTCCCACTGCACTTCCCGCCCCAGCGGGGCCCTGGAAACCCAGTGTGAGCGCGTCCCGCCGGTTGCTTCATCCACATCGACGCGCTGCAGGTGGTTCATAAAGCGCGGCAGGTTCTCGAAGTTGCGCCAGATACGATAGAGCTGCTCACGCGGCAGGCTGATCGTCACAGACCGTTTGGCATAAATCCCATGTTCGGCCCGGTTGATCTCCAGCATCCGGTAGAAGACGCAGTTTCCGGTCGCGCCGCGGTAGATCATGTACCCGGCTTCCAGACCCAGCGGGATACTGATCTTGGCATCGGGCCGGCGGGTCAGAATGTAGGAAAACATGGCCAAGCCGGCTGCAAGGGAGATGCCTCGTTCCGCAGAACCGACATTGGGCCGATGCGTTATCGGTCGATTCATTTTTGTTTCCATAGTTTCTCCTTCTATTCGAGATCGATATAGGTGTTTCTTAAAAATAACCCTGAGCTGAGCATTCTTACGAAAGCTCCCAGTGTCAACCCCCAGATCAAATGGGCTACGATCATCAGCACGTTCCGCCGCCACGGGTGTTCGATGGCAGAGGGAAGGATGCCCAGAGCAGGGATCCAGCCCAGATAGCTGCCCGTCCAAACAGTCATGCCGGCCAGCAGTCCTTTAACTGCAGGATGACCGGGGATCTTCTCCTCCAGCGCTCCATAGGCCATACCGGCTGCCGTTCCAAAGGCGAAATGCAGGAACAGGGTCAGCGCTTTCTTCTGAGGTTCACTCAAGTTGCTGGACGGCTTCAAGACATTGCGCGTGATCTGGCGCGGGGGCAGGGGGTATTTCTCACGGCGGGGCAGCCACTTCCAGGCCGAGCGCATAAAGATCGTCATCGGCAGGGTGGCGATCATCCCCGCCAGGGCTCCCTGGGTCAACTTTTGGTGAACGGATGTAGGATTGTCCATCGAATGAAACCATTTCCCAAAACGCCGGATCGGAATCCGGCTGGCGATGATCAAAGGATACGGAAATCCTAGAGCCGTTTCAACACGGAACATGCCTAGGCGCGCTCATGGAGTTGCCTACTAACTACAACGACAAAAGCGATGATATAATACGTCGTCCGTGATTAGTAGGAGCTTAGCAAATGACAGACATCCTGTAGTCTATTCCGTCTTTTAGGGCAATCCACCCCAGCTGATGATTCGCGCCGAGGGCCTGCCCTCGGTTTTCGTTTTTAAACACCAGGCCTGACAGGTCAGGCCTTCACTACAGGTTCATATGCTCACCGCTCATCATATTCACAAATCATACGGCATTCAGCCGATCCTGCACGATATCTCTTTCAGCGTCAGCAACAGCGAGCGCGTGGGGCTGATCGGCCCCAACGGCAGCGGCAAAACCACTCTTATGCGCATCCTGGCCGGTATCGAACCGCCCGACTCCGGGACGGTCGTATCGACGCGCTCCCACCTGCGGGTTGGGTACCTCGCCCAGGGTCTGGCTTTCGACGAGGAGCAGACACTTCAGACGACCCTTCACCTTGATTCCGTTTCCCCGGAGGAGCTGGAGGCCCAGATCGAGTCACTGGCGCTGGCGCTCTCTACCGATCCGACCGATTCCTCGCTCCAGAGCCGCTTTGACAGGACCCTGGAAAAACTTTCGGCGGGCAGTGATCAGCCGGC
>DASUOS010000100.1:0-18004 GCA_036276515.1 Anaerolineales bacterium | reverse complement strand
CCTGCATCTGTACTGCACAGGTGAGAACACGGAGGGGCGTCCCACCGTCATTTTGGAATCCGGGCTGGGCGGGACCTCCTCCTCCTGGGGCTGGATCCAGCCATCCGTCGCCAAAACGACCCGCGTCTGCGCCTACGACCGGGCCGGCATGGGCTGGAGCGACTCCAGCCCGGCGCCGCGTGATGCGCAGAGCATCGCGACCGAGCTGCACACCCTGCTTCAGAAGGCTCAGATCCCCGGACCATATGTCCTGGCCGGCTGGTCATATGGAGGGATGTATGTGCGCCAGTACGCCGGCCAGTATCCTGATGAGGTGGCGGGCATGGTACTGCTCGACAGCTCATCGCCCGAGCAGTGCACCAGCACACCGGACACGCAAGCCCAGTGCGATACCATGGCTATGACCTTCACGCTAGCGCCCATTCTGACAAGGCTGGGTGTCCTGCGCCTGATGGGGCTTTCCCTTCCCGCGTCCGGTTTGCCAAGCCCGCAAAACGAGGAGCTGCTCGCCTCGTTTTCGGCCACAAAAGACTGGGATACGCAGAGCGCCGAATTCTTTGCTTCCCCGTCTACCCGAGGGCAGGGACTTAATTCCGAGTCCCTGGGTGATATCCCTCTGTTTGTACTCACTGCAACCGGTCATGATTTTGAGCAGCTCTGGCAGGGCTGGCAAACAGGGTTCACCAGCCTCTCAACGAACAGCGTCCAGCGTGTGCTGCCTGAGGCAACACACGGCTCCCTCCTGTACGATTCAGCGCATGCCAGAGTAAGCGCCGAGGCCATTCTGCAGGTTGTGGAAGCGGCCCGAACGGGTGCGGCTTTGAAATAGCCGCCAGCAAAAGGAAACCAAAGCACGGTCCAAACGATTTATTCCTCTCCCGCCTTTAGAAGGCGCCAGAGGACGGATCATGAAAAAGAAATGCGAGGCTCTTAGTGGTACAACTTTTCACGGCTAAATTTTTTATTCCCGCCAGCAGGCAGGTGCTGGTTCCGCGCGCCCGCCTGCTGGCGCGCTTGAACGATGGCCTGCACGGGAAGCTGACCCTCCTTTCTGCCCCGGCGGGCTCCGGGAAAACCACCCTGGTCAGTGAATGGCTTGCCGCAATTCACGAGATGCCCGGGCGATCCGCGGCGTGGTTGTCGCTGGACGATGCAGATCGTGATCCCGCTCGTTTTCTGTCGTACATCGTTGCCGCACTACAGACGGTGGCGCCAGCGATCGGAGAAGAGATAATGGCCGCCCTCCAATCCCCAAAGCAGCCCTCCATAGAGACACTTCTGATGGCTTTGCTGAATGAAATCAGCACGCTTCCTGGCAAACTTGTCCTCGTCCTCGATGACTATCACCTGGTGGATGCCAGGCCGGTCGATGATGCTCTCCGTTTTATGCTCGAACATCTGCCAGCCCAGCTGCACCTGGTCATCACGACCCGTGAGGATCCCAACCTCCCACTGGCCCGGCTGCGGGCCCGCAACCAATTGAATGAACTGCGCGCCGCCGACCTGCGTTTTACCAATGCAGAAGCCGCCGAATTTCTGAATCAGGGAATGGGGCTTCATCTCTCGGAGGGCGATGTCGCAGCCCTGGAAGCTCGCACCGAAGGCTGGATCGCCGGGCTGCAATTGGCTGCGCTGTCCCTGCAGGGACATCAGGACGCCACCCGCTTCATCAAATCCTTCACGGGCAACCACCATTTCATTATCGATTATCTTCTTCAGGAAGTCCTTCAGCAGCAACCCGAACGCGTCCAAAACTTCCTGTTGCGCACATCGGTCCTCGACCGTCTATGTGGGCCTTTGTGCGATGCCCTCCTGCTCGATCCCATGACGCCGGGGCAGGAGACCCTGGAATATCTCGAACACGCCAACCTGTTCATCGTTCCCCTGGACAACGAGCGCCGCTGGTACCGCTATCACCATCTCTTTGCCGAATTGCTGCGACAGCGCCTGCATCAAAGCACGGAAGGTTCCACAGGAGAGGCAACAGGGACCCTTGCCGAATTACAGAGGCGTGCCAGCCAATGGTACGAGGACACTGGATTCGAGATCGATGCCTTTCGTCATGCGGCGGCGGCAGACGATCTCGAGCGCGCCGAGCGCCTCATCGAAGGAAATGGGGTGCCACTCTACTTTCGTGACGCCGGAGACCCGGTCGTACACTGGCTGGAAACACTGCCTGTATCCGTACTGAATGCCAGACCTTCCCTGTGGATCACCTATGCCTCGGCTTTGATGATGACCGGGAGGCCAACCGCCGTTGAAGAGAAACTACAGGCTGCGGAGGGAGCCATATCTGCATCCCTCCAGGGCGCTTTACCCGATAACAGAACCCGGGATCTGATTGGGCGCATTGCGTCCATGCGGGCCACACTGGCTGTCATGCAGCACGATGTAGAAACCATCATTAGCCAGTCTCGCCGGGCGCTGGAGTATTTGGGCCCCGACAACCTGCCTCTCCGCACGGCTGCTCACTGGACGCTGGGATATGCCTATCAGCTCCAGGGAGACCGGGACGCAGCCCGTCAGGCCTACGCCGAAGTCATACACATCAGCAAAACGTTTGGGCCCTCCATCTATACCACAGCAGCAACAGTCAATCTCGGCCAGGTACAGGAAGTCGATAATCAGCTATCCCTGGCGGCAGAGACCTACAACCAGGCGATCCTTCTGGCAGGTTCTCCGCCGCGTCCGATCGCCTGCGAAGCGCACCTTGGCCTGGCCCGTATACACTACCAGTGGAACGATCTGGATGCGGCGGAGGAGCACGGGCAACAGTGCATTCTGTTGACGGGCCAGATGGATCGTGTCGAGACCTTCGCTGCCGCCGGTGTGTTTCTGGGCCAGCTGAAACTCACCCGGGGCGATGTGTCCGGCGCGGTTGCCGTCCTGGAGGAGGCTGAGACGTTCGTGCTCAAGCATAACTTCCTGTTCCGGCTGCCGGATGTGACTGCTGCACAGGTGCTTACGCTGCTGCATCAGGGTAACCTGGCAGGAGCCGCGCAGCTCGCTGAAGCCAGTGACCTGCCTCTCAGCCTGGCTCGTGTCCGCCTGGTGCAGGGAGACCCGGCCGCGGCGCTGGAGCTGCTGGAGCCGCTGCGCCGGCAGGCCGAAGAAAGAGCCTGGCAAAACGAACGGCTCAAGGTGGCTGTGCTGCAGGCGCTCGCCCTCCTTACGCAGGGCGAAAAGGACAAAGCTGTACAACGGCTGGGCGATGCTCTCACCCTTGCAGAGCCCGGCGGCTTCATCCGTATCTTTGTCGATGAAGGTCCACAAATGCTGGCTTTGCTGGGAGAGTGCGCGAAACAAGGCGTTTCATCCAGGTATGCTCATCTGTTAATAGCAGCCTTTGAGAGCACTGACGGCAAAGCCTCTGTTCCTCAGCGTTTGATCGAGCCATTGAGCGAGCGGGAGCTTGAAGTGCTCAAGCTGCTCAGGACCGAATTGAACGGTCCGGAAATTGCCCGCGGGCTGATGGTGTCCCTGAACACCATGCGTACTCACACCAAGAACATCTATACCAAGCTGGGGGTGAACAATCGCCGGGCGGCTGCCCGGCGGGCGGAGGAGCTCCATTTGATCTAACGAACGTGTACACACCAGCTAAAGTCCTGGCAGGGTCCCTGAACCCCCTGCCGGGACTTTTTATTTCTCCCGCAGCATCCTGGCCCATAAATCACCACCTCGATCACCAGATATGGTGATGACATCTCACCCTGTCCGTCTGTATGATGGTGGAAATACAGAATCAATGCAGCAAAGAGGAGGCTCATCCGCATATGAGCAGAAGGCAGGAGGCACAGATTGAGTGAAATACATTCGTCAACCGGGGATCGTTACGAGCCCGGACATTATGAAATTCGCATCAAGGGACACCTTGACGATCAATGGGCAAGCTGGTTCGAGGGGCTCACCCTGACGTTCGAAGAAACGGGCGATACGCTTCTAACCGGCCTGGTGACCGACCAGGCTGCGCTGCAGGGTCTGCTGAAAAAAGTGCGTGACCTGGGAATGCCCCTGATCTCGGTCAACCCTGTCAATCCCGGCCAGGCGAATGAGGCGGATGCCAAATAGTAAACGGAGGCAAGCTGCATGAAAAGGAGGTGTCTACTAAAAGGATAGCAATAGCAAAAAAGCATTAGCCGTACTATTTATTTCAAATACAACTTAGAGGAGATGACAAGATGATTGCAAAAGAAAACATTAACTCGAACAAAATGACAGCCCGTGATTATGACAACCGGGATGGGGAAGCGGTGAAAAAGAGTTTATCGGCAGGGTCGCGCATGAGGTACTCACGGTTGATCGGCGCGCTGTTCCTGGCGGGGTTTCTCACGTACGGCATCGGCTTCGGCCTGGTGACTTCCGTGATCGGCGCTCCGGACCTGCTTGCGGCGGTCTCTACACAACAGACCACTTTGATCCTTGGAGCCTTCCTGATGCTGCTGAACACTGTGGTGGATGTGGGCAAGGGTGTCCTCTTCTTCCCGATCCTGGAGAGCCATGGCAAGAGGACCGCGCTGACCTACCTGGCTGCGCTGATCGTCCAGGTGGTCATGCTGGATATCGGGGTGCTCTGCCTGTTGATGATCGCTCCCCTGAGCCAGTTTACCGGTCAGGGCTGGGCAGAAGGCCTGGGTTCGCTCCTGACCCAGTCGAACGCCATGGCGTACCAGATCGGCCAGGCGACCCTCGCCTTCGGCGGCATCTTCATGACTTCGCTGCTGTACCGAACCCGGCTGGTCCCCCGTCCCCTGGCAGCTCTGGGCGTCATTGGCTACATCGTTCACGTGCTGGGAGCCATCGCCGAGATCTTCGGGATCCACGTCAGCCTGATTCTCCTGATCCCGGGCATGATCTTCGAACTGGCGCTGCCGGTCTGGCTCATCATCAAGGGCTTCCAGCCCGAAGCATACAGCGGTCGTGCAGAAGCCGCCACGACCTCCGACGTTCGCCCGGCCCCAGCCATGTTGTAGAGGAAACTCTTCTCCGAGACGTCAAAGTCAACAGTGACGGAGGTCTCGGAGAAGAGGGCCCCCCGGGCCAGGGCTATGACCGATATCGCACAGAAAGATCCACTACCCTTATACCTAACGATAACACCTTGCATTAGAAAGGCAAACCTAGATGAAAGCGATCGTGTATACCAAATTCGGACCACCCGATGTTCTTGAGCTCAAAGAGGTAACAAAACCTGCCCCCAGGGACGATGAAGTACTTATCAGGATCCATGCGACCACAGTCGCAGCAGAGGATCCGGGCATGCGGCGTTCCCCGGGTCTCAATGGCCTGCGAAAACCGAAGAAACCCACACTGGGGTTCTATCTGGCGGGGCAGATCGAAAGCGTGGGAAAAGACGTAAAAAGGTTCAGGAAAGGGGATCGAGTGTACGGAAACACTGGAATGGGGTTGTTGGGCACCTATATCGAGTACAAAACGATGCCCGAATCGGCGCCGCTGGTCAGCATGCCGGCCAACATGACCTATGAGCAAGCTGCATCTATCCCCAACGGGGCATTAACAGCAGTGCCTTTCCTCAGGGATAAAGGAAACATACAGAGCGGACAGAATGTTTTGATTTATGGCGCTTCGGGGGCCGTGGGTACTTCTGCGCTACAGATTGCCAGGTCCTACGGGGCGAAGGTCACAGCGGTGTGCAGTACGGCGAATGTAGAAATGGTGAAAGCCCTGGGAGCAGACCGGGTCATTGATTACACTAAAGAAGACTTTACGAAAAACGGCCAGACCTACGACATCATTTTCGATACCGTTGGCAAGAGTTCCTTCACGCGTTGCAAAGGCTCGCTCAGCGAAAACGGGGTCTATCTTACAACGGTCCCTTCTCCGGCGATTTTTCTTCAAGTACTATGGACTTCAAAGATGGGCCGGAAGAAGGTCAAGATTGCTGCGACGGGTTTGCGGGGGGCAGGCGAAAAGACAAAAGATCTGCTCTTCATCAACGAGCTCATCGAGGCGGGCAAGTTCATTGCCGTCATCGATCGCTGCTATCCGCTGGAGCAGATTGCGGAGGCGCACCGCTACGTGGAAACAGGACGCAAGAGGGGCAATGTCGTCATCACGTTACTCTAGGCCAGAAGAATACTCGAGGAAATCATGATAGCGAAAGCCATGCAGGGAAAGATCTGCCTGATCACCGGCGGCACCAATGGGATCGGGAAAAGCACAGCCCAGGCACTCGCCGGGATGGGTGCAACGGTCGTGATCACAGGGCGCAACGCGGCGAAGACCGCCCGGGTCGTGGAAGAGATCCGTGCCGTGAGTGGAAACCAACACGTGGACTCCCTTTTAGCCGACCTATCCTCTCAGCAGGAAGTGCGGCGGCTGGCAGGTGAGTTCAAGCAAAAATACGGGCGCCTGCATGTCCTGGTCAATAATGCCGGTGCGGCGTTCATGCAGCGCCAGCTCAGCGTGGACGGCATTGAAATGACATTCGCCCTCAATCATCTGGCCTATTTCCTGCTCACGCATTTGCTGCTGGACACCCTGAAAGCCAGTGCCCCGGCCCGGATCATCAATGTCTCGTCGGGCGCGCACACCTCCGGCAAGATCGAGTTCGACAACCTGCAAGGCGAACGGACCTATGGATTTGGGACGTATCCCAATGCAAAACTGGCGACGATCCTGTATACGGTGGAGCTGGCTCGCCGCCTGGAGGGGACGGGAGTCACGGTGAACGCCCTGCATCCGGGGATCACGGCAACAGGCTTTGGGAAGAATAATGGCAGGGTTATGTCTGCCCTGGTCAGCCTCTTTGCACCGCTTGTCATGCGCTCACCGGCAAAAGGGGCAGTGACATCCATCCATCTGGCAACGTCCCCCGGTGTGGAGGGCGTTACGGGAAAATACTTCTATAACTCGCAGATAACACCGGCTGCGGCCCAGGCTGCCGATCATGCGATTGCCAGAAAGCTATGGGATGTAAGCGCGGAGATGGTCCAGCTTGCGGGCGCAGGATAAGCACGACAAAGAGGAATAGAGAACAGCGGACAGCTTTGGCTGTCCGCTGCTGATCGGGGTCGCCGCCGTCCTAGTTGCCGCTGCCGGTGCTTTTGTAGAAGTAGTAATCGGTGGTATAGGGAACGAACGCCATTGTGCCGAGATCTCCCAGAGTGGTACAGCCTGTCGACGGGGCGAGCCCGCCATGGGTGTTCAGGCGCTGGATGAAGGTAGTCTCGCTCAGCCGGTCGCCGCCCATTGGGCCATCCTGGCGTCCGACGATCGTGACCAGAAGCCAGGGGATTGCGCCCGGCTCGACGAAGTCCGGGTCGCTGGAGGAGTTGCCGGGCTTCACCTGGCCCCAGGCTGTACTTGAGTCCCTCGAGTCCTGCCACGCAGCGCGGATGGTGTGATCGCTGATCACCTTCGGATCCGTGTTCACCTCAACCGGGTTGGGACTGAAGAAGTGGGTCGTGAGCTGCTTCCCTTCATCATCGAACAGCGCAGCCTCGGGCGTGAAGAGCACAAACCTGACGCCCGTGCCGGATGGGACGCAGACGTAATTCTGGGTGCCAACCGCATGACCCACGAGGAAGAGCTTGCTGCCTGCAGGTACCTGAATATTGTCAGGCACGGGCGGCGGAGTCATATCATCAGCATACACAGGTCCCGCTGAGGGGACCGCGAACGCCATGGCTGCAACTGCCGCCAACACAATGCCTGCTACGTGAAAACGAACCATGGTTCTGACCCATTTTGACTTCAACTTTGTGTACAACATTTTATATTCTCCTTCTTTGGATTACTACGATGAGCTCATTCTATGATCTGGCATGGCAAAATACATCCGTGAAAATACTCAGATCCGTGGTGTGGAATACTCAAATCTCAACATAGCACCGTCATTGCGAGGAGCCCTTCAGGGCAACGAAGCAATCTCATATGAAATTGCTTATGAAAATAGAGTATGAGATTGCTTCGGGCGGACCCCAACAAGCATCGGGGCAGGTGAGCATCGCCCTCACAATGACGGAAGAGGTTTTTGAGATGACTTGTAATATGATTTATAGTCAGCCTGAACAATTGGAACGTATAATGCACTATAGGTATGAAGCCCACTCTTGTACTCGAAACAAATTGTCTTTATACTGGGTGACCATTACAGGTACAGTCCACCATGATCTTCGACAAATCGGTGATTTGCCCCGTCTTGATCGGCCGTGAGAACGATCTACAACGGTTGGACCGTTTATTAACCCAATCGCAGGAAGGGCAGGGTCAGATCGCGCTCATTTCAGGCGAGGCGGGGATTGGAAAATCGCGGCTTGTGAGGGAAACCAAAGCCAGGGCCCCACAGGGAACCGTGATCCTGGAGGGATACTGTTTTCAAACCGATTCCGTCCTGCCTTATGCTCCGCTCCTGGACCTCTTTCGGAACTTCTTTATACGCTCATCCGGGGAAGAGATCGCACAGGCGCTGAAGGCATCGGCGCAGCAGCTCCTGACATTATTTCCCGAGCTTGCCACCGCGCTCCCGGACCTGCCGCCATCCGGGCCGCTCAACCCAAACCTGGAACAGGAGAAACGGCGCCTCTTCCAGGCTCTTGCCGGGACGATCCTGGATCTGGCGCAAAGAAAGCCCGTGATCCTCATCCTCGAAGACCTGCACTGGAGCGACTCGACCAGCCTTGAATTCCTGCTCCTGCTTGCCCGCCGGGTTTCCACCCAACCCATCCTGCTGGTCCTCACCTATCGCAGCGACGAGACCACCCCGGAGCTAACCCATCTTCTCGCCGAGCTGGACCGTGAACGACTTGGCACGGAATTCGCACTCCAGCCCATGAATCTACCCGAAGTCGGCGAGATGCTGCAGGCGATCCTCGACTCGCCTCAGGCCCCGATCGGCAAGGATTTTCTCGATACCGTTTTTACCCTGACGGAAGGAAACCCGTTCTTTATCGAGGAAATCCTCAAGGCTCTCACCGCCGAGGGCGATATTTCGTATGCGGACGGCATCTGGGATCGGAAAGAGATCAACCCTTTACACATCCCCCGCACCATCCAGGATGCCGTGCAGAGAAGAATGCAGCGGCTGGACGAAGGAACTCTTCAGGCGTTGACGCTTGCCTCGGTGATGGGACGGCGTTTCGATTTTCGCCTGCTCCAGGAACTTTTGGACGTGGACGAGGCCAAACTGTTGTCCATGCTCAAGCAGCTGATCGCCGCCCAGCTCGTCGTGGAAGAGACCGTCGATCGTTTTGCATTTCGCCACGCCCTCACCCGCCGGGCCATTTACACGACGCTCCTGCTGCGCGAACGGCAGGCGCTCCATCGCCAGGCGGGGGAAGTCACAGAACGTCTGTACGCAGCATCCCTTCATTCACACCTTGCCGATCTGTCCTATCACTATTACACCGCAGGGGAGTGGGAAAAAGCGCTGCACTACTCACAACAAGCGGGGGAACGGGCGCGGCAATTGTATTCCCAGCGCGAGGCCATTGTCTATTACTCCCGCGCCCTGGTGGCGGCCCGTCACCTCGGCAAAGGGGTCGAGGCCGAACTCCTCAGCGTCCGAGGGCATGCCTACCGGATCCTGGGTGACTTCCGGTCTGCACTGGATGATTTTGAGCGGGCCCGCAAAATAGCGCATGAACAGCAGGATGGAAAGGCAGAATGGCAATCCCTGAACGATCTTGGAACCTTCTGGACAGGGCGCAATTATCAACGAACGGGTGAATTTTTCCGCCAGGCCAAAGAACTGGCACAGAAACTGAATGAACCCAAACTGATCGCCATCAGCCTCAACAATATGGGCAATTGGTGTTTCGTCACCGGTCACACGGCGCAAGCGTTAACGTGCCACCGCCAGGCGCTCGAGTTTTTCGAAGCCGAGCAGGACGAGCAAGGCATGGCACAAACTCACTCCCATCTGGGAATGGCAAACCTGCATCACGGAGACCAAATCGCTGCATATGAAGAGTACCGGCAGGCCATCCGGCTCTTTCGAAAATTAGATGATAAACATGAGCTGATTCCAGCCCTGATCGGGGCATGTCACACCAGCTATGATGAATCAGACTTTATACCGCCTCAATCCCCGATGGAGAGCCAGCAGCTGGCGCTCGAAGCGCTGGAGCTCGCCCGCCAGGTTGGCTGGGCTTCGTACGAGGCGTTTGCCGAGTGGGACATTGCACTTGGTCTGGCGCAATGTGGATTTTTTGGAGATGCGCTCGCCCACGCCCAGGCCATGTTTCGGATCGCAACGGAGATCGAAGATCCGCAGCGGATCTCTGGAGCGTACTATGCGCTCGGTTACAGCCACCTGTTGATGCTCCAGGCTGAGCCTGCCATCCAGAATCTGGAGACGGGACTCACGGTGGCAAAGCAATTCGGCTCCTCCTGGATGATCGGAAATACGACGACGGAACTGGCAAGCGCCTACCTGCTAAACGATCAGCCGGGTAGAGCGCGCACGCTCCTCGATTCGGTTCCGCTCCAGGAAACCGGTCATCATACAAGAGCGGAACGGCGGATGCTCTGGGCCAAGGGCAATCTTTTGCTGGCAGAGAACGAGCCCGCCGAGGCCTTACGGATCGCCGAGCACCTGCTTGCCACGAAGCGCAGCTCCCGGAAGACACAGCCGATCCCGGCTTTGCTGAAACTTCAGGGCGAGGCATGGTTCGCCTTAAAGCAGCTCAGGAAAGCCGGGCAGGCCCTGGAAGGGGCCAGGCAGGCAGCAGAAAAACGCGAAGCGCTTCCTTTACTCTGGCAGATCCACGCCCGGCTGGGTTGGCTGTACAAAGAACTAAAGAAGGTTGAAGAGAGCAAACGTGAATTTGCAGGCGCGCGGCGGGTCATTGACAGGCTGGCGGCGAATATTCCGGAAGAGTCCCTCCGCACAGGGTTTGTGGAAGCTGCTTTGCGAAGCCTGCCAACGGAGAGAGTCCCTTCGAAGCGCAGGCGGGAAGCCGAGACATTTGGAGGCTTGACCCGGCGCGAACAGGAAGTCGCCCGCCTGGTCGCAGAGGGAAAGTCGAACCGCGAGATCGCCGGGGCACTGGTCCTCAGCGAACGAACGGTGGAAAATCACGTCGGCAATATCTTGATGAAGCTGGGGTTCGATTCACGGGCGCAGGTTGCGGTCTGGGCGGTGGAAACAGGCTTACGGGGAAAAAACTAGGTACTCCATTCTTGAATAACTGAGTGTTTTCCACGATGGCATGCCATCGGCTTTTTGCTTTAATGCTGCCAGGTCGAGACGTTGTGATCCCGACACTTTACAAACCGTATGGAGGCAACTATGTCTGCAATCGTATCGTGGAGTCCGAAAAAGAAGGTGATCTTTGTCCTGGCTGTGGCCGTCATCCTCGTCAGCACCATTTTCCCTGTGACCAACGCCGGTGCGACGCCGGGATCCGGGGTCACCGGCGAGGTCATTGCTTCGGGAATATTACCCGAGGAGGTCCCGGCAAAGTTCAAGACCGAGACAGGAATCGTCCAATCGGACGTTTCAAAGATTACCGTGATCCGGTACACAATCGTTCCCGGTGGTGTATTCGGCTGGCATCAGCACGGAGGTCCCCTCTGGGCAACAGTCGTATCCGGCAACCTGACCATCTATCATAACGACGACATTACCTGCACCGGGGAAGTCTATCCAGCAGGCAGCGTCTTCATGGACCCCGGCAACCATACCCACAATGCCCGCAATGAAGGCAGCGAGAACCTGATCGTGCTCGTGACCTTCATGCTGCCGGAAGGTGGCGCCCCGCGTGTCGATGTCCCCAACCCGGGAAATTGTTCCTTCTAACAAGGATGGGGGCGGCCTACGGGTCGCCCCATTCCTGAAACGATAAATCCTACTAAGAGCATATTCAACAAAAGGAGAAGCTCATGAACAAGCGTTTCCAAATCCTCATTGCCTTTGCTGCGATCGCACTTTTCGCAATCACGTTCGGTGCCCTCGCTGTTCAGGCACGGCCATCCGGGCGGGCTGTCCCCGAAGCCGGCTATGAAGCCGTGCTCGGGAAATCTCTGGCCGATGCAGATGTAGCCGATTTCATTGCCAGCAATCGCTGCTCGAGCACAGGCCAGTTTCAATTATGCAACGACGCAGGGATGGCCCTGCTGATCGGTGAAGGCCAAAAGGTAGAGACGGTTTATCTCTATCCAAACGCGGTCGCCGATTTCTCAGCTTTCAAAGGCGAACTGCCGCTCAGCCTGTCCGCGAACGATACCATGGCGACGGTTGAAGACAAATTTGGTCTGCCCAAGGTCCAGCAAGCCCATCAGGCAGGCTGGGAGCCGGGCCTGCCCGATGAAATTGGAACACCCGACCATACCCATCTCTGGGCCATGTACGAGCGTTTCGGCGTGACCCTTGTGTACAACTCACCTTCTGCAACAGACAAAGGCGCGACGATCCACGCCATCCTGGTCAGCCAGTAGCCGGACACCATGAAAGCACTCAAAAGGAGAACCCATGAACGTATTATCTGCTGAAATGACCCCGGAGATGGAATCTCTCAAGACCCGGATGAAAGCCACCTGGATGTCTGGCGATTACGGCCACTTTGCAACCTATCTGCAGGCGGGCGCGCTGGACTTCCTGTCTCAGATCCGGATCGAGCCGGGGACGCGGATCCTGGATGTGGCTTGCGGCGCCGGGCAAACCGCCATCCCGATGGCGCGGGCCGGGGCCAAAGTCACCGGCGTGGATATTGCCACCAACCTGATCGAGCAGGCACGCGCCCGTGCCCGGCTGGAAAACGTGGATGCCCGTTTCGAGGAAGGGGACGCAGAGATGCTCCCCTATCCTGACGGCTCGTTCGATATCGTCCTGAGCCTGATCGGCGCCATGTTCGCGCCTCGCCCAGAGCTGGTGGCCGCAGAATTGAAGCGGGTCTGCCGGCCGGGCGGAAAGATCTTCATGGGCAACTGGACCCCGGCCGGCTTTGTCGGCCAAATGTTCAGGATCCATGGAAAGTATGTCCCGCCGCCGGCCATCATGCCGCCCCCGGTGAAATGGGGAGACGAAGATGTAGTCCGCGAGCGATTTAAGGACGGGATCATGCATCTTCGACTGCGCCGGATACTATATCCGTTTCGCTATCCCTTCCCGCCCGCCCAGGTCGTCGAGTTCTTCCGCACCTACTATGGTCCCTCCCATAAGGCGTTCGGTGCACTGGATGTTGAGAAACAATCCGCCCTGCGAGCGGAACTCGAGCAGCTGTGGATGGAGCACAACACCGCCACAGACGGAACCACTTCGATTGGAGCCGAATATCTCGAAGTGGTCGCCATTCGACATTGAACCCAGAGATGGGAGCACGCCATCCCCATTCCTAAAACCCCGCTTGCTATGAGCGGGGTTTTCCGTTCGGCGTAGGTCTCTGCCCGGAGAAAATCCTTTGCTCCTTCTTCCATGGATATAATAGGGGCATAATACAGTTAACCATCGCCAGGATGCTCAGATGTTAGAGGTACAGACTGAAGCAAAATATGACCAAATATGTTGCTCTCTCCCTGGCACCGTACGCCAGGACGGTGTACGCGGTATTGCTCCGGCAAATCCGAATATGCGCAATGATAAATTGCGAGGGGTTTTTGAGAAGCTCGGCTTTGCAAATGTCAAGACGGTGATTTCCAGCGGCAATGTGATATTTGAAAGTCCATCGAGAAGTGCTGCAACACTCGAAGAAACCATTGAAAAAGCGTTACCGGAACATTTGGGATTTACAAGCACCACGATCCTGCGAAGCCAGGTGCAAATAAAGAGGCTTGTCGATCAAAATCCATTTAAAGGAATGGAGCATTCCCAAACATCCAGCCTCAATGTAACGTTCCTCAAGAAGAAAAGAAAGGTAGATCTAAAATTCCCATACAACGTTAACAATCGGGACGATTCCCTCCTTGGAATGTACAACGGCGCCATTTGCAGCGTGATAGACTTAACAAGCGCCAAAACCCCCGATCTGATGGTCTGGCTGGAAAAACAGTTTGGCAAGGAGATCACGACGCGAACGTGGAAAACCGTTGGACGAATCCTGAAAGCGATGGAATAACTGGCTCACGATCGGTAAAAGCACATGTAGAAAGGATAACGGTATGCAAAAGATCACGCCCCACTTATGGTTCGATCAGGAAGCCCGGGAAGCCGCCGAGTTCTATACTTCTTTGTTCCCTGATTCGAAAGTCACTCACATAACAACGCTCCATGATACACCGTCAGGGGATACCGATATTGTCTCCTTCGAGCTGGCGGGACAATCCTTCATGGCCATCAGCGCCGGTCCTCTGTTCAAATTCAATCCGTCGGTGTCGTTCTTTGTGAATTTCGATCCATCCAGGGATAAGGACGCGCGAAACAATCTCGATCGGATGTGGGAGAAGTTGTCGGAAGGCGGCTCGGCACTGATGCCCCTGGATAAGTACCCCTTCAGCGAGCACTATGGCTGGGTACAGGACAAATACGGACTTACATGGCAGCTTATTCTCACCAATCCCGAAGGAGAAGAGAGACCTTTCATCATTCCATCGCTCCTGTTCGTCGGAGAGGTTGCCGGCCGTGCAGAAGAGGCGATCAACCATTACCTCTCGATATTTAAGAGCTCGAAATTGGGCGCCCTGGCCCGCTACGGAGCCGGACAAGAGCCAGACAAGGAGGGTACGGTCATGTTCGCCGACTTTATGCTGGAGGGCCAATGGTTCGCGGCGATGGACAGCGCACAGGAACACCATTTTGCCTTCAACGAAGCGATCTCCCTTCTGGTGGAATGCGAGACCCAGGAAGAGATCGATTACTTCTGGGAAAGGCTCTCCGCCGTTCCGGACGCCGAGCAGTGCGGCTGGCTGAAGGACAAGTTCGGCCTCTCCTGGCAGATCTCACCTGCCGCACTGGATGAGATGATGACAAACGGGACGCCTGAGCAGATCGACCGGGTGACGCAGGCCTTCCTGCCAAGGAAGAAGTTTGATATTGCCGAGCTTCAAAAAGCGTATGAAGGCAGATAAGAACGGATTAACGTAGAAATTAGCTTCCCCATAGTTGTTTCATGACATCCTCCGCACCAATCCTGGCTACCAAGCTCTACATCCCACCGCCTCCGCCGAAAGTCGTCGTCCGCTCCCGGCTGATCGAGCGGCTGGACGAGGGTCTCTCTGCAGGCGCTACATTGACCCTTATCTCTGCCCCTGCTGGCTTTGGCAAGACCACACTGGTCAGTGAATGGGTAAACGATTTACGATTTTCGACACCTGCACTTGCGCCAGGTGCAAGTGTTGACGATTTTGGATTAGACGCTTCCAAAGAAAAATCGATCCAAAATCCCCAATCTACAATCCACAATCTACGAACGGCCTGGCTGTCGCTGGACGAAGGGGATAGCGAGCTGACACGCTTCCTGACCTACCTCATCGCCGCGCTGCAAAGGGTGGCGCCAGGTATTGGCGAAGGGGTGTTAGAAATCCTTCAGTCTGCGCAGACTCAGCCTCCGCCGGCCGAGTCGATCCTGACCGCTTTACTCAATGAAATCACCACGATCCCGGATTCATTCCTCCTCGTCCTGGACGACTATCACGTGGTCGATTCGAGAGCGGTTGACGAGGCTCTCAACTTCCTGGTCGAACACCTGCCTCCCGGGATGCACCTGGTCATCACCACCCGCGAGGACCCGGCCCTGCCGATCCCCCGCTTACGCGCCCGCAGACAATTGACCGAGCTGCGCGCCGCCGACCTGCGCTTTACGCCCTCCGAAGCTGCCGAATTTCTCAACCAGGTGATGGGCCTTTCCCTCTCGGCGGAAGAGGTCGCTGCCCTGGAAGATCGCACCGAAGGCTGGATCGCCGGCCTGCAGTTAGCCGCGCTGTCGATGAGGGGCCACCAGGACGCCGCCGGCTTCATCCAGGCCTTCGCCGGGGATCACCGCTATATCGTCGATTACCTGGTCGAAGAGGTCCTGCAGCGCCAGCCGGAGGATGTCCGCAGCTTCCTGGTCCAGACCTCCATCCTCGAGCGGCTGAATGGTCCGCTGTGCGATGCGGTCACGGGCCAGGCTGGAGGCCAGGCGCGGCTGGAGACCCTGCAGCGAGGTAACTTCTTCCTCATCCCACTGGACGACAGGCGCCACTGGTATCGCTATCACCATCTCTTTGCCGACGTCCTGCATATGCACCTGACGACGGAGCAGCCCGGTCAGGTCCCTGCCCTGCACCGGCGGGCGAGCGAGTGGTTCGAGCAGGACGGCTCGGCGGCCGATGCGATCCGCCACTCTCTGGCCGCCGGGGATTTCGAGCGGACGGCTGATCTGATCGAACGGGCTGTGCCCGCCATGCGCCAGAGCCGGCAGGAGTCGACCCTGCTGGGCTGGCTCCAGGCGCTCCCCGGTGACGTGCTCCGCCGCCGGCCTGTGCTCGGCGTCCACTATGTGGGCACGTTATTGCAGAACGGTACCCTGGAGGGCGTCGAGTCCAGCCTGCAGGATATCGAGCGCTGGCTGGACATGCCGGCAGAAACCCGCGAACAAATCGAATTCGTGGACCAGGAGGAATTCCAGCGCGTGCCCGGCTCGGTCGCCATGTACCGTGCCGCCCTTGCCCTGGCGCAGGGTGATGTGGCGAACAGCATGAAGCACGCACGCCGGCTGCTCGAGCTCGCGCCTGAGGACGACGATTTCCTGCGGGGCGCCGGCTCATCGCTGCTTGGGCTTGCGTCCTGGACTCGCGGCGACCTCGATACCGCGTACCAGATGTTCAGTGAGGGTATGGTCCATTTGCAGAGGTCCGGGTTCATCTCGGATGTGATCGGCGGCGGCGTGACCCTTGCGGATATACGACGTACGCAGGGACGCCTGCGCGAAGCGATACGCATCTTCGAGGGCGGACTGCAGCTTGCGACAAAACCGGGTCTGCCTCCCCTGCGCGGCGCCGCAGATATGCACGTGGGGCTGAGCGAACTCTACCGGGAGCGTAACGATCTGAATACCGCAACAGGCCACCTCTTGAAAAGCAAGGAGCTTGGCGAGCTCAACGAGCTACCGAAGAACCCCTATCGCTGGCGCGTGAGCATGGCTCGAATCCTGGAGGCGCAGGGAAACCTGGACGGCGCAATCGACCTGCTCGATGAGGCAGAACCCCTGTATGTCGGGGACTTCTCCCCGAACGTGCGCCCGGTCGCGGCGCTGAGGGCGCGCCTATGGGCCGCGCAGGGAAAGCTGGATCAGGCCCTCAACTGGGCGCGCCGGCAGGGATTGTCCTCTGCGGATGAGCTGGATTATCTGCGGGAGTTCGAGCACATCACGCTGGCCAGGATCCTCCTGGCTCAATACAGGAGCAATCCTTCAGAGAGCCTGCTTGGGGAGGCGATCGGGCTGCTGAAGCGGCTCCTGGAAGCAGCGGAAGCAGGCGGCAGGGTGGGAAGCGTGATCGAAATCCTGGTATTGCAGGCGCTGGCGCACCACATGCAGGGGGATCTTGCTGCTGGCCTCTCAGCTTTGGAACGTGCCATGAGACTGGCCGAGCCGGAGGGCTACATCCGCATCTTCCTGGACGAAGGCGAAGAGGTGAGATTGTTGATTGAAGATTTTAGAATGAAGGTTGAAGATCCAGCGCGGGATCACGATCTGATCTTGTATGCCAATATGTTGCTGGAGTCTTTTCCTCGCGCAGCGGCATCACCACATGCATCGATCCAGCCAATCGACAATCGAAAATCAACAATCGAAAATACCATAGAGCCGCTGACCGAGCGTGAGCTGGAGGTTCTCCGCTACTTCAGGACCGAGCTTTCCGGTCCGGAGATCGCCCGCGAGCTGGTGGTCGCTTTGAGTACCGTTCGTACACATACGAAGAGTATCTACAGCAAACTCAACGTCAATAGCCGTCGGGCGGCTGTCAGACGGGCAATTGAACTTGACTTGATTTAAAACGATCTAATAGGATATCCAAAGACCCCGCCAAATTTCTCTGGCGGGGTCTTTGGATTCTCCCCACACGAAATCCCCATATATGGGGAAGACATCTCCCCATGTTGATTTGTATATTGTCTTCAATC
>DASUOS010000099.1:0-14660 GCA_036276515.1 Anaerolineales bacterium | reverse complement strand
ATTGGATGCCGGGTGCCGTGAACCTGGTGAGTTTCGATGGGGAACCGGCACCGGTCCCGGATGCGCTGATCGCCGCCGTGGAGCGCCAGGTCGACCAGATCAACGCCTCCCAGCAAAATTTGGTAAACGGCCTTCAGCCTGGAGACCCGGTGGTGATCCAGGACGGTCCCTTTGCAGGTTACGAAGCGATTTTCGACGGCCGCATCTCTGGCCGGGAGCGGGTACGTGTCCTGCTTACATTCCTCCAGAAGCGCCAGCTCCCGGTGGAGCTTCGTGAAAACCAGATCGGGCGGGCAAAAAAGACATAGTGCGGGCGGGGTCGACACACTCTCTCTAGGATTTCAATAGCATGACAATCCCCGCCGTTCAGGTGGGGATTGCGCATATAAGTAACTTTTTCCGGATTGTGGCGTCATGGGGTTACAACCCGATAGAAACAGCCTCCTCGAAGAAGTTCTTATTTAGTCGATTTTGCAGTTTTTCCGGTGGAATTTGTATGCGTACAGGAGTTGTTGGATGATTACAATGAGAACCAATGCTGAGCCATTAAACCTTGTCGCCCTAAGCAAGAAGATTGGTAAAGTCAATTCTGTGTTACCGCGGCACATGCAGTGGCTTGTCTTCAAAATCGTATTGGTTATTTCTGATCTCATCATGATTGGTCTGGCCTTTCGCCTGGCCTATTTTTTTCGCTTTGAAGTCCCGTTTGGCTTCTTCGATGAAGATGCGCTGATCGCCATCGAGTATTACCGAACGTTGGTATGGCTCTCCTCCTTCCTGTGGATCCTGGTGTACTGGATCAACGGCCTTTATAACACCCAGAACCTGCTCGGCGGGACCCGCGAATACGACAAGATCTTCCGGTCGTCCACAGTAGGTTTCCTGCTGATCGTCATCGCCGGGTTTCTCGAGCCGACCCTGATCATCGCCCGCGGCTGGCTTCTTATGGCCTGGGGATTTACCTTTCTATTTGCATCCGTGGGCCGGTTTTTACTGAGGCGGCTCGTGTACATCCTGCGCAGGTACGGTTTCTTCCTCACTCCTGCAGTGATCGTTGGCGCCAACCAGGAGGGCCGCTGGCTGGCAGAGCAGCTCCTCAGCTGGGAGACCTCCGGGCTGCATCTGATCGGGTTCGTCGATAAGAAGGAACCGGCCACCACTCCTCTCTTCCACAATCTGGTATGTCTGGGCTCCGTCGACCAGCTGGGAGAGATCATCACCCGGTACAATATTGGGGAGGTGATCCTGGCCTCCAGCGCCATCTCGACACGGGATTATTTACTCGATATATTCAAACGCTATGGGGTCTCGGATACTGTCAATATTCGAATGTCATCCGGCCTGTATGAAGTGATCACCACCGGTCTTACCGTGAATGAGTTCGCTTATGTTCCGCTGGTGTACGTCAACAAAGTGCGTCTGACGGGATCGGACAACCTCCTCAAGATGGTTCTGGATTATGTGATCACTATAACCGGGCTGATCCTGATTTCTCCACTGCTGCTGGCAATTACGCTTCTGATCCGTCTTAGCTCTCCCGGACCCATCATCCACAAGCGGCGTGTGATGGGGATCAATGGCAAGCAGTTTTACGCCCTCAAGTTCCGGACAATGGTTGTGAATGGAGATGAAGTGATGGCCCGGCACCCGGAGCTGCAGGAGGAACTCGCCAGAAACCACAAACTAAAGGATGATCCGCGCGTGACGAAGATCGGCGCGTTCCTGCGCAAATTCAGCCTTGATGAACTGCCCCAGCTGTTCAATGTGCTCAGGCGCGATATGTCCCTGGTTGGCCCCCGGATGATCTCACCGGAAGAGGTGGCCATGTACAAGCAGTTCGATATGAACTTGTTAACTGTCCTTCCGGGGATTACGGGATTATGGCAGGTCAGCGGGCGCTCTGATATTTCATATGATGAGCGGGTCCGCCTGGACATGTATTACATTCGAAATTGGAGCATCTGGCTTGATCTGCAGTTGTTATTCCAAACGATCCCCGCAGTCTTAAAAGGGCGCGGCGCATACTAATCTCTTCAAAGGAAATCAATATGACAAAGATTCTTGTAACCGGTGGAGCCGGGTTTATCGGCTCTCACGTTGTTGATTTGTTTGTCTCGCACGGCTATGAGGTAGTGATTGTGGACGATCTGTCCACAGGGCGGGCTTCCAACCTGAACCCGGCTGCAAAGTTCTACCAGATGGATATCCGCGATCCGAAGATCCGCGAGGTGTTCGAAGTCGAACGGCCAGACTTTATCAGTCACCATGCCGCCCAGATGGATGTCCGGCGCTCGGTTGCTCAGCCCTTGTTCGACGCGGATGTGAACATCCTGGGTTCCATCAATCTGATCGAGTGTGCCAAGGAATTCAACGTTAAGCATTTTGTCTACATTTCAACGGGCGGCGCGGTGTACGGCGAGCCTGAAACCCTGCCCTGTGATGAAATGCATCCGATCAACCCGATCTGCCAGTATGGCGCCAGCAAGCACACGGTGGAACATTACCTTTATATGTACAACGTCAATTATGGCCTGCAGTACACCGTTCTCCGCTACCCCAACGTTTTTGGACCGCGCCAGGATCCGCATGGCGAGGCCGGTGTGGTGGCGATCTTTACTGGAAAAATGCTCGACAATGAACCGGTTACGATCAACGGCGATGGTGAACAGACGCGCGACTTCGTCTTCGTCCGTGACTGTGCGCGCGCAAACTTTCTGGCTGTGACCGTCGATCACGCGCCTGGCATCTACAACATTGGCTGGGGTCGCCCCACCTCTATTAACCAGATCTTTACAAGCCTGGCGAAAATAACCAGCTATACTTACCCCGTTTCGTATGGGCCTGCCAAGGTGGGTGAAACCCGCCATATCTATCTGGACGCCTCAAAAGCCAACCGCGACCTCGGCTGGTCAGCTACCCTCAGCCTGGAGGAAGGTTTGCGAGAAACAGTTGAATACTTCAGGAACTCGGAGAGGGTGATTTGATCATCGTTCAGACCCCGTTGAGGATCAGCTTCTTTGGCGGGGGCACAGATTTCCCTTCCTTTTTTATGGAGGAGGGGGGCTGTGTTTTAACGTCGGCCATCGATAAATACATCTTTGTCGTCGTCAAGGAACGTTTCGATGATAAACTGCGTGTCGGGTACACACAGACAGAGATGGTCGATCGCATCGACCAGATTCAGCATGAGCTGATCCGCGAGTCCCTGCGGACAACCGGTATTCACTCCGCCATCGAGGTCACAACCATGGGCGATATCCCGTCGGAGGGGTCCGGCCTCGGATCTTCAAGCACCGTGACGGTAGGGGCCCTGCATGCTTTGTATGCCTATAGGGGTGAGATCGTCTCTGCCGAAAAACTCGCCCGTGAAGCGTGCAGCATCGAGATCGACAAACTCCGCAAGCCGATCGGGGTGCAGGACCAGTATATTGCTGCCTATGGCAACCTGCGCTATATCGATTTTCAACCGGATGGCCAGGTGAAGGTCGAGAAAGTTCAACTGGAAACGGAATCGCGCCGGGCATTCAATGACCGCTTCCTGCTCTTCTTTACCGGGGTCAGCCGGCGGGCCGATCACATTTTGCAGGAGCAGAAGGATAACATCAAGGAACGCCTGACAGCGCTCCGGGAAATCAAGCAGATGGTTCATGAAGCCCGAAAATTTTTGGCCGGTGGTGATTTTGACTCCTTTGGAGCGCTTCTGCACGAATCCTGGAGGCTCAAAAAGAGCCTGGCTGGCTCGATCACCAACGGTGCGATCAATGACATGTACGAAGTAGCAAGACGCTACGGTGCCATCGGTGGAAAGATCACCGGAGCGGGAGGCGGCGGGTTCCTTTTGTTGTACGTTCCGTACGAGAAGCAGATGGCTGTTCGAAATGCCTTATGTGAATTGCGAGAACTTCCATTCAGACTCGAATCGGATGGAACAAAAGTGATCTTTAACTATCGAAGATGATGGAAACACTAAACGAAGGAGAATACATGGAACGAGTTACGAGCTATATCACACTCCTGCAGGAAACCCTGAATCAATTGCCGCGGGAAACCATTGCCCACGTGATCGATCTGCTGCATTCGGCACGCTTATCCGGCAGGCAGGTGTTCATCATGGGGAATGGGGGGTCGGCCTCCACAGCCAGCCATTTTGTTTGCGATCTGTCAAAAAACACCCGCCGCGATGGATGGCCTCATTTCAAGGTCATTGGGCTGACCGATAACATGGCTGTGTTTTCTGCTTATGCAAACGATGAAGGCTACGAGAATGTCTTTTCCCAGCAGCTGGCCAGCCTCCTGATGCCCGAGGATATCGTGATTGCCATCTCGGCCAGCGGCAATTCGAAGAACATTTTAAACGCCGTTTTGTATGCAAAAAGTCAGAATGCCGTTACCGTTGGGTTTACCGGATTCAATGGCGGCAGCCTGGCGTCCCTCGTGGATGTCAATATTCACGTGAACAGCAGCATCATCGAGCACGTGGAAGATATCCATTTGATGCTGGAGCATATCGTTGTCAAATCACTACGGGAGCAAGCACATTCGGATTCGATGACCCGCATGGTCCTGGAGAACATTCAAACCCCTTCCTAGGGGTTTGAATCGGTTAATTGCCTTTTTATCAGACTATCGGAGATGAAGTTGTAGGCACTAAAAAGGTCATCCGCAATACGATAAGGCTGGATTTCCGCCGGTTGGGTCTCGAGTAACTGGCTGGTTCCACGTCCGGTTTTCACCAGGATCGTTCCCTGCAGACCGGCTGTCTGACCTGCAAGCAGGTCGCTCCAGGCATCGCCTACCATCCATGACGAGCGCAGATCCAGGAACCACTCCTGGGCAGCCTGCAACAACATCCCCGGCAGAGGCTTTCTACAATTGCATTCGTCTTGTGGCGTATGTGGACACATGTAGAAAGCATCCACCCACCCTCCGCTTTCTTTAATGGTATGGATCAGGCGGTCATTGATCTCCTGCGCGGTGCCCAAGCTCAGGAGCCCGCGACCCACAGCAGACTGGTTGGTGACAATAACAATTTTGAAACCTACCTTGTGAAAACCTGACAGAGCGTCCATAACGCCTGGAAGTATGGTAACGTGTGACCAGTCACGAACGTAGTCAGAACGGTTTTCGATCAGAACGCCATCACGGTCGAGAAAGACTGCGCGAAACATAGTTTTATTATAAGCCAGCTTTTTATACTGCTGGCTGCGACAATAGTACTTCAACCCGGCTTACAGGAGTATGTCGGAATGGCGGAGCATGCCAGCTCCCGGCCAGGATCGAAAAGGAATGCTATCCAGTCTCAAGTTATACCTTGATCGTCAGGCCTCGTCCGTTTTACGATATTTTTACGAGCAGTTTTTCCTGGTTTTTTTGGGTTGGATTCCAACGGTGGTTGGGATCGCCATCCGAAGCGTTCTATACCGCTTCATTTTGCATATGGATGGCACGGCTGCAATCGAGAGCAATGTCCGCATCAGGTTTGCCGATCACATCCGGCTGGGTCATGCTGTGTATCTGGATCAGGGCACGTACCTGCATGCCACACCGGGTGGGATCGAGATCGGCCCCCGGACGATCGTAATGCACGGCGCGGTCCTGCATGTATATAACTTCCGAGATTTGCAGCAGTCCCGCATCCGGATCGGGTCAGACAGCCTGATCGGCGAGTACTCAGTGATCCGCGGCCAGGGCGGCGTGCAGATCGGCGACCGTGTATATACCTCGCCGTTTACACAAATCATCGCAGTCAACCATGTCTTTGACGATCCCACGCGTCCTTTCGTGGAGCAGGGCATCACAGCTGAGGGGATTGTGATCGAAGATGATGTCTGGCTGGGAGCAGGTGCCATTATCACGGATGGCGTCCGGGTGGGGAAGGGGGCCGTAGTGGCCGCCGGGGCGGTCGTGACCAGGGATGTGCCGCCTCACACCGTCGTTGGCGGTGTGCCGGCAAAACCGATCAAATCCATTGACGGCGAAGTCAGCAATACAAGTCGAACCGTATTTCATACAACCAAGGAAGTGAACTTATGACGATCTTATCTGTAGTGATTCCTGCTTACAACGAAGAAAACGGGATCGCCGAAATCGCCAATCGTGTACTCCAGGTCAAAACCGAACTGACCAGGGTCGGAATTGAAGAGCTCGAGCTGCTGGTGGTGGACGATGGCTCGCGCGACCGCACAGCCGAAGTAGCGGCCGGAATCCCGGGCGTGACGCTTGTCCGCCATCCCAAGAACAGGGGCTATGGCGCCGCACTTAAGACCGGCTTTTCCCAGGCGCGCGGTGAGCTGATCGGTTTCCTGGATGCGGATGGTACCTATCCGCCTGAGTATTTCCCAAAGCTGTGCCAGTCGGCCATGAACGGCTCGGACCTCGTCATCGGCTCGCGCATGGCCGGGGAGGATAGTCAGATGCCTCTCACAAGGCGGGTGGGTAACCTATTCTTTGCGACCCTGCTCAGCCTGTTGGGCCGCCAGAAAGTTACAGACAGCGCCAGCGGGATGCGGGTGTTCAAGCGTGAGATCCTTGAGCATATTTATCCTCTGCCCGACGGCTTGAATCTCACGCCTGTGATGAGCACGCGCGCACTGCACGAAGGTATTGCGATCAAGGAGATCCCCATCCCGTACAGCGAGCGCGTGGGCCGCTCCAAGCTGAGCGTTATTCACGACGGGCGCGTCTTCCTGCAGAGCATGGTCTGGACGGCCTTGTCCTACAATCCGGTCCGCATCCTGGGGTTGATGGGACTGGTAAGCATGGCAGTTTCCGGTTTGATCTTCCTCGGCCTGTTGATCGCCAGGCTGAACGGTGTCACTTCCCTGACGCCCTGGGGCGTGGTCGCCCTCTTTACTGCGATGATCACCGCAATCGCAGGCATCAACATTTTTTCGCTGGGAGTCACATTCAATTATCTGGTTTCGTTGTTTTACAAGAAACCCATCCGCCAGGGGTTGTTTGGGAAACCAATTTTCAAGACCCCGCTCGACCAGCAGTTTGGATGGATGGGTATCGTATCCATGGTTTTGGGACTTGTGATCGGGCTGATAAGTCTGGTCCTGGGTTTGCAGGGTTGGGAAATTGAGCGCTTATGGTTCTACCTGCTGGGTAGCGCTCTCGTTTTCCTGATCGGGCTTCAACTGGTCATTTACTGGCTGCTTCTTCGCGTACTCGAGGAACTAAGCAAGCGGGAAATATTAACCCGTCAGGATATGGGTCTGGTATAAAGTAGTGTTTTTGTTAATGGAACAGGAGAGAACAAAATGAGTAACAAAGATAATAGTATTCACTCGGTCAATCTCGGTAGCCGTCTGTCACCCAAACTTCGAATGGTGGACTTCCCGAATGCAGACGCGATCGTCCGCGAGGGACTTCTGGCCACACCCCGCTCGGAAGATGCGGTGGACATCATGCTGGTCAACCCTCCCACGCCCGATGGCGGGTTGTGGATTCGTACCCAGCACCGCGTCGGCCGGCGTACGCGCGAGAACATGGTCTGGCCGCAGGTCTCGCTGGCGCAGATGGCTGCCCTTCTGCATCCAGTGTACAAAATCAAGGTGGTGGACTGCAATGCGGAACGCATGGGCTGGCCGGAATTTACAAAGCTTCTGGATAAGTACCAGCCCAAGTACTACCTGACCCAAATGACCGCACCCACGCTTGAGAACGACTTGTACGGCTGTTTTCTGGCACACGCCCGCGGGGCGAAGACGATCGCTTTCGGGACGCACATCACCCCCATCCCTGTGGAGACGATGCGCCCCTATCCCAGCCTGGACATTGCCCTGGTCGGCGAGCCGGATCTCACCATCCGCGACCTGCTCGACCATCTCGAGGGCCGGATCGACGAGCGCTCACCTGAGATTAAAGCCATGTTCGACAAGCACGACCCGATGTACAAGCCTTCCTTCAACGAGGACGGGTCGGTAAACATGCATGGCATCAAGGGCATCGCCTGGCGCAAGAATGGAGAGATCATCCTGAACTTCCCGCGGCCCTTTGTAGCGGATCTGGACCAGATGCCCATTCCCATGCACGAGCTGCTCCCGCTTCAAACCTACCGCATGCCCCTGATCAAGGGGCCGTTCACCTTCATCGTTACGAGTCGCGGATGTCCCGCGGGCTGCACATACTGCATCAAGCACGTCAGCTACCAGTACGCGACCCGTCTACGCTCACCGAAATTGATCATGGAGGAGCTCTGGTATCTGAAAAAACTGGGCATCCATAACATCCACATGTACGCCGACCTGTTCACCGTGAACCGCGACCAGGTTGTCGAGTTGTGCAAAATGATCATCGAGGAGAATATTGGCATCAAGTGGACATGCAACAGCCGCGTCGATTTTGTTGACGAGGAAATGCTTGCATTAATGGGCAAGGCCGGCTGCCGCCTGATCTCGTGGGGCATCGAAAGCGGCAACGAGCAGATCCTCAAGCATGCCCGCAAGGGCGCCTATCCCGACAAGGCGGAACGGGCGCTGCGCTGGGCAAAGAAAGCGGGCATTATGAACTGGGGCTACTTCATCATCGGCCTGCCCGGCGAGACGGAGGAAACCATCCGCCAGACGATCGATTTTGCCAAGAAGCTCCCCCTGGATATTGCCCTCTTCCATGTGGCTGCACCGTATCCCGGAACACCGTTCTTCTTCGAGGTGGTGGAGAACAAGTGGTTCCGCCCCGGCACCCGCTGGGAACAGGTGGACATGGACAAAGGCACCGTGCTTGATTATCCCAATATTTCAGCCGAACGACTCCTCTACTGGCAAAAGCGCGCGTTCCGCGAGTGGGCCTTCCGCCCCGGTCCGTTATTGACCTATTTGAAAATGTTGATGTACGATTGGTCCACGATGAAGACCGCACTCAACGTGGGTATGCAGCACATTTTCTGGGCAAACTCCGATGAGGGAGCTCCGGTGGGCGGAGCGGGTTAGGCCCAGCTTCTTAAGGGAACCCCGATTGCTACGTCAACACGCCGATAGCCATACGTTCGCTTTGGCCGATTTTGTTCTCGTCCTGATAAGCGGGGCGGTCTGGATGGTACAGCCCGAATGGGGCCTTTGGATCATCCTGATCGCCCTGCTTCCTTGGGTGGCAAGGTTGGTCTCTGGCAGATTTCCGTTTCAGCGCAGTTCGCTCGATTGGCTGATCGCGATCTTTCTCATCACGGCCTGGACTGGATATTGGGCCTCCTATGATCGAACGACGGCCTGGAGTAAGATCTGGTTCATTGTGCTGGGTGTTTTGGTGTTTTATGCCTTGAGCGCCCAGCCCCGGCAAAACCGGGTGGGAATTTCCAATATCCTGTTTGCCATGGGGGTGGGGGTTTCGATCTATTATTTGCTTACCCATGACTTCGCTGCGGCTCCCCGAAAGCTGGAATTCGTCAACGCTCTCGGGCTTGGAATCATGAGCGTGCGGCCGCAGACGGGATGGACTCCCATTCACCCCAATTACGTGGCAGGCATCATTGCATTGACCGTTCCCTTTGTCTTGTATACCATCTGGGAAGGGTTGCAGAGCAGAGAACGTTTCTCCGTCCCCCATGTACTTTTGATTATCGCAGGGCTGGTGGTCGCGGGTATTGCGCTCCTCATGGCGACATCCCGCGGTGTGTTTCTCGCCATGGCCAGTGGAGCAGGGGCGGTACTCCTCATAAAGCTGATCTATGCCAACCGATCCTGGCAGGGAAACAGATATAAGCTTTTTCTGGCGCTGTTCGTCTACTTGTGTGTGGTTGTTGCCTTTCTCTATGCAGGCCCGGCACGTACGGCCGGTGGTGTTACCGGTTCTTCGTATTATGGTAACGGGAGCCGTGCGGAATTGTTCTCAGGAAGTCTCTATCTGGTTGCCGATTATCCTTTTACCGGTGGGGGGCTGGGCTCGTTTCCGGGGTTATATTCCCACTACCTGCTGGATATCCCATTTAATTATCTACCGAATAGCCACAACTTGTTCCTGGACGTGGCGATTGAGCAAGGGATCATCGGTGGATTGGCATTCCTGCTCCTTTATCTGGCAGGCCTGTGGACCGTTTTGAGTTCGATTGTCACGGAACGCGGTATCCCTGTCTTTCAGCTACTCATCGTTTTTTCGCTGATCGTGGCCATGGTCCATGGCATGGTGGATAATTATTTGTATAATGGTGTTGGAGCTGTGCTCTCACTCTTTCTCGTAGGATTGTCGGTGAACAGCGGGCGAGAGGCAGCCTTATCCTCCACGCCCGTCGCGAAATCTGTCCATGTTGTACAGGTGAGGGCGGTGGCAGTGTTTCTACTGGTGGGGGTACTTGCGTTTCTGCCTCCGATTCGGTCGATGTGGCGTGCCGACCTGGGCGCTGTACAGTTATCGAAGGTGGAGCTGAATAAGTTTCCGAGTGCAAACTGGGATTTGGATTACAGCCTTTCCAAACTGGACACGCCGGAGGCTTCGCTTCGATCCGCGCTCGAGCTCGATGCGGCCAACCGGACGGCAAATCATCGCCTGGGACTGATCGCGATGCTGCGTGGAGATTTCCAGTCAGCGGCCGGTTATCTCGAAACGGCTCTGGAACAGGCGCCGGAACACCGGGGGATCATCAAGTCACTGGGTTATTGCTATACCTGGCTGGACAATGTGGAAAAAGCCCGGCCTCTCCTTCAGGAAATACCGGAAGCTCGATCGGAGCTTGAAGTTTATGTGTGGTGGTGGGATACTCAGGGGCGGCCGGATTTGTCGGCCTATGCATCTGAAATGGCATCTGAATTAAAGATCAATCAACCTTAAATAGGCTGTAAAGGTGAATAAGATATATCGTATTAAAACAGGATTGCTTGGCATGCTGATGATTATCGGCCTGCTGTTCAGCTTTGTTCCAGCAGGATCCGCACAGTCCGTACAGGATTGGTCTGAACCGGTCAATCTCTCGATGTCTGGTGCAGCTTCCAATCCTTCGCTGGTGGTGGATGCAAATGGAGTGCTGCATGTCATCTGGGTAGACCAGTTCGATGGCTACAAATACGTCCAGAGCACAGATAACGGTGTGACCTGGTCTGCTCCTGTCACGGTCAAGTATCCTTTTCCGGCAGAAGCTGCTCCGCCTGTGATGTTCAGTGACGTCAGGGGAGCCATTCATATTTTCTGGTTGACCGATCAAAACAAGCTTTCCTATGCCCAGACGCTCCCAGACAACCTGGACTCGCCTGCCTCCTGGCGTATCAGGATAGACCTGGACAGCGCGGTGTTTGACTTCGATGCCGGTATGGATGACCAGGGCAGGATGCATGTTGCGTATGTAAAGAATCCTGCTCCGGTGCCCGGCACGGCAGGTGTGTATTACAAGCGCTCTGCCGATGGTGGGGCCAGTTGGGCGGCTCCGAAACTGCTGTACGAATCACCTTATTTCCGTTCGCTTACCTCTGAAAATGCCCGAATTCGGCTGGCGGTTTCCGAGACCCCGGAGGGTGAGCAGGTATATGTCGTTTGGGACGATCGTCCGCAGAAACGGATTTTTATTTCCACGTCGGTCGACAGCGGTTTGAACTGGGATGCGGTCAAGGAAATGGTGGCTCCCCAGTCGAATTTTGGCTTCAGAACACCGTACAATGCCGATATTGATGTTCTGGGCGACAAGGTCCTTGCCACCTGGCTGGTAGGAGAGCCAGGGTCGCGCTGCACTCCCTATAGCTGGTCCTCTGTGGATGGCGGTGAAACCTGGGGGGAGCAGGTGCCGATCTTATCGGAATCCGCTCAATGTCCCGAGCAAGCAGAGTTCATCCCCATGGATCCAGCCTACTCAGTAGCCCTTTATACGATCCAGGGAGATCTCTCCCTCAGCGCCTGGAACGGCACACAGTGGAGCAATCCTGAGATCCAGGTAGGACCGTCATCCATTACCAATCCCGCAACCTTCGATCCTGTCACACTAGGTTGTGAACAGGTTGTACCCTACGATGGCCGTCTCTTCGTTGTCGGGTGTGATCAGACGGAAGATGGCGCTGCAAGTGGTGATATCTGGTTTGTGGTGCGCCAGCTTGATTCCCTGGATACTTTATTCCCACTGCCATCCGAATGGAGCGGAGATGCAAATATTGTTACAGCTCCTCGTACTCTGTCTTCATTGACTTCAGTTGCAGATCGTACCGGAAACATCCATGCCGTCTGGATTCAATCTTCATACCTGCCCACAGATAATTTTACGCCGAGAATTGAATATTCCCGCTGGAATGGAACGGAGTGGACAAGTCCAGTTCCAATCATCACGAATTTGAGCAGTCAGCCGCAAAGCCTGGCTCTACAAATTGACAGTCATCAAAGGTTATTGCTGTTGTGGGTGAACCCTGAAACAGGTGAACTGGTTTTCACCTGGTCCAGTTCTGAACGGGCCAACATTCCTCTGGAATGGGCGCAGCCCATCGTACTCTCTTCGTCCTCAAAATTGACAAATTCACCGGATATGCTGGTGGATGCAACAGACAAAATGGTCATTGCCTATGCAGTCACCCTGAATGAAGGGCGGGGTATCTATATTATCCAATCCAGTGACCTCGGTGAATCATGGTCACAGCCGGTAAAAGTATTTGATGCTGTGCTGGAAAACTGGGATATGGTAGATCAACCCAAGCTGGCTGTGACGCAGGATGGTACGTTGCATATACTATTTTCACAATACACAAATCCTGTTGATCCACAAGGCGTTGGTTTATATTATTCTCAATCCTCCGATGGAGGGATAGTGTGGACAACTCCAGAGATTATTAACAATCAGGCTACTATTCAATGGAGCGAGATTATATCTGTTCCAGGCTCGTTACATCGCTTCTGGCAGGAAAAAAATAGTTCTGATTCATTTACGAACCACCAGACCTCCTCCGACGGTGGAAAGACCTGGGGGGCACCGGCCAAAATTCCCGGCGGGCCAGGTTTAACCTCCGAGCCGTATGTTGTAGCCGATTGGGCAGGGAAACTCTATCTTCTTCAGATCATTGAGCAGGATAACCAGTTCCTACAGGAATGGGAATGGAGTAGCGAACGCTGGCAGTTGTTGGATACTAGACGGGTGGGTGCTTTTGAGCTCAATTCTCCACCGATCATTGAAAGTGGCATGATCTCGAGTGGTGACATCTATGCCATTCTTGAATTTGAATCCTTGCTGGAGGACGGCATTGAGTCGAGCATTCTTCAAATAAGACGATCTATTGGAGTACCTGAAGATGCACAACTGTTTTTGCCGTCCATTTCCACACCTTCGGCTGCTTCCACTCCCATACCCACAACCGATAATCAGTTGACCCCTATCCAATCGTCTCCGCTTGCAGGTTTGGATAGTCCACAACCGGTGAAGAACAGGAACATCGTTGGATTTATCTTGATCGTAGTGGTTGTGTCTTTCATCTTGATCTTTACGGTTCCCAGAAGGACAAGATGAATTTGAATATCTTGGTCTTTCCCCCTTCCAGCTTCACTTCCTTCTTTTTTACAAAACACGATTTCTAGATGATGTCGAATAAACATACAAAAAGATATTTCTTTTTCCCTTTGAAATATCTCTTCCCTGTTCTGCTCCTTTTCACTCTCCATGTATCCCAATCAAAAGCCCAGGGAGCAAGTTTTTGGTCGGAACCGGTACTGTTATTTGAAGAAGACGGTACAGGAGAAATACATGGTCCCTCCATCATTTCTGATTCTTATGGAAATGTCCACGTTTTTTGGTCGGTACCGAGCGAAAGTCCGGGCGGGCTTGATATGATTTATTACACCCGCTTGGATGCAATAGGCTGGAGCACCCCGGTTGACATAATTGCAGCATCGCCAGCAAGAGGAGCGACTGCAACCATAGGTCCGGATGATTTTATTTACCTGATATGGGCTGGAGCCGGTACTACTATCTCGTATAGTCGAGCACCCATTCAAGGGGCTGAGTTTGTTAAAAATTGGTCCGAGCCGGTTCCCATAACAAATGCCAATTTTTATCCTGATCTGTTCACTTCAGCTTCTGGAAATATATATCTTGCTTATCCAGGCGTGGGGACATCAGGGGTTTTTGAGCAATCTTTAGATATAAATAATCAGTCCTGGTCTTCATCAAGGATGATCTCTCAGACATCCTTAACAAACACGGCAGCTGATTATGTTCAGATGGGGGTCAGCGAAAACGGCACAATGCATGTGGTCTGGACGGAATTTTATTATCCTGAAAGTTGGCCCCCGCGAGGAATTTTCTATTCACGCTCGATTGATGAAGGTAACACCTGGTCTGTCCCCAAGGTGATGGCAGGGGATGGATATGATCAGATTAATATCGCCGTAGTGGATGATAATAATATATATATGGCTTGGAATGGCATGGCAGCGGTGGGTGGGCGATATTTCCGCTGGTCCTCCGATGGAGGAGAAACCTGGTCGGAAACCATTGAGTTAATACCCGCTGGATTGGGAGGTACTGAAGGTTATCCTCAACTTGTCGTAGATCAATCGGGAACCATTCACATGCTGACAACTTATGCAGGGGGATGCCTTTGGTATACGCAACTCGAGAATCAGACGTGGCTGCCTCCCATCTGCATATCTGGAGAGCGGACACTGATTGAGGAGCCATCGATGACAGTTAGTGAGGGAAATAAGCTGCATGCCGTTTTCTGGGATAATCGTAAAAGTCTTTGGTATACAACAAAGGTAACAAA
>DASUOS010000098.1:0-4074 GCA_036276515.1 Anaerolineales bacterium | reverse complement strand
GCCGGTTTGACGTCGAAGTTGTAGCGGCTCCTGATCACCTCCGCCCGCTCGGTTTCGATCAGCCCATCCTGTTCCCACTGCTCGATCTGCCGTAATACGATGGCGCGGTGGCCGGGATCCAGCCGGTTCGTCCGCGAGCGGACATATTTATGGACGGCAGATCCGAGCGATTGGAGCGCTTTTTTTCTTACTTCTTCGTCAGTATGCTGAACCGCGAGCGATTCCAGCTCGCTGAGAATGGCGGGGCTGCTGTATTTGAGAGACCCCAGATCCTGGATGGCGAGCAGACAACGCGCGGCGTCACTGCTTTTCAGCTCCTGGAGAATACGGTCGAGCGTGGTCTGTGTTTCGTCCGATGCCATGATCGTTGCGTTTTGCCCTTTGAGATATACAACCCAGGGCCTTGTTATTCGTTGTGGGAATCAAAACGGGACGAGGAGCACCTCGTCCCGTTGGATCGGTTACTTGAGTACCGCGCCACTGCGGGGAGGGATCCGCAGGTTCAGACGCCCGTCGGCGACAGAGACGACCTCAGCTTGCCCAAACACCACCGATGGAAGTGGGCCCGGAAAGATCACGGAGGCCTCCTGAGGTGAGTCGGATGTGTTCAAGGCGATCACGAATTTAGTCCCGTCCAGCGAGCGTGAGAAGACATACGTCCCGTTGACCGACCACAGCCGGCCATAATCGCCGCGGCGCAGGGCCGGGTTTTGTTTGCGCAGGGCGATCAGTTCCCTGACGTAGGTATGCAGGCTTTTATCCCATTGGTGCTCTTCCCAGGGGAAAGCCTTGCGGCAGTCGGGATCGTGCTGACCGTCGAGGCCGATCTCATCACCGTAGTACACGCACGGCGCGCCGGGATAGGCAAACATGAAGAGCCAGGCCAGTTTCAGTGAATCTTTATCTCCGCTGGCGCAGGAAAGGAAGCGCGGCGTATCGTGGCTGTCGAGCAGGTTCAGCTGGGAATAGGTGATATCGCGCTTGTACAGGCCCAGGTTGTGGTCGATACGGTTGGCGAACTCATGAGCGTCGATTGTGCCATGGATTCCGTGGTAGTTGGTCTGCTGGTGCAGTACCTTCAAATTGAGATGCCTGGCCGGGAAGAATCCCAGCATGGGCTTGGTCACATCGTAGTTCATGATGGCGTCGAACTGGTCGCCCTGCAGCCAGCGCTGGGACTCGTGCCAGATCTCGCCGACGATGTACGCGTCCGGGTTGATGGCCCGCACACGAGTGCGAAATTCCTGCCAGAACGAATCGTCGTCGATCTCGGTCGGCACATCCAGACGCCAGCCGTCGATGCCCAGCCTGATCCAGTGCTCGGCAACATCGAACAAAAAGTCACGGACTGCCGGTGTGCTGGTGTTGAACTTGGGCAGAGCAGGCAGGTTCCACCAACCGCGGTAGCCAATGGCGGTCAGGCTGTCTTCATGCTGGAGCGCCTTGATTTCCTGAGGCCCCGGGTAAGCGCCCCAGTGTTTCTTGCGATTCAGCCTTTCGGGATCGAAGTAGAACCAATCGCGGTAGGGTGAGCCGTCGCCTGACTCCAACACGTGGTGGAACTGCCAGAAGCCGCGCGAGGCATGGTTGAAGACACCATCCAGCACGATGCGGATCTCCTTCTGGTGGGCTTTCTCCAGAAGATCCATAAAGGCTTCATTGCCGCCAAGCAAAGGATCGACGGTGTAATAGTCAAAGGCGTGGTAGCGGTGATTGGATGCCGAGGAAAAAATGGGGTTGAGATAGAGAGCCGTGATCCCCAGGTCCTTCAGGTAGTCGAGCTTTTCGGCGATGCCATACAGGTCACCGCCCTTGTATCCATGGACGGTGGGAGCGGACTCCCACGATTCAAACGGTAAATTGGCAGCGGGGTTGCGGCTGCTCCTTGCAAAACGGTCGGGAAAAATCTGATAAAAAATGGCGTCCTGTACCCAATCGGGCGTTGTGGTGGTCATTGATCAATCCTCTTTGTACGATTCAAAATAGTAGGACAAGTTTTCCTTGTCCTATCGTCCGATTCTACAGTATTTTGTTCAACCCAACAAAAACGATAATGGAATTTCCACGCGCTCCCGCCACGACCGCTCGGAATGCTCCGCACCTTCGCATTTGAGCGTGACCCAGTTTTGACCTTCGATGTACCCCGCCTGGCGGAGATGTCTGTCCATGCGGCGCTGGAAGGGTTCATAAAGGCGATCGAGCGTTTCTGTGCCGAAGTCGAAGTACAGCCGGTGACGGGCCGGGTCGGGCAGGCTGCGCGCCATCTCATCGACCAGCTCCATGCCGCCGATCGGCCAGTGTGTGGAGATACAACCTGCGCCGCCGAAGATGTGCGGATATTCGCTGATGGCATACAGCGAGATCAAGCCGCCCATGCTCGAGCCCATCACGAATGTGTTCGCCTGATCGGGCAGGGTGTTGTAATGTCGGTCGATGAACGGCTTGAGCTCTTCGACCAGAAAGTTCAAGTACGAATCCGAGATCGATGGGCCTCCGGCCGTTATGTGAAAGTCTTTTCGATGCTTTTTGAACGTCGGCGATTCATACGGCTTTTGGGGCATGTAATCACGCCAGCGGATACCCGAGTTCCAGATGCCAATCACGATCGTGGGGCGGATCTTTTCCTCTTCCAATAGGGACAGAAGAGCACGGTCGATCCCCCAGCTGATGCTGCCATAGGAGATCGAGTCGTCGAACAGGTTCTGCCCATCGTGCATATACAGGACCGGGTAGCGCTCCATGCCTTCCGGGTCATACCCTGGCGGGAGCCACACATCCACATTTCGGAAGGCCACGTGTTTCGAATAGAAATTTTCCAAGCGCACAAGCGTGCCGGTGAGGCTCATTTCAGGATCACCCCGCCAAACGGAGGCAGATGGATCTGCGCCGTATCCCCCTCCACCTGGACCCGGCAATCGGGCTGAGTTACCAGCAGAGTGCTGGATACGGATACCTCCATGACGAGGTCACAGACCCTGTCCGAAATGTTCAGTACACTGACAACGGAGTCACCGTCCAGCACGCGGCGGTAGGCAAGGACTTCTTCCGTGGCAAGGACAGTCTCCCGCGAGCCGTGTGTCAGCGACATCTCGTTCTTTCGGATGTTACACAATTCCTTATAGAATGCGAACAGCTCCTGGTCCTGTCCCTCACCCCAGATCATGGGCAGGCGCGCCTCTTCGTGGATGGCGCGGCCGTTCTGCATGACATCCTTATTCTGTGACAGACCCACCTCTGTCCCGTAGTAAATGACCGGCGGACCTGCGAGAGTGAATTGGCATAAGGCCGCCAGCTTCAGCCTGCGGACATCGTTGCCCGCCACCCACAGGAAGCGGTTCATGTCATGGTTGTCCAGGAACGAGGGGCGGGAGAAGGTGGATGGAAAGTAGGCTTCGTGACGGTCGAGGAAATCGGCGAACTTTCTTGCGTCCCAGGACCCAAAGGCAAAAGTTTTACGGAAGGCTTCCAGCAGCATGAAGTCGAGAGCGCCATCCATGCCGCCTTCGAAGGCCAGCTGGGAGTCGGGCGGGTCGACGGCCTCCCCAAAGGTCCACGAATCAGGCTTGGACGTACGCGTGACGCGGCGGAAATCGGCATAGAAATCGGGGGTGGGACCGATGCAGTAATCCACGCGATAGCCGTCCACGCCGAATTCCTCCAGCCAGTAACGGGCCGAGTCGAGCACATGCTGGCGGGCAGGTGGGTGGCGCAGGTTGATCTGCGGGAGGGACTTGACGTGGAAGAAGGACTTATACTGGTCCGGCCATTTTTCGAACGTATACCACTTCACATATTCGCTGTTCGGATCCCGGGCTGCCTCGACAAAACTCGGATGCCGGTTGGACCAGTGGTTGGGGACGAAATCCATCAGCAGGCGGATACCGCGGGCCTCGGCGCCATCGACCAGCTCCTTGAAATCCTCCTTTGTACCGAGCCGCGGATTGATCTCGTAGAAGCTGGTGGCGTCGTAGCCGTGGTAGCTCGGGCTGGGGAAGACCGGTGTCAGCCACAGGCAGTTCACGCCGAGACTGGCAATGTAATCCAGCTTGTCGATGATGCCGCGCAATGTTCCGT
>DASUOS010000097.1:0-2454 GCA_036276515.1 Anaerolineales bacterium | reverse complement strand
GGCTTTGCGCAGGTCGTTCAGCTCGCGGCGCAGGTTCAGCAGCGTGTGATAGGTCTGGCGGTAGTCGCTGAGGGGCCGCGCCACCTCTGCATAACGGTCGAGCAGGCCCAGGTGGGCGCGCGGATCGAGCAGGGACAGGTGCTCGGCCTGCCCATGGATATCCACCAGCAGGGCGCCCAGCTCCTTGAGCAGTGAGACGTTGACCGTCCGGCCGTTGACGCGGGCCACACTGCGTCCCTCCTTGCGGATTTCGCGCATGAGCACCACGTAGTTGGGATCGTCCATCAGCTCTTCCCGCTGGAGGATGGCGTGCACCGCCTCCTTTTCTGGGCCCTTGAGCTGGAACACGCCCTCGACGAAGGCGGCTTCCGCATCGGTGCGGACGAAGGTGGTATCCGCCTTGCCGCCGATCAGCATGACCACGGCGTCCAGAATTATGGACTTGCCCGCGCCTGTTTCACCGGTCAGGATGATCAGGCCGGAGCCAAAACGAAGGTCGAGTTTGTCGATGATGGCAAAATTATGGATATGGAGTTCTGTTAGCATAAGAAACGTGTATAGGTTATCTGAACAATTGGATTCCAGAAAGTCGCGAATAGACAACAGGGACGGCGATCACAAGATAGATCACCTGAAAGAGAACGCCAAACATATTCCCGAAAACAAGCAACTGCACCAGGACGATGGGCAGGGCACCCAGAACGACGCCCACCGCGACCGTGATGAACAACGGGCGCGAGCGGCGGCGGCCCGTCACCATGCGCACGCCTTCGGCAATGAACACACCAGCCGTCGGCGCCCCGGCCAAAATCAGGAACCAGCCGATAAAGCCGATGCCGCTGATCATCGTGACCAGGAATGCCGCAACTGCCGAGAGAAGCGCAGCGACGATGAAACCGGTCAAAAAGTCATACCACTCCGATGTGTTGAAGACCTTCTGCTGTCCCTTCACACATTCACGGCAGCGATACCCGGTTGGCGTACGGACCGCACACTGGGCACAGATCGGGCGGTCGCAGTTATTGCAGCGCAGGGATGTCTCGCGGTTGGGATGAACGTAGCAGTAGAGGGTTTCAGTGGTGGTCTGGGTCATCTCGGCAATCCTAAGGAATTTTCATTCATATGAGCCGTCAGGTTGCGATAGAAGTAGCCTGGGTCTCCAAAGCGAACAAATTTTGTCGTCACGTCGGCAGCGCGTACGTTGATCATGTCATCTTCCATCAACGTGATCGAAGGCTGTCCGTCCACGCTCATCACTGCGTTTTCACCATTTACTCGAATAACAACCATCGAGCCTTCCGCCAGGACAACCGCCCGGTCCACAGAGAGATGGGGAGCGATCGGCACCAGCAGGATGTTGCGCAGCTCAGGCGGCAGGATCGGTCCACCCGCGGCCAGGGCGTATGCCGTCGACCCGGTGGCGGTGGAGGCGATCAACCCGTCCGCCACATAACTTGTCAGATGGCGCCCATCCACCGAAGCAGATAGCCGCACCGGCCGGAGCAGGTGACCGCGTCCCACGACAACCTCGTTCAATGCGTCCCAGGCGCCCAGCATCTCACCTGCCCGGACGTGCTCGACGTGCAGCATCATCCGGTTTTCGATCCAGGCTTCTCCGTTCAACAGCTTGTCAAAGTACTTCCGCCAGTCCTCCTTTTCGACCTGGATCAGGAATCCCAGCTTTCCCAGATTCACGCCCAGGATCGGGACCTGGCTGGCGGCACACAGGTTTCCGGCTCGCAGCACACTGCCATCCCCGCCGGCCATGATGAGCAGGTCGAACTCTCCAGCACGGACCCGCTTGCGCAGGCTCTCATCGTACAGGGATCCATGAGGCGCCTCGATCCCTTTTTCCTTCAGATACGCTGACATGGCTTCCGCCTCGGTAAAGGCTTGCGGCATTTTGGGATACGCCGTCACAACAGGCCGCTTTGGAAGGAACGTGTCGGACATGGTGAGGCAATTATAAGGTAAACACGTATCCACGTATACAGGATGATGGCGAATTGGGGATTTCTACACCAGGCTCTCGTCACACACTTTTCTGAACCCGCAGCGAGCACAGCGGGAGGCCTGCTCGTGGGAGCGAGGGACATCCCTTTTGTGCTCATCGCGCTTCATTTCGACCAGCAGGTCGAGCAGTTTCGACTCCAGCTCCTGAGTGTAGTCCACAGCAAAATCGCGGTCGTTGTAATGGATGATGCCATACGGCGGGCGTTTGCCGTAGGTTTTGTCCACCAGTAGGCAGTAGGAGGCCAGCTGAAAAATATGCGAGTCGTAGGGCGCTTCCGGCGCCCGCCCCGACTTCACTTCGACCGGGATGATCTGCCCGTTCTGCTGGATGAGGTAATCGGGCTTTCCGGTCAGCCCGAGACCCTGGTGGAACAGCGGTCTCTCGACCCTGCCCCAGGCGCGCGTATCGGTGTAGATCACCCGTCCCCCGGGCAGGCCGGC
>DASUOS010000096.1:0-12691 GCA_036276515.1 Anaerolineales bacterium | reverse complement strand
GGACCTGCCGATGGTCGTGGGACGAGTCTTTCCGGGCATCCCGGACCTCAACGTACTGCTCGAAGAACCGCGCCGGGGCCTGCCCCAGCTGGAGGTGATCCTGAAGCGCCGCCTGATGGAGCAGTGCCTGGCCGCGTTCATTGGCAATCCATTTCACATTGGTGTACCCCTGGCCTTCCTCATCCTGAGCAATCTGGAGGTCCAGGATCTGACCGTTCTGATCGAAGCCAAATCTTCAGGGATGCCTGAGGAGGAGTTCCAGCCGTTTTTATTGAGGCAGATGTCGGCGTAGTTCGTGGGTTGGATGGTTCGGTCGATGGAGCAGTGCGCTGCAGCAGCTTCCGAGCCATAACATTATCAAACTCAGTAGTGGAGATCAAATGCTGTTTCCAAGAGAGATGTCTGAGCTCGAGCTGATCGTCCCGTCCAAGGACCTGCTGGCTGTGACCAAGGTTCTCAGTGGATATGGAGTGTTTCACCAGACCGACAGTAATTATCCGGGCGTAGCCTCCGGCTCTGCCAATACCTGGCAGGAAACGGCGGGACAATACTCCTCGCTGGAACGCCGCATTCAGACGGTGATGCAGTCCTTGAACATCGATGAGGGCCAGCCGCCGTCCGCCGATTACGAGGCGATGGTCGATGTCGACAAGCTGCGCGCATCGGTCGAACAGATCGAAGGGCAGGTCCGCAGCACAAGCGATGAGCTCTCGGAGCACCGCAAGCGCCTGGAGCAGCTGGAGACCATCCTCCGCCAGCTCGAGCCGGTCGAAGACGTGGATATCGATATCAGCTCCCTGCGCGATTCGCGTTACATGTATTCTGTGCTGGGTCTCATGCCTTCCTCCAATCTGGATCGCCTGCAGACCAGCCTGGCGCGCGTCCCCCACGTCTTCCTGACCCTGCGTAACGATCCGGGACGGCCGGTCGTCTGGCTGGCGGGACCGAAATCCAACTCGGACGTCCTGGAGCGCGCCGCCCGCAGCGCCTACCTGGATCCACTCCAGCTCCCGACCGACTACCAGGGTACACCTGGCGATATCCTCAAATCCATCCGCAACACCATCGAGAGCACCCAGCGCAGGATCGGGGAACTGCAGGAGGACTTGAACAGACTGGGAAGGGAGCGCCAGAAAGAGCTGCGCGACCTGCTCTGGCAGGCTCATACCAGCCGGGTGTTATCCGATGCGATCGTTCGCTACGGACAGCTGAAGCATACCTATGTAGTCACCGGCTGGGTTCCCACCGACAGCCTCGAAGAGCTGACCCGCCGGCTGAGACAGGCTTCTCCGGAGATTTTGATCGAGAACCTGCCCACCAGCCGCACAAGTCATAATTCGAATGTTCCGGTGGCATTGTTCAGTAACCGCTACCTGAGGCCGTTCCAGATGCTGGTGAATACCTATGCCCGGCCGCGCTATGGGGAGATCGATCCTTCGATCCTGATCGCGATCACCTTCCCAGTCCTCTATGGTGCGATGTTCGGGGATCTGGGCCAGGGTCTTGTCTTGTTCACCGCAGGCCTGCTGATGCACAACAAGGTCATTATGAAGGGTATGTCTGGCCTGGGGCTGCTCATTGCCTACTGTGGTTTCTTTGCGGCGGTCTTTGGCGTACTGTATGGCAGCTTCTTTGGTTTCGAAGGCGAGCATTTCAGCGAAACGTTCGGGTTTGAATTCACGCCGCTCTGGCTCAGCCCCATTCATGACATTTTGCGGGTCCTTGGCCTGGCGATCGATGTGGGGATCGTCCTGCTGATCATCGGGTACCTGCTCGGAATCTACGGTCACTGGCGCGCCAGGGATTGGGGTCACATGGTATTTGGGCACAATGGGCTGGTTGCCTTTTTGTTCTACCTGTGCTTCCTGGCATTGCTCGGAAACTTCCTGGGCAGCACGCCGATTGCGCCCCAGGTGGCGGTTGCGATTGGTTCCCTGCCGCTGCCCTTCCCTCTCCTGGCGTTGGTTTTCGGTTTGATGATCATGTTCTCCGAAGTATTGATCCACTGGATGGAGGGGCACCGTCCCCTGATCGAAGGCCGGGGTATAGGCGGCTTTATCATGTACCTGGTCCAGGCGTTCATGGACTGGTTCGAGGTCGTGATCAGCCAGTTGAGCAACACCCTGTCTTACGTCCGTGTGGGCGCATTCGCTGTGGCCCACGGCGGCCTGAGCCTGGCCTTTTTCCGGCTGGCCGAGCTGGTCGGAGGCGGTGAGCACGGCCTGGGGTACTGGATCATGCTCATCATCGGCAATATCTTTTTTATCACCCTGGAAGCCCTGATTGTCGGCATCCAGACCATGCGTCTCCACTATTATGAGTTCCTGGGCAAGTTCTTCACAGGCGGCGGGCTGCGCTTCGAGCCGCTGGCTGTCACACCTGCAAAGGAGGAGGGGTAATCAAGGTATCTCGACTGGCTGACATCGGAATCGTTTGACACGAGCATGATCAAAATCAATACATGAGGAGATAAAAATGTTAGTTGTTTTCGCCGTTCTCGTTGGTCTGGTCCCGGTTATTCCTGCAGTTATTTACGTGGTCCAGAATGGGAAGACTTCCCCCGCCAAAGCGCTGTCCCGTCTGGTGACCGGCTTCAATGCCTTCAACTTCCTGGTGGGTTTCATGGCGGCAGGACTGGCCCTGGTCTGGCTGGCCTCTCCTTCGTCTGCAGCGGCTTCCGGCCTGGCGCAGGAAGGCGGCGCAGCGGACCAGTACGCCTCTCTCGCCGCAGCGCTTTCGACCGGCCTGGCCTGTATCGGCGCCGGTATCGCGGTGGGCGGCTCCGGTGCTGCCGCTGTGGGAGCGACCGCTGAAAAACCCGAGTCCTTCGGCCGCTCGCTGATCTTCGTGGGCCTGTCGGAAGGGATCGCCATTTACGGCTTGATCATTTCCTTCCTCGTTCTGCCGTAGGAACTTCATGAAAGTCTTGGTAATCGGTCATCCTGAGGCAGTGCTGGGCTTCTCCCTGGCAGGTGTGCACGGCCGCGCCGTGACCACCGCCGAAGAGGCAGATAAGGCTCTGGATGAAGCGCTGGCTTCGAAAGAGAATGGCATTGTCCTCGTCACCCAGGATGTTGCACAGATGGTCCAGGCCAGAGTCGAGCACCTGAAGCTGCGCAGCACGATTCCACTGGTCGTGGAGATCCCCTCGCCAGCGGGTGTGCCGGAAGGTACGCCATCGCTCAGTGACATCGTTCTGAAGGCAATCGGCATTAAGTTGTAAAGCGGTCCTGGCGATGCAATCTTCTGTATTGATCAAATAAATTGTTTGCCGCGATCGCAGCGATAGGAACCAGAGAGAACCTTATGAGACCTGAAGAAGAAATCGAGACCCTGTCACGTGCCATCCTCAAGGAAGCACAAGTCGATGCTGAACAATTGAAGGAAGAGGCGAGAGCTAGAGCAGATGCCATCCGCCAGCGCGCCCGGGAGGAAGCTGAACGGGAGCGCAAGGCGATCCTCGACCGGGCACGGCAGGAAGCAGATCGCCTGCGCAGCCAGAGCTTGGCAAGCGCCCAGCTGAAAGCCCGCACACTGCAGCTGGAGGAACGGGAAAAACTGTTGGATCGCGTATTCCAGGCGGCCAAAGAGAAACTGCCCGAGATCCAGAGGCGCCCGGAATACGGCCAGCTGGCTGCGACCCTGCTGCGGGAGGCCCTGACACAGCTGCGAGTGAATAAAGCGGAACTCCGGGTCGATTCAACGACTAGGGGCCTGCTCGAAAAAGGAACCCTGGCTGAAATCTCCAGGGAACTGAACGGGGAATATACCCTTGGGGAGCCCCTGGAAGAGGGATTGGGAGTCGTCGTGGACGCTGCAGAGGGAAAACTGCACTACGATAATACGCTGGAGACGCGCCTGGATCGGCTGCAGAGCAACCTGCGGTCCTCCGTGCATAAAATATTAATGGGAGAACAGTTATGAGTGAGCGAGTAGGAACGATCACCTGGATCAGCGGTCCCGTTGTCCGGGCCCGCGGTTCTCGTCGCATCGGCATGCTGGAGCTGGTCGAGGTGGGGGATGAACACCTGGTGGGTGAAGTGATCGGTCTGGATGGGGACATTATCACAGCTCAAGTCTATGAAGAAACATCGGGGATGGCGCCCGGCGCCCCCATGTTCGGAACAGGGTTACCTCTGTCGGTCGATCTGGGACCCGGGTTGATCCAGAGTATTTATGATGGCGTGCAGCGACCTCTTCCGCTGCTGGAAGAGGCGACCGGCTCCTTCATCCGCCGCGGCACCAGCTTCGAGCCGATCAACCGCGAAAAACGCTGGAAATACACTTCCAGCGTCAAAGTCGATGATGAGGTCAAGGGCGGCGCGATCGTGGGCATCGCCATGGAGACGGAAACCTTCGAGCACCGCGTGATGCTTCACCCGGATATCGCAGGCACGGTGACCTGGGTGGCCGAACCCGGAGAATATACGGTGGACGAACCGATCGCCCGGGTGAAGGTGGGGAAGGAGGAGCGGGACGTGAGCATGCTCCAGCGCTGGCCCGTCCGGCGGCCGCGCCCGTTTATCCGCCGTCTCGGGGTCAGTATCCCGCTGATCACCGGCCAGCGCATCCTGGATACGTTCTTCCCGGTCGCCAAGGGTGGGGCGGCGGGCATCCCGGGTCCGTTCGGCTCGGGCAAGACCGTTACCCAGCACAGCATCGCCAAATGGGCAGATGCCGAGGTGATCGTCTACATCGGCTGCGGCGAGCGCGGCAACGAGATGACCGAGGTGCTCCAGGAATTCCCGCACCTCGTCGACCCGCGCTCCGGCCGCCCGCTGATGGAACGGACCGTGCTGATCGCCAATACGTCCAACATGCCGGTGGCTGCCCGCGAAGCCAGTATTTATACCGGCATCACGATCGCCGAATACTACCGGGACATGGGCTACAGCGTGGCCCTGATGGCCGACTCCACCTCGCGCTGGGCGGAAGCCCTGCGTGAAGTGTCGGGCCGCCTGGAAGAGATGCCTGCCGAGGAAGGCTACCCGGCCTACCTGGCTGGCCGTCTCGCCGAATTCTATGAGCGGGCCGGGTACGTGGAAAACCTCAACGGGACAAAGGGATCGGTGACCATCGTCGGCGCCGTCTCGCCTCCCGGGGGTGACTTTTCTGAGCCGGTCACCCAGCACACCAAGCGCTTCATCCGCTGCTTCTGGGCGCTGGATAAATCCCTGGCCTCGGCCCGCCACTTCCCGGCCATCAACTGGCTCGACAGCTACAGCGAGTACATCGAAGATGTGGCGGACTGGTGGCGTGAGAAGGTCGGCAAGGACTGGTTTGCGATGCGCAACCGGGCCATGGAACTGTTGAGCGAAGAGAACCGCCTCTCGCAGATCGTCAAGCTCGTAGGCCCGGATGCCTTGCCTTTTGCCGAGCGCATGGTATTGGAGACCAGCCGTCTGCTCCGGGAAGGTATTTTGCAGCAGAACGCAACGGACCCGGTGGATGCCTACTCGCCGATCGAGAAGCAGATCCGTATGCTGGAGCTCGTCCTCTATTTCCATGACCGTGGCATGAATATCATCAAGCGCGGCGCTCCCATTAGCCTGATCCACGATCTGCCGGTCGTGGATATGCTGATCCGAATGAAGTCCAATATTGGAAATGAAGAACTGCAAAAATTCGACGACGTTCAAAAAGCAATTGACGAACAGATGAGTCAATTGGATGCGGAGTACAGATGAACGGAAATGGCGCAACCGTGTTAGGCGGCCAGGAAGTTGTCGGTGTTGGCCGCATTGAAGGACCGATCGTCATCGTGGAAGGCGCGACCAACGTCAGCTATGATGAGGTGGTAGAGATCCGGGATTCAAAAGGCAACATACGCCGAGGGCGTGTCCTGGAAGTGGGCGAGGACATGGCGGTGATCCAGGTGTTTGCCGGGTCCACGGGCCTGTCCATCGACGAGACCCGCATCCGGTTCCTCGGAGAAACACTTCACATGCCGGTCGCCGAGGAAATGCTCGGACGCATCTTCGACGGCCTGGGGAACCCGATCGACGGCGGTCCGGAGCCGCTGACGGATACCTACGCCGACGTCAACGGCCAGCCGATCAACCCGACGGCCCGCATCTACCCGCGCGATTATATCCAGACGGGTATTTCGACCATCGATGGCTTAAATACCCTTCTGCGCGGCCAGAAGCTGCCGATCTTTTCCGGCGCCGGCCTGCCCCACGACCAGCTTGCAGCGCAGATCGTGCGCCAGGCAACCCTTGGAAAACTCGCTGGCGCCGAATCCGATGGCGAAGCAGAGCAGTTCTCCATCGTATTTGCCGCCATGGGTGTCAAAAATGACGTAGCGGACTACTTCCGCCGTTCCTTCACCGAAAGCGGCGCCCTGACCCGGGTGGCGATGTTCCTCAACCTGGCAGACGATCCCCCGGTGGAGCGTATCGTTACTCCCCGGGCAGCGCTGACCCTGGCCGAGTACCTGGCCTATGAGCGCGGGATGCATGTCCTGGTGGTGCTGACCGATATGACCAACTACGGCGAAGCCCTGCGCCAGATCTCGAACATCCGCGGCGAAGTCCCCAGCCGTAAAGGATATCCGGGATATCTGTATAGCGACCTGGCCTCATTGTACGAACGCACGGGCCGCATCCGCACCAGTAAGGGCTCGATCACCCAGATCCCGATCCTGACGATGCCCAACGACGACATCACCCACCCCATGCCCGACCTGACAGGCTATATCACCGAAGGACAGATCGTGCTGGGGCGTGAGCTCTCCTTTGCCGGGGTCTATCCTCCGGTGACCGTTCTGCCCAGCCTCTCCCGTTTGATGAAGGACGGCATCGGCAAAGGCCGCACCCGCGACGACCACCCGCGCTGGGGCGCCCAGCTCTACGCGGCCTATGCCCGCACCCAGGATGTCCGGTCGCTTGCCTCGGTCATCGGCGAGGAGGAATTGACCGATACCGATCAGAGGTATCTGAAATTTGGGCGCGCCTTTGAGAAGGAATTTGTCAATCAGAGCTTTACCGAAAACCGCACCATCGAGCGGACCCTCGAGATCGGCTGGAAGCTGCTCTCCATGCTGCCGAAGACCGAGCTGACCCGCGTCACCCTGGACGAGATCAACCAGTATTACACAGGCGACGATGCCACAAATTAACGTTGCTCCCACCCGCACCAACCTCATCCGCCTGAAAAAGGACTTACGCTTTGCGCGCGAAGGCTATGAGATCCTCGACCGCAAGCGGGAGGCCCTGACCGGCGAGCTCGTCCGCGTGGCCAAGGAAGCCGATCAGGTGCAGAAGGAAGTCTGGGCGCTGCTCGAAACCGCCTATGACGCCATCGGGAAGGCCCGCCTGGTGATGGGCAGCGATCATGTGGAATGGGCGGCCCTTGCCGCCAGCAAAACGGTCGATGTCCATCTTAAGCTGCGCGGCATCATGGGCGTGGCGATCCCCGTCATCACCGCCAGCGGCGAGCCTGCCAAACTGCTGTATAGCCCGAGTGACACCGCTGCCGTCCTGGACGAGGCAAGCACCGCCTTCCGGGAGGTGCTGCTGCGGATCTCCCAACTGGCCATGCTCACGGCAACGGTCTGGCGCCTGGCCAACGAATTGCGGAAGACACAGCGCCGGGTGAATGCCCTCCAGCACATTTTTATTCCCCAGTACCAGGATACGATCGCCTTTATCGTGGCATCGCTGGAGGAGCGCGAGCGCGAGGAAACCTTCCGCTTGAAGTGGCTCAAGACCAAGCTGACCAAACCGACACTCAAGATCCGCCATTACGAGCTAGGACAGCTCGAATACAGCCCGTAAACTGGTCAGGTGCCATCTCTTCCCTGGATAAACCTTTATCCCCATTAACTTTAATGCTACACTAGGCAATAGAAGGCTATGTTCCTTTGAGTACGTTCCAGCAGAAATAAATCGAGGCACGAGAAGGAGTTCATATGCAGATCGGTGTTTTGGGTTCGGGAGTCACAGGTCAGACTATCGGTTCCAAGCTGGTGCAGCTGGGTCATGAGGTGATGCTGGGGTCGCGCGACGAGGCCAATCCCCCGGCGGTTGCCTGGGCCAAGGATGCGGGTGGGCAGCATGCGCTGTATGGGACCTTCATGAACGCTGCATCCTTTGGTGAGATCATTTTCAACTGCACACTGGGTGCGGCCTCCCTGGATGCTCTCCAGCAGGCCGGAGCGGAGAATCTCAAAGGCAAGATCCTGATCGACACGTCGAACCCCCTCGACCGTTCTACAGATATGTGGACCCTGACCATCTGCAACGAAGACTCGCTCGGGGAGCAGATCCAGCGGGCTTTCCCGGAAACAAAGGTGGTCAAGACCCTCAACACCGTCAACGCGAACGTGATGGTCGACCCGGCCAAGCTGCTCGAGCGCACGCATGTCTTTGTCAGCGGCGATGATATCGAAGCCAAGGCCACGGTTGTCCGCATCCTGCGTGACTGGTTCGGCTGGAAGGAGATCATCGACCTGGGCGGCATCGAGACCGCCCGCGGCGTGGAAATGTATGTCCTTCTCTGGCACAACCTGCGGAATGCCATCTCGTCCCAGAGGTTCAATATCAAGATCGTGACCTCGTAACGTTAAAAGAATTTCAAAAGCAGAAGACGGCGGCGTTGTTAAACGCCGCCGTCCTTTTTTGTGGGGGTAGAACCAGCTGCCTATTTTGTTTCAAGAGCTTGTCACGCTAAAAGCGTGACCTACTTCTTCTTGTTGTTCTCCTGGACCAGCTCGCGCGGCTCGACCATGCCCCAGCGGGAGGCACCCAGATAGAGGATTTCCAGGATCAAATCCTCGTAGCGGATGCCCTCGGCCTTGCTTTGCAGGCACAGGTCGCTGTAGTCCGGCGTCAGCCCGGGCAGGGTATTGATCTCCATGACGCGCGGGTTGCCCTGCGCATCCAGGCGGATGTCGGTGCGCGAGACATCCAGGGCATTCAGGAGGACGTGGGCGCGCAGGGCATAATATTTCAGCTTCTTCTCCAGTTCAGGCTCGATGTTCGCCGGGCAGAAGTAACCCGGCGCCCCTTCTTCACCCACCTCCTTGGATTTCGCTTCCTTGCTGTAGACGAGTGGCGTGACCGAGCGGGTCATGTCCAGCTCGAGGATCGGGAAGCGGTGGAAACCATCCTTTTCGTACCATTCAGGGTGGCGGGAATAAAGCTTGGCGTCTGAGCGGCCCAGGATCCCAACCGTGAACTCGCGCCCCGGCAGGAACACCTCCACCAGGGCCGGCTGGTGATAGGTATTGATGATGTAATCAGTGCGCTCGCGCAGCTCCTTCTCGTTATTGACGATGGCGCGCATGTCGACGCCCATACCGGTCCCTTCGCGGGCCGGCTTGACGAAGAGTGGAAATTCCAGGTCGGCGCGCAGCGGCTCATCGCCGGCGATGAACTCCTGGAAGGGAGCCACAGGCAGGCGCCGGTCGCGCCAGATACGCTTGGTCAATGTCTTGTCGAGGGAGATGCCGTTGGTCAGGACGCGTGAGCCGGTGTAGGGGATCTTCATCATCTCCAGCAGGGCCGGGACCTGGGCTTCACGTGCGTCGCCACCCAGGCCTTCGGCAATATTGAAGCAGATGTCGGGTTTTTCCTCCCGGAGGGCGAACGGCAGATCTTCATCGGCCTGGATAAAGATCGTCTGGTGTCCGTCCGTCTCGATCGCACCCCGGATCGAGTCGATCGTCTCGATATGGTCGAAGTCCGCAAACGCATCCGGTGGGACGCCCTCCGGCTTGGGCCGGGTATCATCCTTGATGTTTGCCAGGACGGCAACTTTCCAGTAGCGCTTCAGGCGCTGACCGGGGGGCTTATCTTCTCCGTGAGAAAGCATGTTCTCTCCTTGTAATCGATCAAGTTTTGATCTAAAGAGTGCCGCCTTATGGCTCGACACTCACTTTTATTCAAAAGGCTGTTTTTAACATGCGGTAGTATAGTACAAGCTGTAAGGTTGACAAGGGGTAGATCACCTACTCATGAGTTTTATACTGTTTTCCGCCTTAAAATTTCATGCTCAGCAATTATGCCGGACCGGGTAACTAGACAATGAAGGTTCTTTCAGGTATCATTGGTTCGATTGTGCGCCGCCTCACGAAGAGCTCTTTGTGAGCGAATCGCAGGGTGCGCGGCCCAAAAACTCGCATACGCCCGGATAAAAGTACTTATCCGGGTTCTTGTACATAATACGAATTTGGCATGGAGGATACATGACGGATCTGATCAAGCAAATCACAGGCGATTTGCAGAAGCAAATTGAAGGATTCGAGCCTGAGCTCAATATCAGTGACATCGGTACAGTGGTGGAAGCGGGCGATGGTATCGCCCGGGTCGATGGGCTGGCAAATGTAAGAGCCCAGGAACTGGTCCAGTTTGCAAATGGGGTGATGGGAACGGCATTCAATCTCGAGAAAGACAGCGTCGGTGTGATCATCATGGGTGATTACGGGGGGATCATCGAAGGCATGACCGTGCGCGGCACCGGACGGATCGCCTCGGTCCCGGTCGGGGATGCAATGATCGGGCGCGTCGTCAACGCTCTGGGTGAGCCGATCGACGGCAAGGGAACGATCGCCACGACCGGCTTCCGGCCGATCGAGCGCATCGCCCCCGGCGTGGTCCAGCGCCAGGACGTGGATACCCCGGTCCAGACCGGTATCAAGTCGATCGACGCCATGATCCCGGTTGGCCGCGGCCAGCGTGAGCTGATCATCGGAGACCGCCAGACCGGCAAGACGGCCATTGCCATCGATACCATCATCAACCAGAAGGGCAAGGACCTGGTCTGTATCTATGTCGCGATCGGTCAGAAGAAAGCCGCCATCGCCCGCACGGTCGGCATCCTGGAGCGCAACGGTGCCATGGACCACACCATTGTCGTGGTCGCCGCGGCCGACGAATCCGCAGCCCTGCAGTACATCGTCCCCTATTCCGGCACCGCCATCGGCGAGGAATTCCTCGAAACCGGACGCGATGCCCTCATCATCTATGATGACCTGTCCAAGCATGCCTGGGCTTACCGCCAGGTATCGCTGCTCCTGCGCCGCCCGCCGGGACGTGAAGCGTATCCCGGTGATGTGTTCTACCTGCACTCCCGCCTGCTCGAGCGCTCCGTGCGCCTCGCCAACAGCTATGTCATTGTGAACAAGGATTTCGGCGAGGATCTTGCCGCCGAGCAGGATGCCGTCGATGGTCAGGTATATAAGGGACCGATTTCCAAAGACGAAGCCGAAAAGGCCCGCAAGGAAATGGAAAACCCCGATAACTACAAGATCGTTAAAGTGAAAGGCACCGGCGGCTCCCTGACCGCCCTGCCGATCATCGAAACCCTGCTCGGAGACGTGTCTGCCTACGTGCCGACGAATGTGATCTCGATCACGGACGGGCAGATCTATCTCGAAACCAACCTGTTCAACGCCGGCATCCGACCGGCAGTGAACGTGGGTATCTCGGTCTCGCGCGTGGGCGGCGACGCCCAGACGAAGGCAATGAAACAGGTGGCGGGACGCCTGCGCCTGGATATGGCTTCGTATCGCGAGCTGGCAGCCTTCGCCCTGATGGCTTCCGACCTCGACAAAGCCACCCAGCAGCAGCTCGGACGCGGCCAGCGCATGCAGGAAATTCTAAAACAGCCGCAGTATTCCCCCATGTCGCTTTCAGACCAGGTGATCGTGCTGTTCGCCGGCACCAATGGCTACGCCGACCAGGTCCCGGTGGCCAACATGGCACAGTGGCAGGCCGACCTGCTGCGGTTCATGGAGGCGTCCTACCCGGAAGTGGGCAGGGACATCGTCGAGAAGAAAGCGATCACCGACAGCAACCGTCAAAGCATGGTCAAGGCACTGGATGCCTTCCTTCACACCTGGCAGGCATAACCGATGGCATCTGCGCGAGAGATGCGGCTGCGCATCAAGAGTGTAAAGAACATCTCCCAGGTGACGCGCGCCCTTGAGGCGGTCAGCGCCGCCAAGGTACGCAAGGCGATCCAGGCGCTGTCCGCGACCCGCTCCTATGCGACCAAGGCCTGGCAGGTCCTGACGCATATCACCAACCAGCCCGGCGGGCTCAACCTGCATCCGCTGCTGACCCCGCGGTCGAACCCGCAGAACGCCCTGGTTATCGTCATGACTGCCGACCGAGGCCTGGCAGGCGCCTACAACACGAACATCATCCGCTATGTTCTTCAGCGGTTCGATAAATACCACCTCCCTGTAAAATACATTACAGTAGGCCGCAAAGGCCGCGACCTCCTGTACCGGCTTCGCAAACCGGTTGTGGCGGATTTCAGCAATCTTCCATCTTCGCCAAAGTTCGGCGCAGTCTCTTCCATTGGAAGACTGGCTGTGGATGAATTCATCAAGGGCGACGTGGATGAGGTTTTTCTGATCTACACCGACTTCGTCAGCATGGCGCGCCAGGTGACCAACGTTAAGCAGCTGCTGCCGCTCGAGATGGGCAACCGGGAAGGCCTGGTGCAGGATTTTGGCGAGCACCACACGGGTCCTGCCGCGGCGTACGAGTTCGAGCCGGATCAGAAGGACATCCTGGACGAAATGATCCCGCGTTTTACAGCGCTGCAGATCTACCAGGCGGTTCTCGAGTCGCAGGCGAGCGAGCACGCAGCCCGCATGGTCGCCATGCGCAATGCCACCGATAATGCCAAGGAGCTGGTCACCGCGCTGCAGCTGGCGTATAACAAGGTTCGCCAACAG
>DASUOS010000095.1:0-30376 GCA_036276515.1 Anaerolineales bacterium | reverse complement strand
GACCCGGCGAACCTGATCTACCTCGGCATTGACGTGGAAAACTTCATCGATGCCCTTGCTCCGTATATTCTTCACGTGCACGCCAAGGATGGGGAGATCGTGGCGCATAACGTCCGCCGCTCCGGACTCATCCCCCAGGGTGACTGGCAGCGCCTCGGGCGCGGTTTCCGTTTCCGCATCCCCGGCTGGGGCTCGGTCCCGTGGAAGAAGGTCATTACCGAGCTCTCGCTGATCGGCTATGACTACGTAATGAGCTACGAGCACGAAGATGTGACCATGAGCCGCCATGACGGCATCACCAAGACAATCGCCTATCTCAAGCCCTTATTGATCGAAAAACCATACGAGGGCCGCAACGACGTCCTGTTCAACTAACAATAACAGACAATTAAGGAGTAGATCCGATGACAAAAACGATGAAAGCAGCCGTCATGGAGACGGTCCAGTGCGTCAAGATCAAGGAAGTGCCGATTCCCGAGATCGGCGAAGACGAGGTCCTGATCAAAGTCAAGAATACCGGTATCTGCGGTACCGATTGGAGCATCTACAATGGCTGGTATTCTGCCGATAAACTGCCGATGATCCCCGGGCACGAGTTCTCCGGAGAGATTGCCCAGATCCGCAGGAATGGCCATGGGTTCAAGGAAGGCGACCGTGTCACCGCAGACATCAACATGTCCTGCGGTCACTGCTACTACTGCATCCGCGGCGACCAGCTGCTGTGCAACAACTTCACACAGCTGGGTATCCATACGGACGGGACTTTCGCCGAATACGTGAAGGCGAAAGTATCCCTGCTCCATCACCTTCCTGACACTCTGAGCTTCGAGGAAGGCGCCTTCATCGAGCCGCTTTCCTGCTGCATCCACGCGGCAAAGGCGGTCAACGCCCGGATCGGCGGCAGCATGGCCATCATTGGCTGCGGCTTGGGCGTGCTGCATGCCCGCATGGCCGTCCTGCGCGCCTGCGCCCCGGTCATCGTCCTCGGCGACAATACCAAGCGCCTGCAGATCGCCAAGGATATGGGCGCCGATACCATCATCGACGTCCGGGAAGTAGACGACCCGGTCGCGGCTGTCCTGGACCTGACCGACGGGCGCGGCGTGGATTACGCCATCGAAGCTGTCGGCACAACCAAGACCTACGAGCAGGCCTTCGCCATGCTGCGCAAGGGCGGTACGCTCTCCGCCTTTGGCATCACCGGCGAACAGGATACCATGCAGATCCGCCCCTTCGAGTTCGTGCTGGGCGAGAAGAAGATCACCGGTTCCTGCGCCGGGATCGGCGACGACTGGCCCGATGCCATCGCACTGCTCGCCAACAAACGGATCGATCCCTCTCCGCTCTTCTCCATGAAGGTGCCGCTGGAAGACCTGGAATGGGCTCTGCATGAGCTGCGCAGGGACCCCAACCTTTTCAAGATCTTTGTGTCGTCCGAAGTCTCTCAACGGGAAGTACTCTAAATCAATCAGGCAAGGCAGACTGTCAGAACCAATGGGCTGCCTTGTCCTTTTTGGAATTATCAAATTGAACATTGGAAACATCGACCACATCGCCATCAACTGCACCGACTTTGATCGGTCGCTGGATTTCTACGGGCGGATTTTGGGATTGAAACAACTTCAGACCGTCGATTGCGGCGACTTCGAAATCACTTATTTCGCGCTCCCCAACGGCTCACGGCTGGAATTGTTCGACTATCACGGCAGGAACCGGATGCTCTCGCGCACAGACGATGACAGCGGCCTGCGCCATGTCGCCTTTCAGGTGGAGGATGTGGCGGCGCACGAGAAGCTTTTGAGGGCGGAGGGCGTGGAGATCACGCTCCCCACCTGCGATCTTCCAAACCTTGGAGCGCGCGTGATGCTGTTTCTGGATCCGAATGGTGTGACGATCGAGTTCTGCGAAAAACTCCCCCTCTCAGAATAAGACACTGCACCTTTATCTTTGCATTGAGATGAATACAACCCTGGAGGTATAAAATGAACAAGAGCGACATCCTTCTTTCCCCGATCAAGATCGGCACGCGCGACTGCCAGAACCGTTTCTTCAGCCAGGCCATGGAATGCAATGACGCCGACCCGGCCGGTAATCCGACCGACCTGACCTACCAGCGCTATGAAAACCTGTTCAAAGGTGAAGCAGGCCTGATCAGTCTCGAAGCGATCACCATCACCGATAAAAACCGCTCGCGCATGAACCAGCTGTTTATCATGCCCCAGAACGAGGCGCCGTTGGCGAAATTCGTCCGGCGCATGCGCGAAGTGAATCCCAAACCTCTCTTCATCTTCCAGCTGACCCACTCGGGCGAGCTGAGCAATCCTGAGTTCTCAAAGCGCCTTTCTGTGAGACCGCTTCCTGGATACACGGCGGATGTCATCACCGAGGACGAATTCGAGAAGATCATGGATGATTTTGTCCTGGCGGCCAGAATGACCTACGACGTCGGCGCAGATGGGATCGACATGAAATTCTGCCATGGCTACCTCGGCTCGCAGATCCTGCGCCCGTATAACAACCGCAAGTGGAAATATGGCGGCTCGTGGGAAAACCGCCGCCAGTTCGCTTTCGATCTCTACGAGCGCATCCGCAAGGTGATCCCGGATGAAAACTTCTTGATCGGCTCGAAGATCTCGGTCTGGGAAGGCTTCCCCGGCGGCTTTGGCACAGCGGGGCCCGACACCCCGGTCATCGACCTGAGCGAGCCGGTGGACCTCGTCAAAGGCCTGGAGGAGCGCGGCGCGCAGTACTTCATCCAGTCGGCGGGCAGCCCGTCGATAACAATCAGTTTGACTCAGGCCGATAAAGATCATCCCTACTTTGCCTACCTGCACCAGTTTTTTGCCAAGGTCCTCAAGGAGAATGTCAAACGGGAGACAGTGATCATCGGTTCGAACTACTCGGTGTTTGGCAAGGGCAAGGGCAAGCTGCAGGCCGTCAGCCCAGAAGACAGCGCCCTGCTTGCCTATGGCGCCCAAAATGTCCAGAAGGGCTACGTGGACATGATCGCCCTTGGCCGCCAATCCCTGGCCGATCCCATGATCCCCTTGAAACTGCGCGAGGGACGGGAGGCCGAGATCAATTACTGCACCACATGCGATAACTGTCTCGAGCTGCTCATCCAGCAGGCGCCGATTGGCTGCGCCACGTTCAACAAGTTTTACACCGATACACTGGTGAAGACCCGCAAGGAAAAGGGCAGACTCATGGTTAACCATACCTAGCCCAGGACCATTCAGATGGGTCAGCACCGAGGTGGCTCCTCCACAGGGAGGGGCCTGTCTGGCATAAAAGTCGCCTAAGCGCAGCATACAATGAAGGATTACAAATACGAGCTCATCAGTATCGGTCGGCTGCGCTATGGATTAATATCGGAAACAAATTTGCCTTAACTCAAAGGGAATAGGACCATGCTAAAAACGCTTACGAAACAAACGATTGGAGTGGGGGTCGCGGGGACAGGCTTCATCGGTCCGGCCCACGTGGAAGGACTGCGCCGCAACGGCATCCAGGTACTGGGACTTGCAGAGTACAACGACGAGACGGCTCGACACAAGGCTGCTGAGCTGGGTATCCCGCGCAGCTACGGATCGCTCGACGAACTGCTCGCCGACCCGGATATCGACGTGGTGCATCTGGCCACCCCGAACCATCTCCATCACCCGCATGCCAGGGCGGCTTTGCTGGCCGGGAAACACGTGATCTGCGAGAAGCCGCTGGCAATGACGTCCGGACAGTCGGCCGAATTGCTGGAACTGGCAAAAGAAAAGCAGCTCGTTAACGCCGTCAACTTCAATATCCGCATGTACCCGCTGGCCCAGCAGGCGCGCAGCATGGTGCAGAGCGGTGAGCTCGGCGATCTCTTTGTCCTGCAGGGTTCCTATCTCCAGGACTGGCTGCTGCTCCCCACAGACTGGAACTGGCGTCTCGAACCGGAGCTCGGTGGAACGCTTCGGGCAGTAGGAGATATCGGCTCGCACTGGCTGGATCTCATGACTTTCATAACCGGTCTGCACGTGGAGGAAGTGTATGCGGATTTCAAGACCTTCCACCCCATCCGCAAAAAGCCAGCCAGGCCGCCGGAAACGTTTACAGGAAAACTATTGACGCCTGAAGACTATATCGATCAGCCTATCCACACCGAAGACTATGCGTCGGTCGTTCTGCACTACGAGAACGGCGTGCGGGGAGTGCTGACAGTTTCCCAGGTTTCGTCAGGCCGCAAGAACCGGCTGTTCTATGAGATCAACGGATCGAAGTCTTCGCTGGCCTGGGATTCCGAGCGGCCCAATGAGCTGTGGATCGGCCATCGAGCCGGTCCCAACCAGACCCTGCTGAAGGATCCGTCCCTTTTGTCACCTGAAGCACGCGCGGTCTCCTCCTATCCGGGCGGCCACAACGAAGGCTTTCCTGACACGTTCAAGCAGCTTTACAATAAGGTCTATGATTATATTCTGACCGGTGATTTCAGCAGAACACCTGACTTCCCGACCTTCGCCGATGGCCACTACGAAATGCAATTGTGTGAGGCCGTTGCCCGTAGTGCCCGGGAGAAGGCATGGGTCAAAGTCGGATAAGTGTCTTGTATCCAGCCGACAAGGAGAAATAAATGAAACTTGGATTCCTGACCGCGCCCTTTCCCGGCAAATCCCTGGGGGCGGTGGCGAAATGGGGCGCTGAAAGCGGCTTCGAGGCCATTGAGATTGCCTGCTGGCCGCTCGAAAAAGCCACCCGCCGCTACGCCGGTGTAACACACATTGACGTGAATGATCTGGATCCGGCCAAGGCGAAAGAGATCCGGGCCATGCTGGACGATTGCGGTCTGGTCATCTCGTCCCTGGCCTATTATCCCAACCCTCTCCATCCCGAAGCCGAGCATCGCGAAATGGTGGTCGCCCACCTGAAAAAAGTGATCGAAGGTGCAGCGTTATTGGAAGTGCCTATTGTGGGTACATTCATTGGCAAGGACAAGAACAAGACTGTTCCTCAGAATCTCGAAGACTATGCGGAGATCTGGCCACCCATCGTCCGGTTCGCGAAGGACCATGGCATTAAAATTGCCATTGAAAATTGTCCGATGCTGTTCACTTATGATGAGTGGCCCGGCGGCGTCAACCTGGCCAGCTCGCCCGCCATCTGGCGCAGGATGTGGGAGATCATCCCGGACGAGAACTTTGGGCTGAACCTGGATCCTTCGCACCTGATCCTGCAAATGATCGATTATGAACGGGTGGTCCGGGACTTTTCGGACAGGATCTTCCACGTCCATGCCAAGGACCTGCACATCGACCGCGAAGGTCTCTACAATCACGGCGTGCTGTCGCAAGGCATGGGCTGGCAGGTCCCGCGCCTGCCCGGCCTGGGAGATGTCGACTGGGCGAAGTTCATAGCGGCGCTGACTGCGGCGCGCTATGATTATGTGGTCAGCATCGAGCATGAAGACCGCGCTTTCGAGGGCAGCGAGGATCTGGTCAAGCGCGGTTTCTATATCTCGCGCGATGTTCTCCGGCCGTACATTCATTAGCCGCCAGGCAGCTTAAATCTTCAGCCCCTTCTCTTGTGGAGAAGGGGCTTGCATTTGAGACCATGAAAGCATGGCAGGCCGCGGAAGATGTTCTGCATATCAATGTATACGGTAAAGTGCACCTGGAGAGGCTCGAACTCCCAACCTTTTGTTCCGAAGACAAACGCTCTATCCAATTGAGCTACAGGTGCAGGTACATCGTAATTATAGCCGATTTCATTCCCGGCAATAAACGCTCTACATAAATTCCGTGACTTTCCGGAAAATCCCCGGGACGATGTGTATCTCCATGATTAGACTTCGGACTTCGCAGCGAACACTTTTTTACGCCCCCAGATGGCAAGTCACTAATCAACCCGTTTTACGTTAAAATAGATACAATAATCTGTAGAAGACGCTCCGGTACCGGTTAAGCATGACCCGCGCCGGGGGCGCCTGTATACCACCCATGAACCCCGCTGAAGAGACCAAGCTTATACGGCTGCTGCTCACCCGTCTGGAACGTGTCTCGGTCGATTCGTACTGGGCGCACCGGGCGAGCGGTATCCGCGGGGCGCTGCTCAAACAATTGGACGATCTCGAGAAAGGAACTCCTGCAGGTCAGGCATACATCGCCGCCCTGATTTCCTCGGCCTTCCAGATCCTCACCCGGGCCGCCAGGGAAAAACGCTGAGAGAACGACCTCCAATCACTCTCCATGAAAAAAATCCCCTATGTTTTACTCGTACTGGCTGCCCTGGGAGGGATGGTCTTTATCAGCCTGTATTCCTACGGTCACGCTGCCTCCCCCCTCCCCCCTACACCCTCTCCCCTTCCCCCTCCTGAATCCATCTCCCCCGCCGCCACCCAATCTGGTTCCTCAGCCTACCCGGACGATGTCTCCCACCTTGCCTGGTTCTACAAGCCACCGCAGGAAAGCGACTTCGATTTCGTTTCCGATCACTTCGACTTCTTCATCCTGACTCACAAAGACGAGACCGCCCGCGACCAGTTCCGCCAGGCCGGGCTGGACGGGCGCTTCTCGCAGTACCTGCTGCTGCTAATTGTCGAAGACCCGGAAGGCTGTGACGAGGGCCCAAGCGGCAACCAGGTCGCTTTCAAGGAAGGCGATTTCTGTATGATCCGGGAGCAACACCCCGACTGGTTCCTGCTCGACCAGAACGGCCAGCCGATCAAGAGCGGCGACGATACCTATCACATGGATCCCGGCTCAGAGGGCTACCGCCAGTTCTTCCTGGAGCGGGCCCGCGAGCTGCAGGAGACCCACGGCTGGGACGATCTTTTTCTCGACAATGTGGAAGCCAGTCCCGTTAAGATGGTAGGAGATGGCAGGTCCCTGCTGAAGTATCCCAACGCCCAGAGCTATGCGGACGCAGTGGAAGGCTTCCTGGCGTATCTCCGCCAGGGCTACTTCGAGCCGCGCGGCAAACATATCTACGGCAACATCGTCTCGCTGGACGACGACCACGTCTTCGACCAGTACCTTCAGCACCTGGATGGGGCGATGGTCGAATCGTTCGCCACCGACTGGTCCGACGGCTTCCGCGATGCGGATGACTGGGAGGAACAGATGGACCGTGTGCAAAACGCCATGGACCAGGGCAAGACCATGATCCTGGTGGCGCAGGGCACCCAGGGGGACCTGGCGCTGCAGAAGTTTGCCTACGCTTCGTATTTGCTGCTCGCCGACGGAAATGCGGTCTTTCGCTACACCCACTCGGAGAATTACCGCGATCTGTGGTGGTATGAGAATTACGAGCTCGATCTTGGTGCTCCACTGGGCGCCCGCTACGAAGAGAATGGCGGCTGGCGGCGTGACTTTACGAATGGATATGTGGCGGTGAACCCGGAAAGCCATGAAGCAGAGATCGTGGTCAACCCGTAACGTTCCTGTCATTGCGACGAAGCAATCTCGTATGCAATAGTCCTATGCAAACGAGGTAAGAGATTGCTTACCTAAAGGTACGCTTCGCGGTCGTCGGGCTGAAACCCTCCTCGCAACCCCGGCGACACTTGCACCTGCACTTGCAACTGGCGCACGTACTGGTGCAAGTGCAGGTGAAGCAGCCGGGGTATTGCCAGGAAAGTGAAATACTACAACAACCTCTGATACAGCGCTGCCAAACGCTTGGCAACCGAATCCAGCGAGAACTCGGCCAGGATACGCTGGCGGGCGTTGGATCCCAGAGTAGAGCGCAGGGCGCGATCTTCGAGCAGCGTTTCCAGGCCGCGGCGCAATGCTTCCTTGTCATCGGGAGGAATCAGGTACCCACTCTCTCCGTGAGCAATAACATCCGGCGCACCGCCCACGCTCGTCGCCAGCACAGCCAGGCCGCACGACATCGCCTCCAGCATCGAGTTGGACAGACCCTCGGTGGACGAAGGCAGCACGAACAAATCCGCTGCCTGGAAGTACGGGACCGCATCGTCCACCTGGCCCGTGAACTGCACTCCCTGCACATTCATTTCTTTCAGGCGCGTCTCTTCCGCTCCCTCGCCCAGGATGAGCAGATGTGTATCGGGGAATTTTTTGCGTATGTCATTCCATACGGTTAAGAGGAAATCAACACGTTTCTCCGGTACCAGCCGTCCCGCGTACACCACCAGCGCGGACTTGCGCGGCAGGGCCAGCGCCTGGCGCAGCTTCTGCTTGCGCTCCTCCGAGACGGGCGTACAGCGCACCGCGTCCACGCCGTTGGGCAGGAAGACACGCTGTTCCGGCCGCATCCCGAGGGCGGCCAGTTCCTCGTCGATCTCCTGGCTGATGGCAATAAAGACATCCACGCCGCGCCGCAGGCTGCGTAAATAAATCTTCCATAGCGGGCGTTTCTTCAGCTTGTAGATATCGCCGCGCGCCCCGCCGCGCAGGAGCTTCACGACCACCGGCCGGGGCAGGAGCCGCTTGGCCCACAGCGCAATGGAGGCCGGCGTCAGGATCTCATGGGCGTGCAGAAGGTCCGGGCGCAGGCGCAGCAGCCTCAGCAGCGCCGAGACGGTAAAAGTCAGCGCCGCCCAGGCCTTGGGTCCCGAGGCAGGCAGGCGGTAGACCGGGATGCCCCCGATCTGCTCGGAGCGCGCCAAACCCTTCTCATGGCGGGTGAGAATGACTACATCGAAACCCAGGTTTTTCAGACGGGGAGCCAGCTGTTGTAACTGCCGTTCGGCGCCACCAACATGCGGCAGGTATCGCTGGATCAACATGGCAACGCGCGTCATTGTCCCTCTTAAAAGGAAGGATATGGCAGGCTGCCATATCCTTCCTTTCTGCTTGTGCTTGCGCTAATGCATCACCACGCGGCGGCGGGTCAGTGCTGCGATGATGATGACCAGCAGGATGGCGATCAACAGCCCGCCAACCACCATCGGGATCCAGCTGACACTACCGCTGGAGAATACCGGAGACTGGGCCGGCTCGGAGGCGGTCTCCCCGCTCGTCACCGGGACCTCAGCCGCGGCACCGCCCTCGGCGCTCACACTTGCCAGTCCAAGCCCGGTCCGCGTATCGGCAACGGACAGGCTTTCATTGTTGACCAGCACGAAGTTGCCCTTAAGCCGGCTGCGCAGCAGCGGATCGGTCAGGGCCCTGCTTGCCTGGCGGACGCCCTCCGGCGTGGTGCCCACCACAGCCAGGATCACACGCTCAGAGCTCCATGGGGAAGCCAGCAGCTCAAGGAAGCCGAGATCCGACTCGGCCGGGAAGCGGTAGGCCACCTGCTGACCCTGAAGCACTGCAATGTTGGAACCGACTTCGAACGGCGCCGGCAGAGACTCGTTCATCTCCTCCAGGATCTGCAGGTTGGTCGGCAGGCCTACGACAATCAGGTTGCGGCTATTCCGGATGTCTTCAGGAATTTCACCATCGAAGGCCACAGCGGGGTTGAAAAGGGCACCAGCGGCCTGGCGTCCCAGTTGGAGAGCCACCTGTGCGGCGGCATTCCAGCTGGCCGGATCGTTCTTGGAGAGTACGAAGGCCAGGTTGGAGAGGGTCGGCTCGCTGGTGAATGGGTATGGGTAGGAGCCCAGGTCACGCAGGGTCACCGCATCGGCGGTCGCTGCGGACAGTGGCAGGTTCAGGACGGATTCGGGCAGGATCGAAAACCACAGGTTGGAGAAATCGAGGAAGGAGCATTGGCTGAGCGGAGCCAGATCCACTTCGAACTTCAACTCGTTGATGTTGGTCTCCAGCGAAGAGACGGGGATCTTGATCCGCTGGGTGGTCGTTGTGGCGGTTTGCTGCGAGAGCAGGACACTCCCGATCAGGTTTCCGTTCAGGAACACGGTCAGGCCCGAGCGATTGAAGTCAAGCAGGCCGGAATGGTTGAAGGCCAGGTCAAGATAGGCATCGCCCGTGGCGACAAATCCCGGCGGCATGCTGAAGCGGACGGTCTGCTCGGCGCGGCCTACGCCGTTCATGGTCAGGATGCCATAGCCCAGGTCAGAGAAGGTGCGCATTTCCTGGGGAATGGAGGTGTTCGGGCGGCTTGTCGTCGGCGGCAGGACATTGGCGATCAGCGCCAGGCTGCGGTCGCCCACGGTCTGGATGTTCTCATTGCTGAGGGCCTGGGCGGCTTTGACCACACCAAGGTCGCTATTTCCGCCCACGACCAGGACGGCGCGGCCGGTATTCCACGGAGAAATGGCCATCTGCAGCACACCGTCATCATCCTGCATACCCGGTGCGGCAAAGTTATTGCCTTGCAGCGGGGACGGCAGGGCGGCTCCCTGCAGCAATGACAGGCTGGAGGATTTGCCGACGAAGATCAGCTGGGAGTCGGTACGCATCTGGGGGGTCAGGTCGCTCATTGTCACCAGGTTCACACCCATCTCGCCGCCGCTCATCCGGCCAAAGCTGGAGGCCACCGTGAGAGCGGCCTGCATTTCTCCGGCAGTCGGGGAATCCGGGACGACCAGGGACACATCCACCGGGAAGATCGAATCGCGCTGGAAGATCGGGCGCGGCAGCATGGTCAGGTCGATGACCGGCTCCTGTTCGGCAAAGGGGATGGTGAAATGCGAGGATGCAGAGATGACCACGGACGTCTGGCGGTTCGTTTCGGCATCCGTACAATCGTTCCCGGCATCCAGGAAGAGCTCCAGCTCATGGCGGCCATCGCTGAGCGGCGAGTCCAGAGCTGTGGACGGGATCGGGATATCGTAGGCCACATTCGAGCCCGCCAGGATCGGCACCGTCGCCACCGACTCATTGTCGAAGCTGACGTTGAGCGTTGCACCGATAAACTGGCCCTCTGCCACGGTCTGGGTGGCATCGGTGATCAGGTTGGCGGTCATGATCAGCTGCAGGGTCGCTCCCTCTTCGAATGCCCAATTGGCCGGGAGACCGAAGCGGATGTTCTTGGTCCCGTATGGACCGCGTAAGAGGGTATCCGTCTCACCCAGCATGTCAAAGCGAATGACAGCATCATTCCCCGCAGCGGTCTGGGCGAGAGGCGCAGCGCCTCCCACCGTAAAGACAAGGCTGCTCAGGAGACTTGCGAGCACCATTGCAAAGAAACTCGATCGAATCATTTTATTCATAGGACCTCCATTTCACTCGAAAAATATGGCTTTCTGCTTTATCAATAAAATCCGCTATACAGACTCGCCCCTGCGTCGTGCCCGTTTCCACAGGGCGGTCTGCCTGCCGGTAAAAAAGGAATACAGCCCTGAGATGGCAGCCATGTTGCTGTTGACCAGGAAGGTCGGAATGTAGAGCAGTTTCCCGAGCATTCCCCATTCCTTGAGCGAGCTGCCAAACAAAGCCAGCAGGGCCAGGAGCAGCTGCCCGGCGAGAAATATAAAGTTATAGGGTGTGGCCAGATACAGCCAACCCAGCCCACCGGCATCCTCAGCGGGGACAGGCCAGGCACAGGCCGCCAGGGTGACCAGGAAAGCGAGGATCATCACCAGCGGGACGAGCGGCCTCATGAACTTGTGTGAGACGATCTGCCAGACCAGCAGCGGACTGCGCCAGGGCAGGAGGCTGCCTGCCATGAGCATGGCCTGGTAGCGGCCAGCCACGATGCGTGAGCGCCGCATGGCTTCATCCTTTTCGGTCAGGGAGCTACGCTCCACGGAGTGGGCTGTCGGTGCATACACCAGCCGGTACCCCTGGCGCAGGACGCCCATCCCGATAAAGAAATCGTCGTTGATCACATGGGCCGGCGGCGCCTGGTAGAGCGAGCGGCGCACCGCCAGGATCTCACCTGCCACCCCGGTGCACGAGCCGAGACGAGTCTCGTTCTTCTTGATGAACGCTTCGTATTTCCAGTACAGCCCGTCCGCTTTGGCGTGGGCATCCGTATCCTCGGCGATATTCTTGCTGCCGGTCACTGCACCGACCTTTGGATTGGCAAACGGCTTGACCAGCTCGCGCAGAGCATCCGGCGCGTACATGTTATTCGCATCTGAGAAGACCACGATCTCATGCCTGAGACGCGGCACCGCCCGGTTAATTGCCACCATTTTGCCGCGCCGGCGCACGTCATAGCTCAGCTCCACACCGCGCTCGGCGAAGCTTTCCACGATCTCGGCGGTCCGGTCGTCCGAGCCATCCACCGCCACCAGGATCTGCATACAGTCATGGGGATAGTCGAGCGCCAGGGTGTTCTCGAGCTTGGCGGCGATGATGTCCTGCTCATTGTAGGCCGCGATCAGGATCGAGACCTGCGGAGTGATATCTTCATACGTCTCTTTCCTGCGCCGCAGCCGCGCCAGCAATGCCACGATCAACGGATAGCCCACATAGACATATCCGATGAACAGGATGCAGAACCAGAAGAGCAGGCCGAACAGTTTCATGCCGTGTGTTTCTCCTGCCGGGAAGCAAGCACGTCCCGGTACAGGTCGAGGTGGCGCCTCATCCAGGCGTCCACCGAATATTCGTCCATGGCCCGGCGGTGGGCGGCTTTCCCCATCGCCTGCCGTTTCTCGGGATTCTTCAACAGGTCTTCCAGCGCAGCAGCCAGCAGCTCCGGCCGGTGTGGCGGGACCACTACACCCGTCTCTTCGGTGACCACATTGGGAATATCTCCGACGGAAGTGGCTACCACTGGAAGCCCAACCATCATCGCTTCGAGCACCGCCAGCGGCAGGCCTTCACGGTGCGAGGAGCTGGCATACACATCGCTCAGCGCCAGCAGGTTGTGCACATCATCCCGCTCACCGGCCAGGATGACCGACTGGTTGAGCTTGAGGTCCTCGATCTGCTCCCGGATGGTTTCGACATGGCTGCCGGCGCCCACCATCAACAGCTTGGGCTTCTGGGCACTCTGGCTCAGCAGGTTGAAGGCTTCGATCATGTCCTCGTAGCCTTTGGCGCGCGAAAAGCGTCCCACCGTAATAATGAGTGAACCTGATGTCTCCCCGGTGATCTCCCTGCGGAGACGCTCCTTCTCCAGGTTTCCTGGCAGGTCCGGCCGGGGGATGCCGTTGGGGATGACATCGATCGTCCGCTTGCCGTAATTCCCCTTGTTGAAATCAGCAACCACCCTGCCTACGGCCAGGATGCGCGTGGCATGGCTGCGCAGGCAGTAGTTTTCCATCCACTTGAGAATCTTTGACTTCCAGCCGCCTCGCACCGAGGTGGAGTGCAGTGTGGCGATAACAGGGAGGCCCGCCCGTTGCGCCGCCAGGGTGGCCAGGATATTCGAGTAGATCAGGTGGGTCTGAACCAGATCGACATTTTCTTCTTTCAGTAGCTCCACCAGCTTCTGCCAGCGTTGCAGGTTGAACAGCGACGGAGATGGCAGAGGGACCACTCGCACGCCCGCCGCTCGGATCGACTCCAGGATGAACGGTGCGCCGCCATCACGCAGGGTGATAATGACGGGATCCAGGCCATGCGCCGCGGCGGACGAGGCATATGCCGCGATCAAGCGCTGCGCTCCGCCGACCTTCAACGAATCGATGACAACCGCCACCCGTATCATTGTGTGTCCCTGACCTGCGCCCGTGAACGCAGGGCGCGCTTCCCGGCCTGGTACATCCTGTCGCCGAAGAACGCCCGCACCAGTGCGCCGAGCTTCTCACGCGTATTCTCGAAGGGATACACAACGAAGGCCAGCGTCGCATACCAGATATGCCGCCAGCGCGGGAAGGCATACTGGATTGCATACATCGCCCGGCGGTACGTAAAGTTGCTCCACGAACGGGCCCACAGCCACGGACGGCGCCAGATCGGTTTGCTTTTGCGTATCCCGGTCCGCGAGACGTGCCAGTAGCTCAACAGCCTTTCCCAGCGGCGAATGTGCGACAGGTTTTCGCGATGCCAGCGGTAGATCGTGACCGGCTCAGGCACCACGCCTGCATCGAACTTTTCCACCAGGCGCATCCACAGCTCCCAGTCCTGTCCCCAGCGGATGTCTTCACGAAACAGGCCTATTTCCTCCAGGGCTGAGCGGCGCACCATCACCATCGACGGATTGCCGAGCATGTTGTGCACCAGGATCTCTCGCCGCAGCGTTCGCATATTGCGCGGTACCTTGCCGGTGACCCGCACCCTGTCCTTTGCCATATTCCACCAGTGGGCAAAGCCGCTCACCAGCCCGGCCTTCGGATGCCTGTTCAAATAATCGAGCTGCAAGCGAGTCTTGTTCTCCAGCCAGATGTCATCGGCATCCAGGAAGGCGATGTACTCGCCACTGGTCTCGCGGATGCCCTTGTTGCGCGCTGCGCCTGCTCCCATGTTGTGCTGCTGAATGAACTTGGTGCCCTGGTCGGCATACTCCGCCACGATGCGCCGCGTGTGGTCTGTGGAGCCATCGTCCACCACCACGATCTCGTCCACGGCCCGCGACTGCCTGAGGATGCTCTCGATCGCCTCGGCGATAAAAGCTTCACTGTTGTAAGCCGTGATCACCGCACTTACGCGTGCCTCAATCATGCGACACCCCCTCCAGGATGGTTTTTGTCGGCGGCTTCTTGCGCTGCAGCACCGCACGAACCGTTCTCACTCCCATCATCAGGGCCTCGCGGTTGAGGAGCCAGAGCATACCGGCATAAGTCAGGCCGCCGAGAACGACCATCACGATCAACTGGACCAATCCTTCCACAGGCAGCGACTGCTGAAGTAGGAAAAGTATCACCGCCATCACTAGTGTGGACACAAACGCCGGAGCAATGGACTGGACCAGCTCACCCAGGGAATAGCTCATCACCCGGTTAGCCACCAGCAGATCGAGACTGACCGAGAAAAGGCCGATGGCGATCTGGCCCGCCGCCACCCCGACAATGCCCCAGCGCGTGGAGTACCACAGGATCAACACCGCGATCGGCATCTTGATGAAGGCCAGTTTATTGAGAATGTCCGGCCGGCTGATGGCTTTATACAGCACACCTGGCACATACCCCAGCGCGGTGATGCCCAGGGCAATCGAGATCAGCGCGGTTGGAACGATGGCACTGCCCCACTTTTCGGATAAAAATAAAGGAATAAAGACAGATGCTGTGAATGCCAGGCCCACCCCCACCGGGAAGACGAACATCGAGAGAAAGCGCAGGTAGCCGAAATAGAACTTCTTCATCCGGCCTCTGTCCGACTGGGTGAGGGCCAGCGCCGGCAGCGAGACATTCCCCACCACGTAGTTCAAGCTGCGGATGAGCAGCTCCGGGATGCGATAGGACATAGTGTAAAAACCAAGCGAAGCCGCGCCGAGGATGCGCCCGACCAGCAGGTAATCCACGTTGTTGCGGAAGGCGCCGGCCGTTTCCAGCAGAATGATGTGGAAGCCGTACGTCACAATCGAGCGCGACGCTTCCGTATCGAAGCGCCACGTGGGTCGCCAGCCCGCCAGGATCCAGGAAAGGATCGTGCCCGTCAGCACGCCGGCGATCTGGCCCCAGACCAGGCTCCATACGCCGTAGCCCAGGATCGCCAGCCCGATCGAGACCGCGCCCTTCATGAAATTGCGGCTCACATCTGCGATCAACACGGTTTGGAATTTCATTTCGCGCCGCAGCATGGTCTCGGGCACAATACCCAGACCGGTCAACGGCAGGCTCAATGCCAGCACGCGGAACAGCGGAACGATATCCGGCGCCTTGAAAAAGACGGAGACGGGCCCGGCAATGACCCAGGCAATGGCAAAGCACAGCAGGCCGAATAGGATGTTGGCCATTAGCGCTGCGTTGGCCGCCTCCTGGACCTTCTCGCGGCGGGCGATCAGCGCTGTGGAGATGCCGGCCGAGTTCAGGATATCCACATACTGGATCACTACCAGACAGTACCCGATCAAACCAAACTCTTCCGGCAGCAGCAGGCGCGCCAGAATGACCGTCGAGAGGAACGTCAGGCCTTTGCCGCCGATGAACGACAGATAGGCCCAGAAGACGCCTTTGACCGTCTTTTGAGTCAGGTTGGAAGCGGGATCGTGTTCAGGTACGGTCATACGCCAGGGCGAAGCGCTAAGGCTCTTTCCTCTTCTGATTCAGTCTCTTCGAACATATTGGACATTGCGAAGGCAATCCCCAGGAGCAGGTAAAAATAACGAGGGTAGGAGGCGTGGACGAACAAGGCGCCCAGCATGTACCCGGCAAAGGCGATCGCAAAGCCGGTGGCCATATTGGCATAGTCATCCATGCCTGCCTGCATAAACCGTCTGCGAGCCGTCAGGATCGAGCGGAAGGCAAGACCGACCATTACCAGGAATACAGCCAGGCCGACGATACCCGTCTCGGAGGCCACTTCCAGGTACAGGTTGTGCGGCGACCGGCTTCGTGCCGATGGCGCCAGGCCCAGACTCTTCGAGTACTCCTGGTACCTGTAGGAGAAGTTGGCCAGCCCCACACCCAGCAGAGGACGGTCGCGGATCATCACCCAGGCGGTCAGGTTCTCACTGGCCCGGCCCTGGATGGCGCGGTCATCCCGGACGTTGATCTGCCCGTCTGCGGAAGGAATGATATCGCCCAGGGTCAACAGACGCTCGTAATAGGTTGGCGGCGCGAACAGAAGCATGGCAATGCCCAGGACCAGCACCACCAGCAGTTGCGCCGGTTTTATCTTGAAGATCAGGAAGAACACAAAGAATGCAAACACCAGTGCGACAGTAGCCCCGCGCGAGAACGTGAACACGACGGTCAGGGTGCTGACGGCCGCCGCGTAACCCGCCAGGAGCTTCCAGAACAGGCTCCGATCGTGAAGCAGGCGTTCGGCCCCGAGTAGAGCGAGAACCACCATCACCTGGGCAAAGAAATTAGGGTCGCCCACCGGTCCCGACAGGCGGTAGTTGTCGGTGTCTTCGACGATGTTCATATATTCGGCTGCCGCAAACCCGCCGTAATCGCTTGCAAAGTTCCCGGTCAAATATTGGTGGACACTGATCGATCCAATAAACGCGCCGATCAACAGCAGAGTGTAGATTACGTGCCTGAACTGGACCGGCTTCTTCAGCAGAGCAACGACCACCAGTGCGATGAGCGCATCCTTGACAAAGTTGCTCAACGAGCTCATAACTGCATCCACATCCGGGGCGTAAAGCAGGGATGTGAACCCAACCAGACCATAGGCGATCACCAGGACGGCCGGCAGGAACAGGCCGCGCGGCCGTTCATGAGCCACCACCCAGCGGATGGCGATGGCCAGCAGCAGCATGACGATGAACGATTTCGCCACGGATGGCGCGTTGTAGGTGTGGACGGCGATATCCGAAAAGCGGGTGTAGGTGATAAAGACCAGCAGCAGCAGCCCGAATTCTACGGAGATGATGGCAGCTGCGAAGCCTACCAGGCTGACCAAACCGATCAGGATATAAAAGGGATTGTCGACAAAGTTGATCAACAGCCCGATGCCCACACCGATCAGAGCAACCAGGATGCCAATCACGAGCGTTGTCGCCCTGGAGGAAGGCTGGGTATCTTTCAATAACATGGAGTCACTCTCCTACCGGTCCTGGATGAACTTTTTCGGTTTCATTTTGAGTATGCGCAAATAGTATCCGGTCCTCCACACCAAGTATTCGAAGAGGACCTTCCATCCCGGATGAAAGAACCGGCCCGAGGTCAGTACGACCAGCTCCTTCGCCCCGGAATAGGCGATCCGGCCTTTGATGGATTTGACCACGGGACCGACGTGCAGGTCATACGGGATGCGTCCCTGAGAGAACAGCTCGAGCATCAAATCCTTGCGGATGGCATAGTTGCTGCCACGGCTGGTAGGGGTACCAATAATATTCCGTCGGATCCAGCGGCTGACATGATGCACCAACATGCGCGCCCTGACAGAAATACCTGGCGGCAGATCGGTGTAATCGACATGGGTATAGGCCAGGTCGCAGCCCTCATGGAGACGGCGGATATACCATTCGATCAGCGCGCTGGGATTCGGGATGCGGCAGTCCGCATCGAAGTGCAGAACTGCCTGCGACCGGGCCATGCGCACGCCCGGGATGCGGGCAGCCATGGCCACCCCGCCTTCGTGGACCACCCGCGGGATCCCGACAACCGTCATGCCCATCTGCTGGTACTCAAGGATCTCTGCAGGCGGTTCCTCCACGGGGTAGTTATTGATCACCAGAATGATCTCGATCCGCCGGTTCCCGACATAGCCCGCCAGGTCGCTTAGCACGCGTTGAAGCGGCGTCAGGTCCTGCTGGGCATTGACCGGGATGACCACACTCGCGTGAGGCGGAGCGGCGGGATCCCCGCGCAGGCGCAGGAACTGGTCCCGCAGGGAATTGAGATTCGGGATCGTCATACAAGCCTAGATGGGCTGGGTGGCCTTGAGCAGGTACATGCCGTTGTTCTTCTTGGCCACGTCCAGCGCCCACTGGATGTTCTTGATCATCGTCTGGGGCGTATCGCCGACACGGTACTCGGCGATGCCGATCTGTGGGTCGAGCAGGAGCTCCTCACCCGACACGTCGACCGGGACCGGGTATGAGAGCGCCATGCGGACGCGCTCCATTGTGTTCATGGCTGCGTTGCCGGGCGTATCGGAAAGCAGGACGATGAAGTCCACGTCGCTCCAGCGCCCGACCAGATCGTTGCCGCGCAGCTGGTTGCGCAGCACCCGGGTCACACCCTGCAGCACGCGTTGCAGCGTGGACTGCGGCAGGGCGTTGATGTAATCTGTCAAGCCGTTGAGATGCACCACGCATAACGAAAAATCGTTCGGTGAAGCGAACGCCACTTCCGAGAGCTTCTGTTCGAATGCCCGCCGGTTCAAGGCGCCCGACAGATCGTCAATGTTGCGCTGGCGGATGAAGTTTTCGAACGGTGTGCGCATCATCTCGCGGATCAGGGCCAGGACCACGCCCAGAGCCAGGCCGACAACCAGCGCAACACCGGCGCTGCGCAGGGGCTGTGGCGAGATCGGAACTGTCGGCGGGACTGCGGCATCCAGTACACTCAGTTCATAGACCTGGTACAGCCCGTGGACATATTCCACTGCCCGCTGGCCAATGCCGTTGGTCAATGTGTACACGGTATCGCGATCAGGCCCGGTCACCGAGAACTCGATGATGTTCGCATCCGGCAGGGCGACTGCCCGGTAGTGGTATTCACTCAAATCCACGTTGTTGAGCTGGAGCAGGCTGATCGTATCGTTGTAGATCCGCTGACTGTTCAGGATCTCAGCGTAGGTAGTGATGATCGAGCGCTTATCCAGCGTGGAAAGGCTGTTGAGAAGATTGCTGCCACCCGTGATCAGCGTTGGGCTGGGGGAGACGATGAAACGCGCTGTTGCCTGGTAGGTCGGCGGCGTCAGGTACGCCATGACCAGGGCGGCGATCAAGGTCGCAAGAGTCGTGATGACAATGATCCACCAGCTTCTTTGTAACATTCGAAGATAAAGTTTGACTTCCATTTTAGAGTTCCTTTCCTTGTCGTTTTGAAAAGAATGGACTTATGGCACCTGAAGAACAAAATCCGAATGGCTAAAAAGCGATGCCAGCTTTTTGACATTCGACGATAACTCGAACTCTTCCAGTACCCACCTGTACCCCTGCTCGGCCCGGTGCTCGGCCTCGGCCGGGTTGTGATAGATCTCTTCCAGTACATCGGCCAGCGCCTGCACATCCTCCGGGGGGACGAGCCAGCCAGTCTCGCCGGGCCGCACCAGCTCCGGCACTCCCGAGATGGAAGTAGCGACGACCGGGATGCGGCTCATCATGGCTTCCATCAATGCCACCGGGATACCTTCCATCTTGCCGGTGGAGGTGATCACGCTCGGCTGGACATAGCAGTTCGCCGTCGGCAGCAGGCGTGATACTTCCTCCTGCGTACGGGGTCCCATTAAATGAACCAAACCTTCCAGCCCGTTATCCTGAATGGCCCGCTCCAGCATCGACCGCAGGTCTCCGCCTCCGATGACCCGGCAGTGGAACGGGATGCCGCGCTTTTTCAACTGTGCACAGGCCCTCACCAGGTAAATGTGTCCTTTATAGGGTTGCAGGCTTCCCACGCTTATGATCTCGAGCGCGCCGGGCCTGCTTGCATTGCCGTTCTTTTTTTCCGGCCGTCGGTAGTATGCGGGATCGATACCGCAGCGCACAATACGAGTCTTCTCATTCACCCACGGGCCCAGCAGGTCGGCCAGGTACTTGCGGTTGAACTCCGAGATCGCAGAGATGAACACCGAGTCGTGCAGCTTGGTCGCCAGCATGGGCTTTTCGGCAAAGATATCGTGCGCATGCACGGTGACACTGTAGGTGATCCCGGTCAACTGGTTGATCAGCCAGGCCACCAGGGCGGGATGGGTCGCATAGTGCGCATGCACGTGCCCGATGCCCTGCGCCTGGATCCTCTCTGCCATCCACACCGCCCGTGGGAAGAGCAGCAGCGCACGCACCAGGAACTTAAGACTGCCAAGGTTCTCACGCACCACCCGCCAGAGTAATGTCAGGTACTGGCCAGGCCGCTTCACGAAGCGTCTCAGGTTCGCCGCGAACAGCTCCGCCGAAAGCCAGGGAACCGTATGCGCACGTCCCAGCCAGGGGCGTGCTTCTTCGTGAACGATATCCTGCTTCTGGATGATGAGCGGATACAGCTCGATCTGCCAGCCGAGTGTTTCGAGCTGGATCATTTCCCGCAGGATGAAGGTCTCCGGCAGATGAGGAAAGCGCGAGACGATGTAGGCGATGCGTTTTGACATCCGGCTATCCGCTTAGTGCGCACCTCGCTGCTGGAACACAGCCAGGGCGGTCAGGATCAAAATATAGAAGTCGAGACGGATGCTTGCCCGTTCGATGTAGGCAATGTCGAGCCGCAGGCGATCATCGAACTCCAGCTGGGCGCGGCCAAAGACCTGCCACAGGCCGGTGATGCCGGGCATCACGTCCAGGCGGTGGGTATGCCATAGCTTATAGGTTTCCGGTCCAAACGATGTAGGACGTGGCCCCACAAGGCTCATATCACCCTTCAACACGTTCAGGATCTGCGGCAGCTCATCCAGGCTGGTCTTGCGCAGGAACTTTCCCAGCGGGGTGATGCGCGGGTCGTTTGTGATCTTGAAATCCGGCCACTGAAGCTCGTTGAGATGAGCAAGCCTGGATTTCAACTCTTCGGCATTCGGCACCATGGTGCGGAACTTGTACATGTGGAAGCGCCGTCCGCCCTTGCCAGTACGGCACTGCATGAAGACCACCGGCGCACCCGGCGATGTAATATGGATGGTCAGCGCGATCACGGCCAGCACCGGGAGCCACAGGGGCAGCGTCAGCACGACGATCGTGATGTCCATGATGCGCTTGGCAAAATGGTACGTGTCGCCTGTCAGGGTGCGCTTCTGCGGATCGAATTTGCCGATCCACTCTTCTGCGTTTTGAGCAAACTGAAGGATCGTCATACGCTTGTAATCTCCGTGTCAGTCATTTGCTTTCGAAGCGCCGGGTCGAACCTCTCATCATCAGACAGCCGTTCGCGTGCCTTCCGCAACATGTCATCGAATGTGAGCGCTTCCTCCGGGAAGGCCGCAATGCCCCACATTACCGACAGGCCTGTCTTTTCCTTGACCGCCTGGGTGATGCGCCGGGCCAGCAGAAGGATGCTGGCATAATCCGTCTCGGGACACAGGATCACATATGCCCAGCGCCGGTCGCGCAGGACCAGGTCGGTCTGGCGGATGCGGTCGTCGATGATCTGTCCGATCCGCGCCGCAGTGAAGCGATTCATGATGTCATACTGTATATTCTTTACGCCATTCTCCCTGTGGGTATCCGGCTCCACCTGCATCAACAGCATCGCAAGCGGACGGTGATAACGGCGGCTGCGTGTAAACTCGATCTTGACGCGCTGGCTACTTTCGTCCAGCTGCTCGGCCCGGTGCGGAAAGGCGTCGACGGCCAGCTCATCCATCACCGATTCGGCGTGATTGATCTGCAGTGCGAGCTGGTGAGCCAGCCAGATGCCGGCCTCCAGCAGGACGAATTCCAGAACAATCACGGCCAGCTCTTCGTCTGAAGTCGTGGTCAGGCCCCGATCGATAAAGAACAGCAGCAGTATATACATCCCGGCCCAGAAGGCCAGAGGCACTTTTGTGGACACACGTGAGATCTGAGGGAAGAACAGCGTCAGCGGGACGCCGATCATGGCCACCACGTAGAAGTAGGAGGCAAAGTTGATGATGGGTCTGCCAATGTAATCAGCCTGACCTAATACCAAAATCAAGGCCAGGTACAGGGCAGCCCAGAAAAATGAACGTCTTAAGTTTGTCACAGCAATCCTATCCTGCCCCGTTCGATGTGTGCTGCAAAGTGGGGCGAAACGTACCGATAAAGTAGGAATCGAGCACCAATAAAATTCACTGGTAACAGCATACAAACAGTCATTCTTAAAAATAAACTCGACTGTTGAATGCGTGTTTTGAGATGGTAAATTGTGTTAAGGTTTTTGTCGGTGAGCTACAGCAATGCTTCGATCGTTCAGCCGTTGGACCCAGCACATAATCTAATCTATCGTGCGGCCACACGGAAAATAGTACGACAGGTCATACCGGGCGTTATGTACATCCTGCCTATGGGCTATCTTCTGCCGTGAAAATATGATGTATCGAAGATGTTCGGTGTTAAAGCAATATTAATTCATCCCCTCTATTTAGATCATGACGGCGAAAACAGGAAAAGGTTACAACCTCTTCTCGGTCACTGGTGACATTGTCCTAATGGGGCGTACCTGGAAAACGTACTGCTCTCGCCGCCTAGTCGATCGGATATTATAGCACGGTTGTTTTCAATCCCGCCCTCGCGAATTGCGGCTCTCTAGGAATTGCCGTGATTCAGCCAGATATGGTGGTGGCGGCGAATAAGCGATAGCCATGCAAGTCAAGATAGATCCGTTGAAACAGGTGCTTCAGGTTGAAAATGCCGTAACAACGACGCTTGAGGACTTTGACCTTATTGTTGAACCCTTCGACGAAACCGCTGTTCTCGCGCTGGATGAAATAGTTGGTGATTTCCTCCCACCAGGTATCCAGCAGTTTCAGGAAACGATCAAAACAATGCAAACCGCTCTCGCGGACCTGCTGGATCCAGCGTCGGAGTTTCGCCTGGGCTTGTTTCTGGGAAAGGCTCATCTCAAAGATGGCCGTTAATCGTTCTCGCAGAGAATAGGCTTTTTTGGCGGAAGCGGCGTACTTGAAGAAGCGTTTCAACGTTTTGCGTTCTTCCCGGTTCAAGTCTTTGGCGTTTTTGCGAAAAGCATGGATGTTGCCTTTGAGTGTCTGGTAGGCTTCTTGCGGCAGTTCTTTCTTCAAACGGTGGAGTTCCTGTTTCCTCAAATCGTCGGCCGCCTCCCGATAATGTCTCGCCACATGAAAGCGATCAGCAACGATCCGAGCGGAGGGGATTTCTTCTCGAACGGCTTCGGTATAGGCCTCCCACAAATCACAGCAGACCGCCTGCACATGTTGCAGGATCCGCTGGGGGATCGAGCGTAAAAACTCGACCACCACCGCCTTTTCATGTCCCGGCAGGACACCCAGAATCATGATTTCGCCCTCTCGAAACCGTCCGGTGACCAGGGTCACATAGTGGCCCTGTCCTTTTCGCAATGCAATTTCATCCAGCCCCAGGAGTTCAATTTCTGCCATCTCCGTCCAATCCACCCGGGCCTCAATGCGCCGTTCCAAGGCGCCAGCTACACTCTCATACGCAAGCCCTTCTTTGACACTGACATCTTCCACCGTCGAATGTACCAATTGCAGTAAGACATGGTTATCGTAGGTAAAGCTATGTGGACTGTTGGCATCATGCCAGTCCAGGCTCTGGGTCGTGGTCGGATGCCCTTCACAATCCTGACATTGATAGCGCTTCGGACGATAGCGCAAGTAACTTGGACGACCAAATGCTGGCAGATGTCGGATCGTCACCCATTCATCTTGCCCGTGCAGTTTCGTGATCCATTTCCCACATTTCCGACAGGTCGTTCCTACCTTCGTGCTTTCTATCGTAATAATGATTTCCCCCCGCTCATTCAGAGAGGTTTGCAAAACCCGCACGTCCGGAATATCAAGCGGTATTGTGATTTGCGCTTTAGACATGATTACATCCGTGTTTCGACTGCCTTTTTCCTGCTATTTGTTCTTGATTTTATCTCTGTTCCTATCCCTACATCTGGCGGGTATCACGGCAACTCCCAATGAACCCGAATTGCCTCTCAAAACATTCTACGAGTTATTTTATAATAGAGCGTATGGATAACCTCTACAGCCTCAATCCCGCCCAGATCGTCGTGTACTCGACGCAATACTGTTCCGACTGCCTGCGCGCCAAAGCCTTCTTTGAAGCGAACAAGATCTCGTATATTCCCGTGTCCCTGGAGGGCAACCCGGACGCGACGGATTTTGTGATGAAGATGAATAATGGCTACCGCAGTGTTCCCACCATCGTCTTCCCCGATGGCACGGTGCTGGTCGAGCCATCCTGGCAGGAGCTCAAAGATAAAGTAAAGAAATGACCCGTACAGCCGATATCGTTATCTGCGGCGCGGGGATCAGTGGAGTCGCAGCCGCGTACTTTCTCAGCAGGCAGGGCGTGAAGGATATTCTGCTGATCGATGAACGGCCTCCTCTGTCATTTACAAGCGATCGCTCCACCGAGTGCTATCGCAACTGGTGGCCCGATCCCCAGATGCTGGCGCTGATGAACCGCTCCATCGATTCGATGGAACAGCTCGCCGGGCAGAGCGGCAACGTATTCCGCTTGAACCGCCGCGGCTACCTGTATGTGACGGCCGATCAGTCCAGGGTCCAGGAAATGCAATCCGCTTCCCTGCGGATATCGAGCCTGGGCGCAGGACCGGTGCGCGTTCATACCTCCAGCTCCTCGTCCTATCGGCCCGCACATGCCGAAGGCTTTCACGACTCACCGTCTGGCGCCGACCTGCTGCTCGGCGCTGATCTCATCCACAGGCATTTCCCCTATCTGACGGAACAGGCCGTGGCCGCACTGCACGTCCGACGTGCCGGCTGGCTGAGCGCCCAGCAGTTGGGCATGTATCTGCTCGAAATGGGACGCAAACAGGGAGTCCGGTTCGAGGCGGCGCGCCTGATGAATGTGCACGTGAAGAACGAGCGCGTGACCGGCATCACGCTCCATTCGGGAGAGCAGATCGATTCGCCGGTCTTCGTCAACGCCGCCGGGCCGTATTTAAAGGAAGTGGCAGCCATGCTCAACGTGGACCTGCCCGTGCATACCGAGCTTCATTTAAAAGCAGCGATCAAAGACCCGCTGGGCGTGGTAGGACGCAGCGCCCCTCTGCTGATCTGGAACGACGCTCAACATCTGCCATGGGACGATGACGAGCAAGAGGCGCTCCGTGAGGATGAGTCCACACACTGGCTGACCCAGGCGTTCCCAGCCGGCGTGCATACGCGTCCCGAAGGCGCCGGTGACAGCCAGACGATCCTGATGCTCTGGGAATACCAGACCCATAAGATGGAACCCGTCTGGCCGCCGCACATGGATGAGCAGTATCCCGAGATCGCCCTGCGCGGCCTGGCGGCGATGCTGCCGCGGATGAAGGAGTACTTCGTCCGCATGCCGCGCCCGCAGCTCGACGGAGGCTATTACACCCGGACCCGCGAGAACCGCCCCCTGGTGGGGCCGATGTATGTGGACGGCGCCTACGTCAGCGGCGCAGTTTCCGGCTACGGCATCATGTCTGCCTGCGGTATCGGCGAGCTGCTTGCCGCGCACGTCACAGGCCAGGAGCTTCCTCCCTATGCTCCTGCCTTCAACCTCTCACGTTACGACGACCCAGCGTATCAGAAACAATTGGAGACCTGGGGCGAGAGCGGGCAATTGTAACCGGACCACACAAAGAATCGTCTTTGCTCATTTTTCCATCGCAGGATACAATCACCGGGAGGAGAAGAGATGAAAAAGTTATATATCGTGATCCTGTCAGCGTACGTCGTGAGCTCGTGCAATGGCTGGCCCTTCCAACTCTCGCCCTACAACCCTCCGACGCCGTTCCTGCCTCCCACGCAAACGCCATTGATCGTTTCTCCAACGCCGGTTCTGATCGGCGTGGCTACCTCCACGCCACAGGTATCCACCCCCATCTTCGCCTCAGCCACGCCCTTCCCCATCTTCACCAATACAAATACGCCTTTCTTTCCGCCCGCCGATACACCGACCTTCACAGCCACGGTTCTTGTGCCAATCGCCGCGGTCAGCGTGGAAGTATTGGGCTGCAATACCAGCATCGACATCACTCACGGCATGGGTGAAGTAACAAACGCCTTCGTCACCCTGAAGAACACCGGCAACGTGGACCTGACCAACATCCGGGCGACCCTGATCGCCCTGGATGAAGGCCGCGAGCATCCTGACAAAACGGTGGAAATCGCCTACATCCCTGCGGCATACCAGGTGACTCTCAAGCTCACCGTCGACAGCACCTACCAGGAAGAAACGCCGATCCAGATCGAAGTCACAGCCGATGGCGGCCTGTTCCAGCGCGTCGGCGAAGCCTCCTGCCGGGATATCGGCCTGGTGGCCCCCAGCCCCAGCTCGCTGATCACGCCTGTGCCGATCAATCCATAATCCACTCGTGACGGGTATAATCAGCCGATATGGCAACTCAATCCTTTAATAACGGGCGGCAGAGGCGCATCGCCATCCTGATCGATGGAGATAATGCCCAGTCGTCTTTGCTGCCTCAAATGCTCGTCGAGGCTGGACGACACGGCCAGGTCACCGTCCGCCGCATTTACGGCGACTGGACCACCAACAGTATGAATTCCTGGAAGGATACGCTTAACTATCATGCCTTCCAGCCCATCCAGCAGTTCCGCTATACCATCGGCAAAAATGCCACCGACAGCGCCATGATCATCGACGCCATGGACATCCTGCATGCGGGCGTGGTGGATGGCTTCTGCCTGGTCTCCTCCGACAGCGATTACACCCGCCTGGCGACCCGCATTCGCGAGACCGGCGTGTTCGTGATGGGTATCGGCGAGAAGAAGACGCCCAAGGCCTTTGTCAATGCCTGTGATCTTTTTGTCTACACCGAGAATCTGGTCGCGGAGACGAAGGCCGCCCAGCAGCGCCGTTCTCCCAACCGGACAAAGAAGACCAGGGCCGAAGAGGAAAAAGAGGAACCGGATCCAATGCCGGTCCTCAGCCAGGCGTTCGAGATGGCGGTTGGGCAGGATGGCTGGGCGCGGCTCGACGTGATGGGCAATGCCATCTACCAGGTGGATCCCGGATTCGACCCCCGTACCTATGGCCATAAGCAGCTCTCGCGCATGCTGAACAAGCTCAAGGACAAGTTCGAGATGCGCACCCAGGATATCGAAGGCCAGCTGATCTTCTATGTGAAGATGAAGGAATAGATGAGGGAATGTCAATATCCCGGCGGGTCTCTCCGGGGTATCGACGAAACACATTTTTTTGTACCAAAACTAGACATTTTGTCCTGGGGGAATACACCTGGAGCGATGCGCCATGACCCTGCCGATCCTGTTGTTGTTGATCATACTCGCCATTGCACTCGTCCTCTTCTGGTTCGAGTGGATTCCCCCGGATGTGACTGCGCTGGGTGTCCTGCTAGCCCTGATCGTACTGGGGCTGATCCCTCTCGACCAGGCGTTCTCCGGCTTTGGCAGTGACACGGTCATGCTTTTGCTTGGCCTGCTGATCATGACCGCAGCGCTGATGCGCACCGGGGTGGTGGAAGTGGTCAGCCGCAATTTACTGGAATTCACGAGCAAACGCCCCGGCACCCTGCTGCCTGCGACCATGCTGGCCGTGGCGCTGCTCAGCTCCGTCATCAACAATACGGCTGCCGCTGCGTTTTTTTTGCCGGTGATCCTGGGCATCAGCCAGAGGTCCAGGATGAATGCCTCGCGCCTGCTGATGCCCATGGCATTTGCGGCTATCCTGGCCAGCTCGGTGACCCTGGTGAGCACATCGACCAACGTGGTGGTGAGCGGACTGATGACCCAGTTTGGCTTGCCGCCGATCGGCATGCTGGAATTGACGCCGGTTGGTATACCGGTGCTGGCAGCAGGCCTGCTCTATATGTGGTTCTTCGGCCAGCGTCTTATCCCGGAGCGCCCGGCCCAGCAAACCCTGACAGACACCTTCGGCCTGCGCCCCTATCTCGCCGAGCTGCGAATCGCAGACGACTCGCCTCTGGTCGGCAACACCCTGGCCCAGTCCGGACTTGGGCGGGTGTATGATCTGACGGTGCTGGCGATCATCCGCGACGGGAAACGCCGCCTGGACCCCTCAGCCAATACCAAGCTGCGGGAAGGGGATACTCTGTTGGTAGAGGGATCGTCGGAGGCAATCTTGAAGATCAAGGATATCCCCGGGATCGACATCCAGGCGGACGCGAAATTTCTGGATACCGACCTGCAGGAGAATCCGCTCGAGCTGGCTGAGGTGGTCCTGCTGCCCCGCTCGCCATTCATTGGCCGCACGCCGAAAGGTCTGAAGATGCGCGAGCGCTTCCAGATCCAGGTGCTGGCTGTCAATCGCCGCTCCGGGGTCATCCGCTCCAAAATTGCGGATGCACGGCTGCGCCTGGGAGATGTATTACTGGTGCAGGGCAATCCAGAGCAGATCGCCGCGCTCCAGACAGAGAACACCTTCGACGTTCTGGGCGTCATGGACTCGCAGCGCTTCAACCGCCAGAAAGCCTGGCTGGTCACGGGGATCTTTGCCGGGGCACTGCTCCTGGGTTCCCTGAAGCTGCTGCCCCTGCCGGTGGCCATGCTGCTGGGCGCGCTGATGGTATTCGTCACACGCTGCATCTCACCCGACGATGCCTACCGCCAGGTAGACTGGAAGGTGCTGATCCTGATCGGCAGTATGCTGGGGCTGGGTGTGGCGATGCAGCACACAGGCACAGCAGCGTTCCTGGCAGAACGCCTGACCGCGCAGGTGGGAGACTGGAATCCGCTCTGGCTGCTGACCGGGTTCTTCCTCCTCACGGTGGTCCTGACCCAGCCAATGTCCAATCAGGCGGCTGCGGCAGTCGTCATTCCTGTCGCCCTGCAAACGGCGTTGCAGCTCGATCTGAATCCGCGCACGTTTGCCATGATGATCGCGGTCGCCGCCAGCACTTCCTATCTGACGCCCCTTGAGCCTGCCTGCCTGATGGTCTATGGACCGGGCCGCTACCGCTTCATCGATTTTCTCAAGGTGGGCGGTCTTCTCACCGTGGTTGTCTATCTCCTGGCGATCGTCCTTACCCCCATGCTCTGGCCGCTGTAGCCTGCGCCGGCTGCACATCACACATTCCCAGGTAGAGCGTTAATCCACTCGAGGGGTAGATCTTTCAGATGTGGATAGGAGAAATTCACAATGCATGAGAACCATAATATGTACGTCCGCCTGCTTGTCATGAGTGTGCTTTCGTTCATCTCGATGTACATCCTGATGTATTCGATGGTAAACACCTGGGACAATGTATTCAGCAACTTCAACCAGTTCTATATGGCAGCCACGATGACCGCGCCGATGGTCGTCTTTGAACTGCTGTTGATGGGATCCATGTACCAGAACAAGCGCCTCAATGCGGCTATCATTGCAGGTAGTGTGTTCGGGCTGATCGTCTTCTTTATGTTCATCCGCCAGCAGACAGCGGTGCGGGACGAACAGTTCATCCGCTCGATGATCCCCCATCATTCCGGGGCGATCCTGATGTGCGAGGAAGCGACGCTGCAGGATGCCGAGCTTGCTACATTATGCGATTCGATCATCCAGGCTCAGCAGGAGGAGATCGATCTGATGAAGGATATCCTGGAAAGGCTGCAAAACCAGTAGGAGCGTACGTATTGGTATTCAGAATTGATTCGGCCGGGTACTTTCCGCTGCAGTGACAATAATGGACAGTCATGATCCATTTGATGAGTTTCAACATCCGTTATGGCACAGCAGATGATGGGGATCAGCTCTGGGAACGCAGGCGCTCACTCGGGATCGACAGATAAAAGATTTCCATCCCGACCTCCTGGGAATCCAGGAATGCCTGGATAATTCTCAGGGTGGGTTGGCCGCTTCCAGGCGGGCAGCCTGTACCCGTCGGACCATGATCCCATCACAGCTTCCCAGAGATGGAACGAACGGCTCTAAAGACAGTCGCTCTTATGGGGATGCATTCTCTTTTTCCACCAACCCCTCATATACCCTTATGATCTGCTTTGCGATCTTTTCCCAGGCGTAATCCTGGGCGTATTCAACGGCGCGCTCGCTCATCTGCCGGCGAAGGTCGTGATCGTTCAACAGCCAGGACATCTTCTCGCACAGCGCCTCGGGTTCCTGGTCCGGGATGGTGAAGCCGGTCTCGCCGTCGCGCACAAGGTAGGCCAGGCCGCCCACTTCGGAGGCTATCACCGGAGTTCCGCAGGCCATTGCTTCGAGAGCCACCATGCCGAACGATTCGTAGTGGGACGGCATCACCAGC
>DASUOS010000094.1:0-19916 GCA_036276515.1 Anaerolineales bacterium | reverse complement strand
GTGATGGGCATTGCTCTGCTGCTATTCTTTAACCAGGCCCTGTTCCCGTTCCTGCAGAATGCGTTTGGGATCCGGGCGACGACCGGCCTGCACACGATCACGATTTCGCATATTGCCTTCGATATCCCGTTTGTCTACGTGATCGTACGCGCCCGTCTGGCAGACTTCGACCGCACGCTCGAGGAAGCCGCCGCCGACCTGGGCGCGGATGAGTGGCAGACCTTCCAGAGGGTCACCCTGCCTCTGCTTATGCCGGGCATCATTGGCGGTGCGCTGCTGGCCTTTACTCTGTCGTTGGACGATTACCTGATCACCGTTTTCACCAAGGGCATCCGCGAGCAGACCATGCCGTTGTACATCTATTCCCTGGTGCGGCGCGGTGTGACGCCGGAGATCAATGCACTCTCCACGGCCCTGCTGGTCGGTTCCATTGGGCTGGTCGCCCTGTCACTGGCGGCGCAAAACGGCGGCCCCATTTATACCCGGGCGATGTCGATTGGCACGGGTCTCGGGCTTGGACTGTATGGACTGTTCAGCCTGCCGGCTGTTTTCTCTGAGTTCACAATCGGCGGTTTGATCCTCCGTCTCGTGCTGCTGATAAGCGGTTTCTTATGGATACGGCGCTCCTATCCATCTTTCCGTGAGGAGTTGAAAGAAACCAGAACAAGCGGCAGAGTGCTGGCATGGCTGGCGGTGGCCATTGTCGGCATAGCCGTTTCTTTATCCGCCTACCTGCTCTTATCTCTATAATCCCTGAAAAGGAGGTGATGCCCGGTCGATTTTTGGTTTGCCGGAGGGCCATTCCGTTTGTCGGTGGCTCAGAGTTGAAACAAAACATAAGGAGAGAGAGAAATGAAACGAACGCTGGTATACATTTTGATGCTGGCCGTCCTGGTGCTCGCCGCTTGCCAACCCGCAGCGACGGCCGAGCCAACCGAGCCGGCTGCAGCCCCCGGGGGAGGGGAGACGACAGACCGCTGCGGCGACCGCTCCCAACTGGCAGATGAGATCTTCCTGTACTCCTGGGTCGAATATATCGATCCGGCAGTCATGGAGCAGTTCGAAGAGGAGTGTGGCGTCCAGGTAACAGAGACCAACTTCGACTCGAATGAAACGCTGCTTGCCACGCTCCAGGCGGGCGGGGCGGACTATGATATTGTCGTTCCATCGGATTACATGGTCCAGATCATGGTCGATGAAGGCATGCTCATGGAGCTGGACTGGAATGTGATCACCAACATCCAGCACATGGACCCGCTCAACGTCAACCAGTATTTCGATCCGGAACAAAAGTATGTGGTGCCTTATTTCTGGGGCACCTCCGGCTTTGCGGTGGACACGAACGTGGTGACGGACGTCGTGCCTTCGTGGAGCATGATGTTCGATCCGAACTCGCCCTACTGCGGCCAGATCAGCATGCTGGACGATCAGCGTGAAACGCTGGGTGCGGCGCTGATGTACCTGGGCTACTCGATCAACGACACCGACCCGGCCCACCTCGAGGAAGCCAAGAACCTGCTGATCGAACAGTCCAAGTGTGTCAAGGCCTATGACAGCCAGACCAACGATGACCTGATCATTTCGGGTGAGACCGTGCTGGGCCACATCTGGACGGGTGATGCGATCCTGGCTGGCCTGCCGGATTACGGCGGCCGGGAAGGGATCGAGTATGTGATCCCGGAGGAAGGCTGCACCATCTGGCAGGATAACATGGCCATCCCCGTGGGCGCGCCGAATGCCTATACCGCCATGGTTTTCATGAACTACGTTAACGATCCTGAGATCGCGGCCCAGAACGCCGAGTACGTCGGCTACGGCACGCCGAATTCCGCCGCCAAGGAATTCATCGACCCCGATATCCTGTCCGACGAAGGCATCTATCCGCCACCGGAAGTCGCCAGCCGTCTGCAGTGGATCGAGGATGTCGGCGATGCGCTCGAGCTGTATGACCGCATCTGGACCGAGTTCAAGGCCTCCGTAGGCAGCAGCTAATTCGCTCTACAAAAAGAAAGTAGGAATACTCCCGGCTTCTGCCGGGAGTATTTTTTATAGTGAGGCGGCTTTTGATGACGATTTGGATGTGATTAGTTATAAGTAATGCCGATTCGGCATTCAAAGCTTGAATTTAGTGACGAATTATTATAAGATGTATGTATGGAAGACAAGATTGGCATTCAACAGTTTGGTGGCCTGGATGAAACGGATGTCAGGATCATCGAAGCACTGCAAAAGGACGGACGGGTTGCCTTCGCCCAGGTTGCCGAGCGGCTGGGGGTATCCCCGGGGATGATCCGCCAGCGCTACAGCCGTCTGGTCGAGCAGGGGGTTCTCAAAGTGGTTGCCATCACAAATCCACTCCGCATGGGCTACAAAACCATGGCCATGATCGGCATCCGGGTCGACGGCAGCAAGCTCCTGGGGGTAGCCGAAAAAGTATCGAGACTCGATGAAGTCATCTACATGGTCATTTGCAGCGGGCGCTTCGACATCTTCGCCGAAATCGTCTGCCGTGATCACGAGGATCTCCTGCGTTTTATTACCGAAAAACTTTCCACGATCGACGGCGTGCGTGAATCGGAATCCTTCATGCACCTGAAGATCGTCAAGGAGGTCTATTTTTAGCCGTACCCGGGGAATCGATCAAGAATTGTTACTCTAACTCGCACCCTGCGGGTTATAAAACAAATGGAGAAAGGATCTATGAAACTACTGCTTGTGGGAGTAGGAGGAGTAGGCGAGGCGATTGCAGCGATTGCAAAGCCAAGAGAGTGGGTGGAGCAGATCGTCCTGGCAGACTACAACATCGAGCGGGCAAAGGAGGTGCAGAAGAAGCTGGGGGACGAGACGCGTTTTCCTGTTGAATTTATCGATGCCAGCAGCCAGGAAAACATCGAGGCGCTGGCGAGGAAATACCATGTCGATCTTATTATGAACGCGGTGGACCCGATCTTCAATAAACAGATCTTCGATGCCGCCTACAGCGTGGGGGTGAACTACATGGACATGGCAATGACCCTGTCCGAGCCGCACCCGGACGATCCCTTCCACAAACCGGGAATCAAACTTGGGGACTACCAGTTCGAGAAAGCCAGGGATTGGGAAACCCGGGGCTTGCTGGCCCTGGTGGGCATGGGTGTGGAGCCTGGCATGGCAGACGTGTTCGCCCGCTATGCACAGGATCATCTCTTCGACGAGATCGATGAGATTGGCATCCGGGATGGCGCCAACATCACCATCGACGGCTATGAATTCGCCCCGAACTTTTCGATCTGGACCACGATCGAGGAGTGCCTGAACCCGCCGGTCATCTGGGAGCAGGACAAAGGCTGGTTCACAACCGAGCCCTTCTCTGAGCCCGAGGTGTTCGATTTCCCCGAGATTGGCCCGGTGGAAGTGGTCAATGTGGAACATGAGGAAGTACTGTTGATCCCGCGCTGGCTGAAGACCCGGCGCGCTACATTTAAATATGGCCTTGGCGACCAGTTCATCAGTGTGCTGAAGACTCTGCACATGCTTGGCCTGGATAACAAGGATAAGATCAACGTGAAAGGCGTGCAGGTCGCGCCGCGGGATGTGGTCGCTGCCTGCCTGCCGGACCCGGCTCACCTGGGCGAAAAGATGCACGGCAAGACCTGCGCCGGCACCTGGGTCAAGGGCCGGAAGGATGGCAAGCCGCGCGAAGTCTATCTGTACCAGCTGGCCGACAACCAGGAGTGCATGCAGAAATGGGCCTGCCAGGCGGTTGTTGCCCAGACGGCATTCAACGCAGTCATTGCCATGGATCTGCTCCAGCATGGCCTGTGGAAAGGAGTGGGGGTCCTTGGCCCTGAAGCCTTCGAGCCGGATCCATTCATGGAGAAGATGGCCGAATATGGCTTCCCATACGGCATCCGGGAGATGAGCCGGGAGGCAGTCGCTTAGAAGAGATAAAGCGGACAATCAGAAGAATGATTGTCCGCTAATTTTTTCAAGGAGGCAGAATGGACGGTTATCAATTTTCAGGCTTGATTATCGGTGGCATTGTTGTAATCCTGATTGTCAGGATCATCATTGGCTACTGGGCATCGAAGAAGGTCCAGACCACCAATGACTATGTGCTGGCAGGCCGCCGCCTGCCGATCTGGATGGCCGCACCCTCGATCATGGCCACCTGGTTCGCCGCCGAGACGCTGATGGGTTCCAGCTCCGAAGCCTACAAGTACGGCCTGCAGGGTGTGATCTTCGACCCGTTCGGCGCGACGATGTGCCTGGTGCTCTCGGCCTTCCTGGTCGTCCGGCTGGCGCGGCGGGCCCAGTACGTCACCATCATGGATTTCTTCCAGCACCGCTACGGGACCGCCATGTCGGTGATGGGCTCGGTGGCCCAGATCATCTCCTATTTCGGCTGGACGGCAGCGCAGATCGTCGCAGGCGGCGCCATTCTCCAGGCGCTGCTCGGCTGGCCGCTCCAGGCGGGGATGGTGCTGGTCGCGGCCATTGTGACCCTCTACACCCTGATGGGCGGCCTGTGGGCCGATACCGCCCTTGACTTCATGCAGATGTTCCTGACCTGTATCGGTCTGTTGATCATCTTCAGCGGCATCCTGTGGGCAGTGGGCGGCCTCGACGCATTCCTCAACATGGCCGGTGCGCAGTACACGGATTACCCGTTTGCCATGACGCCGACCGCGGAAGAAGGCTATTTTGGTTACCAGGGTACTCTGGGCTGGTTCTATTATGCCGCGGCCTGGATGGCGATCGGGCTGGGTTCCATCCCCGCCCAGGATTACCTGCAGCGCACCTGTGCGGCCAAGAACGAAAAGGTTGCGGTCAAGTCGACCTATATCGCTGCGTTCCTTTACATCACGTTTGGCGTGCTTTCACCGTTCATCGGCATGGCAGCCTATTCCGCCATTGGCCCGGAGATCGAGGCTGATTCAACCCAGTTCGTCCTGATCTCGATGGCGATGAAGTATCTGCCGCCCGTGCTGACCGCCGCGTTTGTGGCCGCTCTGGCATCGGCGCTGATGAGCACATCCGATTCGTCCATGCTGGCCGGTGCGACGATGTTCACCGAGAACATCATCAAGCAGTTCAAGCCCGACCTCTCCGACAAGTCACAGCTCCTGCTGACGCGGCTCAGCCTGCTGGTGAGCGGCATCCTGAGCCTCTATATCGCGATGGTGGCGGAAACGATCTATGAGCTGGCGGTGCTGGCCAACACCTGCATCCTGGTGGGGATGGTCGCCCCATATATCATCGGCATGTACTGGCGCAGGGCCAATCATATCGGCGCAGTCTCCTCCTTCCTGACCGGCACGCTCTCCTGGATCGCCCTGACCTTCTTCTACTACCGGCAGACCTTCCCCTTCTGCGAAGGCGACGTGGAATGCGCCACCTGGAATGCGCCACCTGGGATGCGGTCTATATTGCGTCCACTCCGGCTTTCATCATTTCCATTGTGGTCTTCCTGGTGGTCTCCATGCTCACCAACAGGATCGATCCACCCAAGCCGCTGACCGACATCAACGGCCAGCTGGTGGACATGCGCAATCCGCTTGGCTGGGGCGATCTGAGCGAGACCCCCAAGAGGGTCATGCCGCCGGTCGCCGCCGACGACTGACCCGGTCTGGGCGAACCGGTACAGGGCGTCAAGCCGGCGCCGGTTCGGAATAGTCCGAGACACCGGGACGCGTAGTCGAACAAAATACGCGTCCCGTTTGTCCTTTTCGGAAAGGTCAGGTTGTGATTACTACTGCCCGCTTGTATAATGGAGAAAAACTGCACGGAGGAGGACGTCATGCCATATGGTTATCACGGAAAGATCCTGCACGTTGATTTGACAAATGGTGAGCTGACGGTGGAAGAGCCGGAAGAGGCTTTCTACCGCAAATATCTGGGTGGGAGCGCGATGGGCATGCACTATATCCTTCGCGATATGCCAAAGGGGGCCGACCCGCTGGGGCCCGAGAATGTGCTGACCCTGATGGCCGGGGTGACGACCGGAGCTCCGGTCTCCGGGCAAAGCCGCCTGAATGCCAATGCCAAGTCGCCGATCAGCGGCGGCATCGGCGACTCGCAGAGTGGTGGCTTCTTCCCGGCCGAGCTCAAATTCGCCGGCTTCGACGGCATTGTGATCAAGGGCAAATCCCCGAAACCGGTCTATCTGGCGATCGTCGATGGAAAAGCAGAGCTGCGTGATGCCGCTCATTTGATAGGCAAAAAGACGGGGGAAGTGGACGATATCCTGCACGTGGAAGTCGACCCGAAAGCAGAGATCCTGCAGCACGGCCCGGCCGCCGAGAAAGGCGTCCTGTTCTCCTCCCTGGTGTCGATGTCCAACCGCCACAACGGCCGGACCGGCATGGGGCTGGTGATGGCTTCCAAGAATCTGAAGGCAGTCGCCGTGCGCGGCACCCAGAAGGTCCAGGTGGCGGACCCGGCGGCCCTGGCAAGCCTGCACAAGATGGGGCCGAAGATCCTGCCGGATAATCCTGATATGCCCGGCCTGGCGGAGGAAGGCACAGCGACCGTGGTCCTGTTCCAGAATACGATCGGGTCCCTGCCGACCCGCAACTACAATGAAGGCCAGTTCGAAAGCTGTGAAGATATCAGCGGCGCCCGCATGGTGGAGACGATCCTGAAGAAGCGCGACACCTGCTATGCCTGTGTGGTCCGCTGCAAGCGCGTCGTGGATGTTCAGGAGGGCGCCTACAAGGCCGAGCCCCGCTACGGCGGCCCCGAATATGAGACGATCGGCACGTTCGGCTCGTACTGCGGTGTCAACGATTTGAAGGCCATTGCTCATGCCAACCAGGTTTGCAACGAATATGCCGTGGATACCATCGCCTGCGGCGCCTCCATTGCGTTCGCCATAGAATGTTTCGAAAAAGGGATCATCACCAAAGAGCAGACCGGCGGCCTGGAATTGAAGTACGGGGATGCGGATACCATGCTCAAGGTCCTCTATGATATCGTCAACTGTGAAGGCCCTCTCGGCGAAGTGTTGAGCCAGGGCTCCGAGCGCGCCGCCCGCATCTGGGGCAACGGCGCGGACGAATGCCTGATCACCGTCAAGGGAGCAGAAGCCCCGGCCCATATGCCGCAGGCCAAGCGCTCGCTCGGCCTGATCTACGCCGTCAACCCGTTCGGGGCGGACCACCAGTCCTCGGAGCACGACCCGTATTACGAGGAAGGTGTGGCCGATCTCAACCTCGACCGCCTCAAGCTGCTCGGGCTGAGTGAGCCCCAGCCCGCCCTGAGCCTCACGCCTGAGAAGGTCCGCTTTGCCTACCTGTCGGAGGTCTTTTATTCCATGCTGGATTCGCTCGAAGTGTGCCAGTTTGTCTTCGGTCCCGCCTGGACGCTGTATGGCCCGGCGGAGACCGTCGAGATGGTCCGCGCGGTGACCGGATGGGATATCACCGTCGATGAATTGATGTCGGTGGGCGAGCGGCGGCTGAACCTGTTCCGCACATTCAATGCCCGCGAAGGCCTCACCCGCAAGGACGACAAGCTCCCCAAGAAATTCTTCAAGCAGCTGGGCGGCGTCGGCCCGACGGCAGGCATTGCCCTGACGCATGAAGAGATCGATTCGGCGATCGACCACTACTACACCATCGCCGGCTGGACCTCCGATGGCGTACCCACGCCCGAGACCCTGAAGAAACACGATATCGAGTGGGCGGCGGAGTACCTGCCTGCATAACAACCGAAATCGGTGGTTGCGTAGGGACAGGGTCTCCCTGACCTACGCAACCACCGCAACTTTTCTTGAAGGACCCATGACCACACAACAGCTCTACACCGAAAACTTTCCTCACATGGCGCCTGCCTGGAGCCGCATCTACAACTTCGTCGCCGAGCGCGCCGAGGGCTCCTACATCTACACCAGCGATGGGCGCAAACTGCTCGACTTCACCTGCGGCATCGGCGTGACCAACACAGGTCACTGCCATCCCAAAGTCGTGGAAGCCATCCGCGAGCAGGCCGGGCTGTTCCTGCATGCCCAGGCCAACATCGTCATCCACAGGCCGATGCTGCAATTGATCGAAGAGCTGCGCCAGATCGTCCCGGCCCCGATTGACTCGTTCTTCTTTGCGAATTCCGGTGCGGAAGCCCTGGAGAATGCGATCAAGATCGCCAAAGTGGCGACCGGCCGCCAGAATGTGATCGTGTTCAGCGGCTCGTTCCACGGGCGGAGTGCAGGCACGATGGTGCTGACCACTTCCAAGACCGTCTATCGCACCGGTTTCGGCCCGCTGCCGTCCGGTGTTTTTGTTGCCCCATTCCCGTATGCCTTCCGCTTGAAGATGAGCGAAGCCGAAGCCTCCGAGTACGCGCTCGAGCAGCTGGACTACCTGCTCGCCTCGCAGACTGCGCCCAAGGAGACGGCTGCCATCCTGATCGAGCCGGTGCTGGGTGAAGGCGGTTACGTGGTCCCGCCGGTTTCCTTCATGAAGGGACTGCGCGAGATCTGCGACAGACACGGCATCCTGTTGATCTTCGACGAAGTGCAATCGGGGTTCGGGCGGACCGGCACGTGGTTTGCCCTCGAGCACTTCGGCGTGGTGCCCGATATCATCACCTCCGCCAAGGGACTGGCCTCCGGCATGCCGCTCTCGGGTGTGTTCACCCGCAATGACATCATGCTCAGGCTGGATGTCGGCTCGATCGGCGGGACCTACGGCGGCAACGCGGTAGCCTGCGCAGCGGGTGTAGCCACGGTCCGGGCGATGCGTGACGAGAACATGCTCCAGAACGCGAACGAGCGCGGCCTCCAGCTGATGACCGGCCTGTGCAAGCTCCAGGAGGACTACCCGCAGATCGGCGACGTGCGCGGCAAGGGCCTGATGATCGGCACCGAGTTTGTCCTCGACGGGCGGCACGATAAAGCCAAGCCGCTGGTCAAGCAGATCATCCACGCCGCCGAGGAGCGCGACCTGCTGCTGCTTTCCTGCGGTACCTACGACAACACCATCCGCTGGATCCCGCCGTTGAATGTGACCGCGGAACAAGTCAACACCGCGCTGGGTATCTTCAGCGACTCGCTCAAGCAGCTGTTGAGTTGAACGTTCCAACGTTTAAACGTTGGAACGTTCTAACGTTAAACCGTAACCACCATGCCATCCCTCGACCGCTCCAGACTCACCGAGCTCCTCAACCAGGAAGAACAGCTCTTCCACAAAACCCATCCGAAATCCTACGAGCTTTACCAGCGGGCGCGTAAATCCCTGCACGGCGGGGTGCCGATGCTGTGGATGGTGCGCTGGGCAGGCTCGTTCCCGGTCTTTGTCAGGGAAGCGAAGGGCGCCCACTTCAGCGATGTGGACGGCAACACCTACATCGATCTCTGCCTGGGTGATACAGGCGCCATGACCGGCCACTCGCCGGATGCGACCGTAAACGCTCTTTACGATCAAGCGCAAAAAGGCATCACCCTGATGCTGCCTTATGAGGAGGCGATCTGGGTCGGCGAAGAGCTGCAGCGCCGCTTTGGCCTGCCCTACTGGCAGTTCGCCCTGACGGCCACCGATGCCAACCGCTTTGCCCTGCGCATGGCGCGCATGATCACGCAGCGACCGAAAGTGCTGGTCTTCAATTACTGCTACCACGGCTCAGTGGACGAGACCTTCATCGTACTCGATGAAGAAGGCACGCCGGTCTCACGGCCCAACAACATGGGGCCGCAGGTCGACCCGCGGCTGACGAGTAAGGTGATCGAATTCAACGATGTCGTCGCGCTGGAGACTGCCTTGTCGGCGCGGGATGTGGCAGTCGTGCTGGCCGAGCCGGTCATGACCAATATCGGCATCATTCATCCCGAGCCCGGCTATCATGACATCCTGCGTGAGCTGACCCGCAAATACGGCACCTACCTGATCATCGACGAGACCCACACCATCTGCACCGGTCCCGGCGGGTACACGGCCGCCCACGGCTTGCAGCCCGATTTCCTGACCGTCGGCAAGCCGCTGGCAGGAGGCGTCCCGGCCGCGGTCTATGGCTTCAGCGAGGAAGTAGCCCAGGCCTTCGCCGGGCGTCTCGACGTGGACGACGCAGATGTCGGCGGCATTGGCGGGACGCTGGCCGGCAACGCGCTGTCCATAGCGGCCATGAAAGCCACCCTGGAGAACGTGCTGACCGGTGAGTTCTATACCAAAGCCATCACCCTGCAGGAATGCTTTACCGAGGGCGTCGAAGCGGTGATCCGGGAATACGACCTGCCCTGGATCGTCAAGCGCCTCGGCAATCGCTCGGAGTACTGGTTCCGTCCGGCGCCGCCGCGCAACGGAGGCGAAGCCTTTGCCGCCATCGACCACGAGCTCGACCGCTACATGCATCTCTTCACTCTCAACCGCGGCATCCTGATGACCCCCTTCCATAATATGGCCTTGATCTCGCCCGGCATCACCCGGGAGGATGTGGATACCCATACGAAGGTCTTCCGCGAAGCCGTGCAATCTCTCTTTCCGTAAGGACGGGCAGCTGCCCGTCCCAACAGGAGCAAACGAATGACCGATCTGACATCTCAGGTCTGGCGCGTCAATGTGCGTGAGCAGACCCTCAAACACGAGCCGGTCCCTGAGACATGGAAGCGCCTGGGCGGCCGCGGCCTCCTTGCGCGCATCCTGCTCGACGAAGTGGATGCAACCTGTGACCCGCTTGGCCCGGGTAACAAGCTCATCTTTGCCCCGGGCCTGCTGGTGGGACACATGCTCTCCTCCACCGACCGCATCTCGGTCGGCGGCAAGTCCCCGCTGACCGGCGGCATCAAGGAAGCCAACGCCGGCGGGCGCACCGGCCTGCACATGACCCACATGGGAATCCATGCCCTGATCGTCGAAGACATGCCGCAGGAGGAAGGCTTCTGGGTGCTGCATCTCTCGCTCGACGGGGCACACTGGGAAAAAGCCGGCGGGCTGGCCGGCCTTGGCGTATATGAGACGGCGCCCAAGCTGCTCGAACGATACGGCGACAAGGTGGCCATCGCCATGATCGGTCCGGGCGGGGAGATGCGCATGAAAGCCGCCGGCATCCAGAACCTGGACAAGGACCGGGTCCCCTCCCGTATTGCGGCCCGCGGCGGGCTGGGCGCAGTCATGGGCTCGAAGGGACTGAAGGCCATCGTCTTCGATCACAGCGGCGGCCGCAAGCCGCCCATCGCTGATCCAGAAGCGTTCAAGGTTGCCCAGAAGGATTACACCAAGGCTGTGCTGGAGCACCCGCAGTCCCAGACCTACCGGGATTACAGCACCGCCGCCATTGCCGCCATGTGCCAGACGTTCGCCGCCCTGACGGCCCGCAATTTCTCGCGCGGCACCTTTGAACAGATCGACCAGGTGGATGGCGACGCGCTGCGCGAATTTACGCTGAAGCGCGGCAAGCCCTCCGACCCATCCCATGCCTGTATGGCCGGCTGTACGATCAAGTGCTCGAACATCTTCGGCGGCGAGGACGGCCAGATCATCGTCTCGCCCCTGGAATATGAAACGATCGGGCTGATGGGTGTCAACCTGGAGATCGGCTCGCTCGATTCGATCGGGCGGATGAACTGGCAGGTGAATGACCTCGGCCTGGACTCCATTGAGATTGGCGCAGCCCTCGGCGTGGCAGCCGAGGCCGGCCTGATGCGCTGGGGGAATGAGGGAGATGCGCTGAAGCTGATCGACGAGATCCGCCGCGGAACCGGGCTGGGAAAGGTTCTCGGCGACGGCGCGGTCAGTGTGGGCAAGGCCTACAATATCGAGCGCGTGCCTGCCGTCAAAGGACAGGCCATGTCTGGCTATGAGCCGCGCTCGATCAAAGGCACCGGTGTGACCTACGCCACCACGCCGCAGGGAGCCGACCACACCGCCGGCCTGACGATCCGGGCCAAGATCAATCACCTGGACCCCACCGTTCAGAAGGATCCGTCGCTGAACGCGCAGCTGAACATGGCCGGCTACGATACCCTTGGCGCCTGCATCTTCGCCGGCTTCGGCTACGTAGCCACCCCCGATGGCGTCATCCGGCGCCTGCTCAAAGCCCGCTACGGCTGGGACGACCTGCCCGAGAACGTCCTGCAGGCGCTCGGCAAAGAAACCATCAAAATGGAGCGCGAGTTCAACCGCCGGGCCGGCTTTACCAGGGAAGACGACCGCCTGCCCGAGTGGATGACCCGCGAAGCCATCCCTGAGAACGGCGCGGTCTTCGACGTCAGCGATGACGTTCTGGATCATATCTTCGACGGGATCGAGTAGCCGGAGATCGGAAAATCGACGGAACAAGATAGGGGTCCGCTCGTTAAGGTATCCAAAGCCTGCCTGAACGAATGTCTGCCCGTGGGTTCGCTCACGGGCATTCTGTTTAAATCGGGCGAGGCGCTCAACGTTCTCTGGCACGGGCTGGAGGCAGCAAAACAGGCGATATCCTCTGCGATTGTGAAAAGAACGTTATAATTGCACTTTGAAGCGAGTACCACTGCAAGGGGGATTGTCTTGTGGATCCAGACATCTCTTTTTAAAGGTAAGAATATAGGATTATGGAAACAGAACACAAGCTCGATGCAGAGATTCCACCCGCCCATACACAGCCCAAACAATTTGAAGCGCGAAACGAATTCGTCCTCACCCACAGTGGAGATATGAGCGAGCGTATCCGGAACTTCGACTGGTCGCACACGCCTCTGGGGCCCATGGAAACCTGGTCTCGAGATCTGCTGGCGCGTGTCCTGGGGCTCGCGGCGACGGGCCGCCTCAACAGCGGATCGGAAGAGTCGTTTCCCCATCGCTCAGGGCAGTACGAGACCCTGCTCAATAAGGCGCCGCTCGGCGTGTACCTGGTGGATGCGGACATGCGCATCCGGGTGGTCAACCCCATTGCAAAGGCAGTCTTTGGCGATATCCCCGACCTGATCGGCCGGGACTTCAATGAAGTCATTCACCGCCTGTGGAAGAAGGAGTACGCCGACGAAGTTGTGCAGCTCTTTCGCCATACCCTCGAGACCGGCGAGCCGGTCGAGAGTCCCGTACGGTCTGAGTACCGCATCGATCGCAATGCTACCGAATACTACGAATGGAGGCTGGAACGCATCGACCTGCCGGATGGGCAATATGGCGTGGCCTGTTATTTCCGGGACGTTTCGGCCCAGGTCCAGGTGCAGGCCCGCATCGCCGAGTCGGAGGAGCGCTACCGGGGCATCGTCAACCAGTCGGTCGGCGCCATTGTCGAGGCCGACCCGTCGGGCCACTTCACCATGGTCAACGACCGGTTTTGCGAGATGACCGGCTACTCGCGCGAGGAGCTGCTGAGCCTGGGCATGCTCACCCTGACCCACCCCGAAGACCTTGTGCGCAGCCGCAAGCAGCTCGAGCAGCTGATGGCTGGCGGCGCGGCTTATGAGATCGAGAAGCGTTATATCCGCCGGGATGGCTCGGTCATCTGGGTCCATAAGAGCGCCTCGGCGCTCCGCGGTGAGAACGGCACGCTGCAGTCCCTGATCGCCGTCCTGATCGACATCACACACAGCAAACAGACCGAGGCGGCCCTTCAGCAGCTGAATCTCCATCTGGAAAACCTGGTGCAGGAGCGCACGTCGGAGCTGCAGTCGGCCATCCAATCGCTGCGGGAGGAGATCGTCGGCCGCATACGCGTCGAAAAGGAGCTGAACTTCAATCGTGACCGCCTGCGGGTGCTTTCGAGGCGCCTGGTCGAAGTCCAGGAGCAGGAGCGGCGGGCGCTGGCCCGTGAGCTGCATGACCGGGTCGGGCAGGGAATGACGGCGGTCAACCTGAACCTGAACATCCTGCGCGACCAGCTCGATGCGGAGACTCTGGCGCGCGTCGGCAAACGCCTGGAGGATTCCATCAGCCTGCTCGAAGAAACGATCCCCGCCGTACGCAACCTGATGTCGAACCTGCGCCCGGCCCTGCTGGACGAGTATGGACTGGTCACCGCACTGGGGACGCATCTTAAGGATTTCTCGTCACGGTATGGCATCCCGGTCGTCTTCGAATCCTCTGCAACGCCGGTCCCGCGCCTGGAGAGCAGCATCGAGATCACCCTGCTGCGCATCGCCCAGGAGGCCCTGTTCAATATTGTCAAACACGCCCAGGCCAGCGAGGTCCGCCTCGACCTGACCTGGCTTGGATCCACGGTCAGCCTGAGCGTCCAGGATAACGGCGTGGGCATGGACCTTACCCGGCCGGATGCCCACACAGGCAGCCACGGACTGACGATCATGCGTGAGCGGGCCGAGGCCGTGGGCGGCACATTGAAGGTCGCCTCCGAGCCGGGCAGGGGAACGACGATCGAAGTCCATATACCGGCACCCTCCGTCATGCAGCAGGCAGCCGTTACAGGAGCGGGCAAGTGATCCGGGTCCTGCTTGTCGACGACCACGGCATCATCCGGGATGCCCTGTACTATCTGCTCAGCGCCCAGGGCGATATCGATATCATCGGCACTGCCGTCGACGGGCAGGATGCCGTGGAGCAGGTTCGCCTGGATTGCCCGGATGTGATCGTGATGGATATTGCCATGCCGCGCATGGATGGCCTGCAGGCCACCCGCGAGATCTGCAGAAGCTGCCCGTCCACCCGGGTCGTCATGCTGACGATCTACGATACCCGCGAGCACATCGAGCAGGCCCTGAATGCCGGCGCGCAGGGCTACGTGCTCAAGGATGCGGCCGGCAGGGAGCTCGTCGAAGCCGTCCGTACCCTGCACGCCGGGGGAAAGTACTTCAGCAAGAAGATATCCGATATGTTGTAAGGCAGGCTCGTAGAGATATCGTAGGCCACGTCTTCGATGTGACTGGAGTTAAAAATCATCTTACCATCCATCAAATCGTCACGTTACCCCGCAGGAGCGGGACTGCCCTGCGCAGGCGGGATACCCTGCGGGCACGAGGTCTTCGACAAGCGTGACCTGCACCCTTCGATGCGCATGTTTGTTTGAAATTTGATCCGCCCGGGATCCATGGCTCGAGGCCCGCTACGGCCGGGATGACCTGCCCGAGTGGATGACGAAGGAAGCCATCCCCGGGAACGGCGCGGTTTTCGCTGGGATCGAATAATGCACAGCCACAACGCTGTCTGTAAATAATTCCGCCCGCACATCCGCGCGGGCAGAACCATTTATTCTTCCTTACAGAGCCGGAGCGTCACTTAATCCATTGGGGATACAATGTAGCCATTCTCGCCAAGATGTACTTCGATCAACTGGTAGGCCTGGTCGTCTGTAAGCTCAGTGCCGGATGGGCAGACCGTGGTCGATCCTTCCACGCTCCCGGTCTCCCACGCCCTGTAGAAATAATCGATCTTGTACCATTGTTGGCAGTAGACCAGGGTGCTGGCATACAGGTTATCCGAATTTAACAGGATGAGCTTCTCGTCATCTACAGGCAGGTCTTCCGGGTCGATTCTGGAAAGAGTAAAGATCGGCCGTTGTTCAAGCGCACCGGCGATCAGTGATTTGCCCTGCATCCAGCCGGGTGGCTCAAGCCCCATGTAGTCGAGCAGGGTGGGGGCAATATCCAGGTTTTGAACATTGGCCTGGATCCTTCCGGCATATTCTCCGTGTGGGAAGCGAATCAGGAGCGGCAGCCGTTTTACCGGGTTCCAGATCCGACCATGATCGCTGCCTAAGATAATGACGGTATTGTCCAGGATGTCAAGTGCCGTGAGGGTGTCGACAAGCTCGCCGATGCTCTTGTCGAAATCCAGGATGGTGTCGTCGTATAAGTCCGGGGTCCAAAGGCCCTGCGAAATGATCGACTGGCCCGCGGAATAGACTTGCACCGGCGGCTTATATTTGGGTCCGTGGGTTACCATCAGGTGGACATGGATAAACAGGGGTCCACTGGCAGAGCGGATCTCCTCTTTCAGGTACTCCATCCGTTCTATGTCTTCCAGGGACTTTACCTGCTCACCCCCTTCCGCTACGAGTAAATAGGGATTGGCCATCTTCTCGATATAAAAGATGTGACGTATATGATCGAGTACCCGATTGAAGGTCGAATCGACGAATAGAGCCTTATCGTTGGGCAGGGCTTTGCTCAAGGTGTTCAGGTATTTGCTATGCAGGGCGCCGCTCGTCTTTACCTCGTCGAATCCGTCCAGGAGATTAAAATCCCTGGCATCCAGGTAATAGGGCGTGGTGATCTGAACGGTTTTATAACCCTGCGCGCGCAGGAGTCCCGGCAGGTGCTGGTAGGCGGCCTCTCCGTGCAGCACGTCTGGCGGAAAAAGCACACCGCTGTTGGCAGGGTATTTGCCCGTGTAGATTGACATGACCGAGCCCGACGTTTTTGCCGAATTAGCGAAGGCATTCTCTGCAACCAGAGAGGAGGCAGCCAGCTCCTCGATACGAGGAGTCGTCTCACGCTCATACCCATAGAGCGACATGTGAGCCGCCTCCACGGCATCGCCGGTGATCAAAACGATATGAGGGCGCTGAAGATCGACGGCCGGGCCGCCAAAGCTGAATGAGGAAGCCCGGGTCCGGCCGGGAGGTGCGAGGACTGCCAGCGAAAGCAGCAGGATGGCTGCCTGCAGGCCAAGGATCCACTTCGGCGCAGCTCCAAGGATCTTCTTTTTTTGGCTCAAACGTACCAGGTTGATTTGTACGCGCCAGGAACACAGCACGATCAACAGGACGAACCCCAGACCGTACAGACCCCGGGTCCAGCCTTCGCTCGAGACGATCCCGAATTTGAAGACCGTATAGGTAAAATTGTTGATCAGAAAGAGGACCAGGGTGGCGAAGATCCCTGCCGGGAGCAATCCGCCGAGCCGGATCAAGAGATCTTTATAGTTTCTTAATGGAGGGAAGAGGCTCAGGACCACCAGAGGCAGCAGGCCCAGGTAACCTGCTGCTGCCAGGAGAGAACCAAGGGTCAATAAGATCTCAAGCTGGCGGGGGAACCCCAGTTCGTTTATAAAGGATGGCTTTGTGATGGCAAACAGCCATTCGTTGAACACGAAAAGATAAGCAGATACAAAGGTTAGCAGGAAAAGACGATCCCAGGCTAAGGATGGTTTTTCGATAGACATAAGCTGTGAATCCCTTGGCAGTGAAGAAATCGTGTACACCCGGAGCTCATGACGCCTTGCTGGATGGCTGGGCGGGCGCTTTCTGCGAATTTACCCGAACCGCTGCCTGCGTCCTGTTGATGCTTTTCAGCAGAGAGATTGATTCCCAGAAATGACTCGTTACATGACCCCAAATCTACACCGCCAGATACGGATGTTTGTAATCACGGCAGGCGTCATATGTCATAAATTGTCAGATAGCGGCCTCCGATAGCTGGAAGAAGCGATTCCTTCGAGCCTTCGCATGGGTGCGCTGCTCGACGTGGGCTTCGACCCCGCCGAGGTATGGACCGGATGTCTCCTGTATCCGTGCAGGGCTCTGTTTGACCCGGCGGAGGATCAACGATACAACGTATCCCTCCATCCTGGGTACCCCAAATCGTCTTTGAAAAGCCATAATCCTATAAGCCTTTGCTCGATTCCCTATGAGCCTTTGCTCCGTTTCCTATAAGCATTTGCCTCGATCGCAGTAAGCATTTGCCTCGATCCCTTATAGCGATTCGATGATCCGCTATAAGCCTTTTGGGAAGTGGAATAGACATTTCTTGCAGATCTGAAAAGTGTGGCTTATAGCGAATCGGCGATTCTTACATAAACGCAAAACACAAACTAAAAATCTTCTTCTATAATGCCGATAACGTCTGACCAACGGAGGCAACAGTGTGCACGCTGGCCTGTCGCCGTGACGGTAGGGCGAAATCTCTATAAAGGAGGCCGACATGGCCCCAATCATCAAGGCAGTCAATGCCTACCGTCCCCGCATCGAGCAGGGAACCACCGTTCAGAAACCTGAACTCATCCGCGCCGCCTCACGTGCGACCGGGATCGTCGAGGGCACCCTCGACCAGTCCATCAAGGAGCTGCGCGACCAGATCATCGAATTCTGCCGCGCCGGGCGGGCCGTCAAGGTCGAAGGCCTGGGGACGTTCTCTCCGAGCATCGACCTGGAGGGCAGTTTCTCCATCTCCTTTCGTCCCGATCCGGCGTTCGCCAACGGACTGAACATGCCCGGCATGTTCAGCGGCAGGATCATCAACCGCGAGAACATCGGCAAGACCAGCCAGGAGCTGGTCCAGCTCTGGAACGAAGAGCACCCGGATGACCCGATCACCCAGGGCCAGGAGCCGCCGCTCAGCGTCTCGGACGGACTGCGGGCTTCCTAGGCTCTGCATTGCCTGCTCAACAAGGACGGCCCGGACGCGGGGGGAAGCGTCTGGGCCGTAGCCTTTAAGCTCCCGGTTGTAAGCCGGCTGTAAAGCCATTTCCGGTGCTTGTATGTAAAATAATGGATGAAAACGTACTTTGGTCACTCTGCGGTCTGGGCCACATATCCGAAGCGCCCGGGCCGCAGAGGGTTTAAAGGGCTGTAAGGTTCGGGTAGATCCTGGAGTAACACCCTATCTACCCCGGGGGCGATTCCGTATTGTGAGCCTGGCAGGTCCACTGTATGCTCCAGGGTATCTCTCGCAGTAAGGATGAAAAAGAAGAATGAATTCAAACCAGACCCCGGGTATACGCAACCGTATTACAAATGCATGGAACGCCAGAAGCAGAACAGCCAGGCTGCTCTTCTGGAGCACGGCTGGACTGGTCCTCAATTGCTGCTGCCTGATCATTCCACTTTGGGATAGCTCAGGAGGTTCCTGGCCCTAGGGCGGCTGGCATTTGACTGGCGGGAAGAGGTACTATCTTTTCTCCCTTGGACACAGAGCCACCTGGAACCTGCCGTGCAGGATCGTAAACGGACTGTAAAGTCTCCTCTGCAAATATTCCGCTATACTATGCAGGCCAACGAGACCTGGTCCCGTGTTTCAAGCACAGGACCCGGCGGCCCGGAGTTTTTTGGTTTTTTCCTCCGGGCCGCTTACGTTTAATAAGACACAGGGTATCTGCTCTCTTTGTAAGCCAGCTGCAAAGCCATATTCCTGGGATGTGAATAAAATAGATTGGATTGCCGGCTTGAATTTCACCCTTGGCCTGTTCTTGATTCCGGGACCCATCATCCTGTTCACGGTCATTGCACTAGTTGTCTGGCTGGTCGTTAAATATTTGAGCTGGCTGTCCCAGTTTGAGATCAAGAAGGTATTCATTATTGTGACAAATCCTTTTGTTCTCGTCGGTATGGTTTTCCTGTTGATTGCGGCCTAGAGAAACGTACATTCATTAACATTATATGAAATACAACTCTGACATTCACCACCGCCGGTCCATCCGGTTGAAGGGTTACGATTACACCCAGCCGGGGGCATATTTCGTTACGATATGCACATATCACCGGGATGAGATATTTGGGGAAGTCATTAATGGTGAAATGAATTTATCGCCGTTAGGAGAGATTGTTCGTGCCGAGTGGATGCGGTCTGCCGAAATACGAAAAGAAATCCGGATTTTCGACGATGAATTTATAATCATGCCCAATCATCTCCACGGCATTTGTTGGATCGTAGGGGCGGACGGTGTCCGCCCGGAGAAGGATGGCGTCCGCCCCGAAAAGGACGGTGTCCGCCCAGGTGATGGCGTCGGCTCCGAAAGTAGCGTTTTCCCAAATAAGGAAAGGACGCAGGCCCTGCGCCCCAACGTTCAAGAACAGGACGCACGCCCCCGTTCGGGGATGCTGCGCGACCGTGCATCCCTGCGGAGGGATCCGCGGTCTTTGGGGTCGTTCATTGCAGGATTTAAGGCCTCAGTTACGTCACGGGCAGGGCGGGAACTGAATATGAGGGGTATCTGGCAGAGAAATTATTACGAACATATCGTCCGCAACGACCGTGAATTGAACAACATCCGCTGGTATATTCGCAACAATCCCCTCAACTGGCAGCTGGACCGGGACAACGAACGGAACCTGCGAAAACTATCGCC
>DASUOS010000093.1:0-7965 GCA_036276515.1 Anaerolineales bacterium | reverse complement strand
CACTTCCGGAACCGTGATGAGCAGCGCGGCCAGCAGCGCCCCATAGCGGACCTGGAGGCGCGGCAGGGCAAACCCGCGCCAGGCCACTTCTTCCCAATTGATCAGGAAGCCCAGCAGGACGAAGAGCACAAAGGTCAGCGCGATGTCCCAGGCCGGTGCGCCCGCAGCCGGGATAAACGGCATTTCCCCCCCGGAGGCGATGTGCAGCCCGATGCCGCCCAGGATGAGGAAGGCCAGCAGGAACAGGCTGGTGAGATACCACTGCACACCGACCCTCCAGATCAGAAAGCGGCCCAGCAGGTCACGCACGCCAGCGCGCCCGGCCACGACAGCCGAGACAGCGATCGCGGCGATGCCCGGCGCCCAGCCCGTCAGGATCTCGAGAAAGGCAGGAAGCGGCGCTGACAGGATGCCCTGGGTGTACAGCGCCTGGGGAACCATGACCGACCAGGCCAGGGCGAACATAACCAGGTACATCGAGAGCAGCGGGTACCGTTTGATGAATGCCCTCACTCCGCTCTCACGGGAGGCAGGGATGGAAAGAGTGGACATTTGATTCTCCTTTACATTGAAATTATCGTGCTAACGATTCTCGATTCGTTGCGGCAGCGCGCCAACGTTCTGGTCCATGCACGGCGAGCACAGGCAGGATAAGCCTTCAACGGGTTTTTCCTCGGGAAGGGAATGAGGTTTGATCGCGACGGCTGCGAGTGCCGCCCCGGCCACAAGGGAGAGGTATCCAATGGCCATGGCAGATTCCAGTCCGACACTTTCCTGCAGCCACCCAATCCCGATATATACGAGACCAGCCATTCCGGCGGAAAAACCCATCAACATCCCGGCGGCGGTGGCGGCCGATTTCGGAGCGAGATCCTGCGCGCTGACGATGAGGATCGGCATCCCGGCATTTACCAGCATACCTGCCATAGCGACCAAAGTGAAATAGGCGGCCGATCCAGGTTGAAGCGAAAAGACGGAATTGAGAGGCAGAAGAGCGAGCAGCAGGGAACCAACGATCAATCGTTTTGCTCCCACCTTGTTGCTAAGCATCCCACCGGCAATTCCGCCGAAGGCGGCTGCCAGCGAAAAAACAGATAACGTCCAGCCGATCAGGGTTGAATTTCGCGGCAGGTCATGTTCATGGACGAGCCATAGGGGCATGGCGCTGGTAAAGGTGATAAAAGCTATATTGCTGAGGATACCGGTGAGCGCCAGCAGGCCTATGGGTCCAGTGATCAGCTCGAGGTCGAAGATCTTCCCTGCGGGTGTACGAGCGGGTTGGGCCTCTCCCGGCGCCGAAACCAGCAGGAGAGCTCCCACGAGGATGCCGGGGATCATGAGCCAGGGAGTAAATGAAAGCCCAAGATTTGCCAGCAGGGACATGGTCAGTATGGGGCCGATGGCGATCCCAAGGGTTCCGCCGGCGCTAAACAACCCGACGGCGATCTCTCCCTTGCTGCCACCCGCCCGGCGTGCCATGCTAGCCATTGCGGGGTGCAGGGCGGCGGAACCGAGTCCCCCTACCAGAATGAGTCCGAACAAAACAGAGATATTGGGAACAATCCCGATCAGACTGAAAAGAACCGCGTTGAAGATGACACCCAGCGCGGCAATACGGCGATTTCCCAATCGATCTGCCAGCGCACCGAAAAGCGGCTGAGTAACCAGAGCACTCAAGGATAATGTGGCAACCAGCAGAGCCAGTACGGTTTCTGAAAGTCCAAAGCGACTCTGGATTGTCGGCAGGAGTGCTGAGAGCATATTGGTAACCGCATCACTAACAGTGTGGCCAAATGCAAAGAACAGGACGAGTCCACTGCTTTGAAGTGTGATTCTGGGAATGAATATGTGAGGTACTTTGCGGGTGACGTTCATTGCATTTTCCTTCGTACAACTTTGGGTTTACGGGGCATCTTCTACTGTTGATGCCGGCCCTTTGATAAGAGTGATTTGTTTTCATGGTGTCTCTTTCCAGGGTTGGACACGGAGGAGACACCATGAAAGACCTGTACTTAGCTGGTTTGCACTGGCCGATATCCCAGCGTACCGCGGGTCTGCAGGACAAGCAGGACGGCTGTGGTGGTAAAGATAATCACATTGATCCAGCCTGACTCGAGGACTTTCACCCAGCCGGTCAGGGGCACATCTTCCGGGATCAGGGAGCTGACCAGCTGGGAGGCCGCGTTGCTGGAAGCATGCAGGACCATCGCCATCCAGACACTGCCGCGGGTGTTGTTGAACAGCCAGGTGTAGATGAACGTCCCGGCCGCTGCCGTGAGCACGAACACAATGAAACCTTCAGGGGTGAACGGTCCAAGCAGGGGCGTGAACAGGGCCGGCAGGTGCCAGACGCCGTGCAGGGTGCCCAGGATGAGCGTGGCAACGACCGGTCCATAGGCGGCCTGCAGGCGAGGCAGGGCAAAACCGCGCCAGCCGGGCTCTTCTCCGATGGAGGGGATGATCAAGCCCATGATCACGCTGGGCAGGAAGGCCGACAGGAGCAGGGATGGGTTGGCGATCAGGTTTCGGATCGGGGCGCCAGCATACAGGAAGCTGTAGGCGGCAAGCCAGATGGCCAGAAAGATGAACAAGGCCACCGCATACCACTGCAGTCCGGCGCGCGCCTGGAACGTGCGGCGCAGGAGGCGAGCCATCCCCGCCTTCCCCTCCAGGATGCCCGTCACCCAGAACGCTGCCAGCGCCGGGCCAGACAGAGAGCTCAGGAAAAACAGGAGCAGGCTCAATCCATCCGAGAGCTCGATCCAGCCGAAGCTGTCCATGACCAGGGGCGAGATGACGATCCACATCCCTGCGTACGCCAGAAAAAAGTAGGCGATCAGGGGATGGTCCCGAATAAAGGCCGAAACCCCTTTTTCCTTCGATAACGTTCCGGTAAGTGTGGACATCGTGCATTCTCCTTTTGTTGTGTTTCCTTTTTTAGATGTGCTGCTACCATCAAGTAATCAAGCCTGGAGCAGGGCTGTAAAAGGGTCCGGCAGGCTAAACTCCTATTCCTCGGGCCATGGCCGTGGCAGCAAAGACCATGGCTACCACCAGCGCAGCCTGGATTACACTGATCTGGGCAAAGCGTCGGGCGTTCCGGGTATCGATCGCCTGGCCCCGGCCAAGCCGGATCCGCCAGCGGATCAGGGTGATCATCGGCCAGATCTCCAGGGCAAGAACCAGCCCAAGCAAGATCATCTTCACCCAGAACGCATTGCTCGAGAGATAGTAGGCGCTGCCTTTCTCCAGCCCGGCAAAGGCACGCGCCAGGCCGGTCGAAATCCATAACAGGGCGGCGATCCCCCACAGCGTATCTGCAAAGATCGCACGCTGGATACTTCCGGGATTGGATGGGTCTTTCAGGGCCCGGCTCCGTGACCAGATGGCGCCCAGGCCAAGCCCCAGACCAAGTAAATGAGCGGCGGCAACGAACCAACGCAGAAAGAGAAAAGTAGCCATGAGAGTTTCTCCTTTGCACATTTAAGTTTGGCCGTACCTGTTGTACGTGGTACGGCCTCTTATGACTATTGGGGCGGCTGGGTATTCGGCAGCTCGAACGTGGCCTCTACGCCGTTCACATTGACGATATAGAAGGCAGGCAGCAGGCTGCTGACATCCAGAGGGATGACATATTCAAAGGGCGTGATCACCTGGGAGCACAGGGCGATTGGATCCACTCGGGTTGTCAGCACGACGGTGAAGACATTCCCGGACCGGGACTGGCTGGCGCCGGCGATCGTGGTGCAGCCTGCATCGGGCAGCTGGCCGCGTGCGATCGCATTCACCTGCACAGGGAACGACTCGAGGGTCTGGATCTCCACGCTTTGGACATCGGCTTTTCCAACCGGATCGGCCGGGCGTGTATCTCTGCGATCCGCGGACACCCAGCAGCTACCCGTGCTGTTGTCCGGGCAGATCACCCGCCACCACATACCGCTGGCATCGACGCCGGTCACCTGGGCAGTCTGCCCGCCGGCGATGAAACCAACCGTGCTGAACTGGGTGCTGGGTCCGCTGTAGATCGTGATGTCCCTCTGGGCCATGACATACGTGACCTGGGTAGGGTAGGCGGTCGTGTCAGGCAGAGGGCTGTCCGTTGGGCGGGTCAGGGTCCGCAGGGCAGACACCCAGCAGCTACCTGTACTACTGTCCGGGCAGATCACCCGCCACCAATTCCCGTTCGAGCTGACCCCGGTCACCTTTGCCGTCTGTCCCTCGGCGATAAAACTGAGGATCCTGAATTGGGTTCCGGGGCCGCTGCGGATGTTGACATCCTGCAGAGCCATGACATAGCCGACCTGGGTCGGATAGGCGTTCAGGTCTACAGGCTGCGTGGGGGCTGGCGCCGGCCGGGCAAAACCACCCCTCGCAAACAGCAGGCCATGCCAGTACAGGTTCCCGTTGGGAAGGCGGGCCGAGAACAGGATCACTTCATCCCGGCCATCCGTGCCCCAGCCAGAGGTGAACAGTGGGCTGGCCTCGTTGACGTTCGGCCCGAGGATCAGCGCCGGGTCTGTGCCCAGCAGATCCACCAGATTCCGGGCAGGGTCAGACGTGATCGGAGAGGTCGGGTTGAGCAGGCTGCGCTGGAGTTGTTCCACGGCCTGGTCAGGCGAGTTTGTCGTTCCCTCCGACTCCCAGTACCCGATCAGAAAGCTGTCGTTCATATAGGATTTAAGCGAGCTGTAGTCGCGGGCATTGAGTGCATCGACCAGCATCTGCCTGAACTGGGAAAGATCGCGGGCCGGGAGATCGAAGGAGACTTCAACACCATTGGCGTGAACCAGATACTTGCCCGGCACCAGACCGGCCGCATCCAGGGAAACGGTATGCTCGAAGGGCGTCAAAGCCTGGGCACACGCCACTGCCGGGTCAGTCTGCGTGGTGACCGCCAGGCGGAACGTATTCCCCTCCCGTACCTGTTCTACGGAAGAAATCGTGGTGCAGCCTGCATCCGGCAGCTGTCCGCGCAGGATTGCATTGACCTGCAATGGCTGGCCTTCCAGGATCTGGATCTCCATGCTCTGTACAACCGCCACTCCGGTCACGGGGATGGATGGCTGCTGCGTGGACACAGAGGTCGGTGCAGATGTGGGTACTGGCGTGGCAGCCACCGGCGCACAGGAAGAAATCAGCAAAAGCATGAGCAGAGTTAAAAACGCTGTCGATTTATACATAGGGGCCTCCTTTTCTGAGTCATGGACTAACGTAGTTATGGGGAGTTATGTTCCAAAATGAGGCCGTGAAACCTGTACAGGAAATAGTACAAAAACCTGCACAATCCTCTACAGGAGGGGAAATAAAAAAACGCTCCCAACGGATGTGGAAGCGTTTTCAAGTGCAGGGAGGTATCGATATCTACGATCCGGAGCTTATTTCAAAACCCTGCTGTTTCCAGGCCTTGGTGCCCCCTAGAACGTTATAGATCTTTTTAAAGCTCCTCTGTCCCAGCAGCGCGGCAGCAGACTGGCTGCGGTTGCCTGTCGCACAGATGACTGCCGTGGACCGCTCCGGGTCGAGCTCCTCCAGGCGGGACGAAAGCTCCCCAAGCGGGATCAAGACCGCGCCCGGGACGTGCCCGCGCTGGTATTCCCAGGGCTCGCGTACATCCAGAACCAGAGGCGGCTCCCCTCCTGACTGGAGGAGCTGCTGCAGCTCAGCGGGTCCGATATCCTGGATATCGCCCGCTGCAAGCGGCAGGCCCATCGCCTGCCAGACCTCCAGGTCTTCAGAGAGGTGGCCGATCACACCGTCAAAACCAACGCGTGCCAGGTCGTAGACGACCTGGGTATACCGGGCGGGATCCTCGAGCACGAGCAGAATAGGAACATCAGATGAGAAGATAAAACCGATCCGGCTGCTCAGCTGGGTATCGGCTTCCAGATGGATGGACCCGGGCACATGGGCAGACACGAAGGCCGGCTTCGGCCGGGTATCCAGGATGACCGCTCCCTGCTGCAAATGAGGGATCGCCTGCTCGATGGTCAGCGGTCTGGACTGTACTTCGCCCAGCGGCCGGGGGCCTGCCCGGTTCAGGGATTTGATGCGCCGGTGGTTGCCGGGCTGCTCGGGCAGGTCGGTGACGGCGTATTCGATAAAGTCGTCTTTTTCACGTGGAGAGAGTGCAGGATTGTATTTCCGTTCATAACCCAGGGTGGAGGAGCGCATCGCGCCGATGGCCTTTCCACACAGCGACCCGGCGCCGTGCCCGGGATAGATCATCAGGGCGCCGTCCAGGGGCAGCAGGCGGGTGAACAGGCTGTCATACAAATTTTCGGCCAGGCCGCGCGCCGCTTCGGCCCCTGCCAGGTCCGGCCGGCCGATATCGCCGACGAACAGCGTGTCGCCGGTCAGGGCCAGCCAGGGCTCGGGCCCGCGGGTGGTATCGGAGACCAGCAGTGTCACACTTTCGGGCGTGTGGCCCGGTGTATGCAGCACCCGCAGACGGACGTTGCCCAGCTCCAGCACATCACCCTCCCGAAGCGGCTTGTGCGGGAATTCAGCCCGGCCGGCTTCGTGGATGTAGATTTCCGCTCCGGTACGTTCCGCCAGGTCGGAGTTCCCCGAGACATGGTCGGCGTGCAGATGGGTTTCGATGATGTGGGTGATCGTCAGCCCGCGGGCCCGGGCGGCATCCAGGTACTTCTGGACCTCGCGGTCGGGGTCGATCACCGCGGCCACACCCTGCGAATCGCATCCCACCAGGTACGAGACGCATGCCAGCCCATCGACGAAAAACTGTTGTGTGTACATACCCTTCCCGCTCCTGCATCAAATTGAACCTACCAGCAAAGATGGTCAGGCCAAAGGCCTGACCTATATTAGCCCGTATTTCTCAGGCCGGCGGCGATGCCATTGATCGTAATCGTAATCACTTCTCGCAGAGACTGTGCCTCGTCGCTTTCGGCATCGGGCAGGGCTCGCAGCCGCCGGAGCATCTCCACCTGGACGTAGTTCAAGGGATCCACGTAGGGGTTGCGGACCAATACCGCGTTCTGTGTGACCGGCTCTGCCTCCAGCAGCTGGCCATGCCCGCTGATCGAGAGAACAGCATCATGCGTGCGCGAATATTCGTCGAGGATCAATCCAAAGAAATGGCGGCCCATGTCTTTATCGGGAACGAGATCGACATATAGCGAAGCGATGTCCATATCGGCCTTGATCAGCGACATCTCGGTATTGTCGATCATGGTCTTGAACAGCAGCCAGCCCTGGTACATCTCCCGCAGCAGGGTCTGGTCTTCGATCGCCAGCAGGGACGAGCCGAACCCGAACCAGCCCGGCAGGTTAAAGCGGCTCTGCATCCAGGAGAAGACCCAGGGGATGGCCCGGATCTTGTTGACCGCGCTGCTCCTGCCGCGCGCCGCCGGCCGGGAACCGATATGCAGGCGCTTGATCTCGTCGAGAGGTGTGGCGGCCTGCCAGAAATCGATGAAGCCCGGCGTTTCGTAGACCAGCTCGCGGTACATCTGGAACCCCGTCCCGGACATGGCGTCCATGGTCGCGCGCCATGAGGCCGGGATCTCCTTGGCGGCCTGCGGCGAGGAGGCCATCAACACTGCATGGACAAGCTGCTCCAGGTGCCGGTGCGCCAGCTCGGGGTTCGAGTAACGACCGGCGATCGTCTCGCCCTGTTCGGTGAGGCGGAAGCGGCCGTTGATACTGCCGGGCGGCTGGGCGCGGATGGCACGGTTGGCAGGACCGCCGCCGCGGGCGATCGTCCCGCCCCGGCCGTGGAAGATGGTCAGTGTGACGCTGTGATCCTGCGAGACACTGGTGATCTTCTCCTGCGCCTGGTAGAGGGACCAATTGGCGGTTACGTAGCCGCCATCCTTGTTGCTGTCGGAATAACCGATCATCACCATTTGCTCATTTCCACAGTTTCGCAGATGCTCGCGATAGACAGGCAGCATATACAACGTTTTCAGGATCCCAGGTGCTGCTTTCAAATCTTCGATGGTT
>DASUOS010000092.1:0-6815 GCA_036276515.1 Anaerolineales bacterium | reverse complement strand
GTCTTCGGCTTACCGTTAATTTTCATGCGCCACCATCCCTTCCAAAAGACAGTTATACACTCTCGATGTATTCAGTTGTATCTCCCGTAATCGTTGGAACATTATAATAGGATTCACCTCTTTTGTTGTCGGGGGATTAGCAGCACAAGGTTACAGCTAGAAGGCAACCGTGAGGAAGCAGCCATCCACGGATCTTAGTAGGGGGTAGGGAATGGGGGAGAGGGGGTAGGGGGGGTTAGGGCTGATGCTTCAGCAGGTTGATGCCTTTGAAGTAGTCGGAGACCGCCAGGCGGAAGGGGATGCGGCCTGTCTTTTTGGCGAGTTTCTCATAATGAGCACGCGCCTGTGGGTCCGCCGTGGCCTGTTTGGCATAGCGGATCGCCTTGCGAAAACGCTGGCGCTGTTGGTTCTGCGCCTGGCTCCATTCGACATTGGACATGTCGGGGGTCTTCATCAGGGTCGGTTTGCCGTGCATCATGCGGTATGTATATTTCCCCATCTTGCCGCTCATGCCTTTCACCGGTGGGTGCAGCAGTAGCTTGACCATGGATACCTCTCCTTCCTGCCGGATATTGCTTGATTCTACATTGATCCTGTATTCATCCCGCATTCAAATAGCTTCCAGTAGGGATTATAGCAGGAGATATTGCCTTGATTCAAGAGGTTGGTCGCTGGGTGGACACGCCAAAAACGAAACCGCCCACGGGAGCAGATTTTGCTTCTCTCAAGGGCGGTGTCGGGTTGGGAATCTATGCTGTCTAGCTCAGCATTTATTCTGATGACTCTTGCGCTAAAAAATCATCCAAAATATTCAATAGCTCAGGGACGCTTTCTGTGGTTGCGAGCCACACTCGTGTCAGCAGACTTTACCCATACTCATGAGCGAGGATGTTACGAAAGCGAATAAAAACTGCCCAGGGAATTTTGGGATGCTTGTTACGTAACTGTGGAGAGACATGATTTGCGGCTTCGCCGATGATCAAGAGTAAGCGCTCTGCTGCATATCGTAAAACTTTGTCTTTCTCAAATTTCGAAAACTTGACACCGCGCATAAACTCATTGATCTCTCTGGCGGCATTCTGCATATCCCACAAATAAGATAACTCGCGCTTATCAAGCGGCATAGATCACCTGTGCGGTGTTGAGAATCTCACTCCTGCGGTATGGGTTGCGCAGTCCTTCCTTTTCCACAAGATCAACCGGGCGTTTGAACAGCTCTTCCAGCTCAATAACCATTTCGGCAAGCTCAAACAGCCCGATATGTGCTTTGGGATCGATGCTCACCAGCACATCCACGTCGCTGTCGGGGCTGAAATCCTCGCGCAGGGCCGAGCCAAACAGGGCAAACTCGTTGATGCTCCAGCGCTTGCAAAACTCGGCGATTTTCTTGCGGGGAATACGGAATTTATTGCTTTCCATGGTTTAAATTATAGCATGTGCTGATTTCCCTTACGCAAAAAAGAACAAACAACACCCCCAAGAGCGGACCTTGCTTCTCTCAGGGGCGGTGTGCACCTCATTTCTCTTATTTAGATCATCAGCTAACTCTCTTCCTCATCGTCTCATCGATCTGGTAGCAGAAGATCTTTTCGAAGTGTTTTTCCTGCAGGTGCGGGTTGTCGGCGAGCAGGCTGCGGTAGGCGGTGATCGCGTCTAGTTTCCGGGCGGTAGCTGTCGTGATTTGAAATCCTGCTCGATCCGTTCCTGGAGGATCATCTTAATCAGGGATTGATAGGGTACATCGCGTTCATTTGCCAGTAGGCGCAGGGCATCCAGAAGTGATTCGGGCAGGCGTAAAGAGATTGTTTTTATAGTGGGCTTTAAGTGTGGAAAGAGTACCCGTTTGGCACTTTTCCAGTGCAGGTATTCGGAAGAGTCATGCTCACCCAAAATTCCTGTTCCTTGTTCTCATTTTCGAATGGAGGGATTCGCTTTTTCATGGAATGCCCTGTCTGGAAAGTAAAAAACGTCCTTTTATTTCTTTTTCTCTGCCACCTGCCGAGACCCTGGACTCTGCCTGCCATATTTCCGGGCGGGTACTTTCTCCATCAAGTGGATCAACGAGCGCAGTGCTTCGTTTACAGTCTCCGAGTCCGAAAAATACTCTCGTACATCCGGCGCTAAAAGGACCGTGCCTTCTGCCAGGGTGTAATGATTGACCACTGTCGTCTCATCGTCCTGGTGTACATGCACGCTGTAGCCCTTCTCCAGGGGCCGGTAAAACTTGCCGCGCTCGGCTTTGCTGAAATCATATTCCGGGCGGATTTCGTCATTCTTCTTGTTTTTAGTTTGCTTCATAATATTTTCTTTCGGCGCTTGTTGCTTTTCGGCAGCTGACCAAGCGAATTATCTCTTCACGTTCTGTATGAACGACAACCAGTAATCGGCCTTGCACGGAAATTCCTATGGAAATGTATCTATCTTCATCGTTTGAATGGTCAGGATCCGGTATTGTAGCAATCAGAGGGTCATTGAAGATGGTTGTTCCTTCTTCAAAGCTTACGTCATGCTTTTTTAGATTGCTTCTTGCCTTTTTCTCATCCCATTCAAATTCTGGATTTTCCATATGTACGGCCTTACCAAATTATACCGCCTGCGGATTAATATACGTTTTGGTTTCAAAATGGGCGGACAATTGTCCGCCCATACGGGAATTAAATGAAATCATCTTCCTGAGTCATTTTAGTTGAGTATTTTCTTTTCCTTCTTCATCGTCTCATCGACCTGGTAGCAGAAGATCTTTTCGAAGTGTTTTTCCTGCAGGTGCGGGTTGTCGGCGAGCAGGCTGCGGTAGGCGGTCATGGCGTCGCTGCCTTTGGCGGTGCCGAGCATCTGGAGGTTTTCGATGGTGACGGGCTCGGCTTCGGTCTCAGGCTGGAAAGTATATTCGTCGCCGGTTAAAAAGATATAAGTATTCATGGACTCGTCCTTTCGGCCAGGCTGTTGGGACGGGTGGCCGCCCGTCCATACAATTAAAAGCCCAGCTCTTTCAGGTTTTGTTCCTTGGTTCGCTTCTGGCTGCCGGAGCTTCCGGAGAGCAGCTCCTTCCAGAAGGTATCGTCGTATCTCCTTGAGCGGACGGGCAGAGGCATGGGCACACCCCAGCCGAGCAGCAGGACTTCCTCCTTGGGCTGGAGGCGGGCCAGCATGCCGCGCAGGGCGTCCCGTCCGGAGAGGCCCGAGAGCACGGCGTGGATATCGTCCTCGTCGCCCAGCCAGCCGGAGATGCGCGTCCCGAGCTGGGACATGACCTCATCGTAGATCTGCGACGGGCGCTGGTCGACGATCACCAGGGTGACATAGTACTTGCGCAGCTCACGGGCGATGGTGGCAAAGGCGGTCTGGGAAGCCATCTCGCGGTTGAGCAGCTTATGCGCTTCCTCGACCACGATGACCAGCGGGCGGGGCTCGTCCATGCCATGGGTGCGGAACTGGTTGGTCTTATGCTCCCAGGCGGAGCGGATCTTGCGGGTCAGCAGGTTGGAGACGAGCAGGTAGTCGAGGTCGCTCTCGTAGCCGCCGAACGAGAGGATCACATGCTGTCCGTTCTCGAGCGACTGGATGATTTCGCGCACGCTGTCGGCGGCAGGCTTGTCGGCGATGTAGGGTTTGTTGAACAGGCGGCGCATCTTGTCGTGCAGGGCCTCGGCAGCGGTGACGTTGACACCGTTGTTGTTCGCCCAGTAGGCCACGCTGTCGGGATGGGGAACCTTCTTGATCTTGCCCTTGTCATCCTCCACTTCCTGTTCCTCGCGGTTCATCGACTTAAAAGCCGTGAACCAATGGTCCCGGAACGAGGCATATAGCGCATTCAGGGTAGTGGGCGTGGTCTCTTTGAGGTTGAGCTCCTGGGTCAGGGTCTCGATGTCGGATGTGGAGATGTCGTTGGCGGCGATCTCCATGTTGAAATCGGGGACCTGGCCCCGGATCGTCGAGCCGGACCCCAGGCCGACCACCCGCACCTTCGACTTGAACTTGCTCTTCAGGCCGGTCACGGCATATTTTGTGTCGGAGGCCACATCGTCGAAGCCGTACTCGTTGTGCATGTCGAGCACGAGGACGGAGGCCTTGTTGTAGTTGATCAGCCCGGCCAGCACCAGGCGGGTCAGGAAGGACTTGCCGGTGCCGGTCGCGCCGAACACGCCCGAGGAGCGCTGGACGAACTTGTCCAGGTCGATGCAGACGGGGTGGTTCTGCTCGCGGGTATAGCCGATGGTGAAGTTGCTGCCCTTGGCAGGGTCACCGAAGATCTCGGCGATATCCCCCTGGTCAGCCAGGTAGACCTGGGCATGGTGCGGCGGCACATTCTTGACCGGCAGGATGCGCGGCGCTTCCTTCAGCCCGGCGTTGATCATGCCCTGCCAGTCCTGGTAATCGGGGGAGCCGGGCTCGGGGCCGATCTCGAGCATCAGGTTGGGCAGCACTTCCAGGTTGGCATACAGCGTCTGGCCGTAGAGGGCCCTGGCGATGTTCGGCGGGTAGCGAACCCCGCTCTGCTCGTCGGCAAAACGCTGGTCGGTGGCGCCGAGCTGGATATCGGTGACGATGCCGTAGTAGTTCCAGTCGCCGGACTGGATAACCACGAACGCGCCCTCCTGGATCTCCTGCGGCGAGACCGTGAGGCGGACGCGGAAATTCTCCTTCAACCCACCACCGACCAGGTAGCCTATTTTTGTTCGCTCGATTTGCATAGCGTCACTCCGTTCCGGATTGTCGATTTTAGAATTTAGATTTTAGAATTTAGATTGATGATTTTTGATTGAGGTGGGCTTTGGCGGTTTTGATGGAGGCGGTGAAGATGGCGACGAGCTCATCTGCTTCTTTCATCAGGTCTTTCAGCTTATCAGCCGGGACAATACCCGCTTCCTGCAGCAGTTCCATCCAGTATAAACATTCATCGGCTTCTTCCGGGGAGATGGCTGCCTTGGCGATGAAGTCAGCCTTTGACCTGCCGCGGCAGGCAGCCCGGTAATTTGCTCCAACAGACATGCCCGAGCGGAGAAGCTGGTTGCCGATTGTCTGGGATGTCTGCCCACTGGGCAGAGACTCGACCAGCCGGATCACGCGCAGCCCAAACTGCTTTGTCCGCTTCTTCAACTCGTTCTCATTCACCGAAACACTCCACAACCGTCAAATAATCTAAAATCTACCATCACAAATCAAAAATCTTCCATCCTAGATTGAGACTTTATATATACGTGAAGTAAGAATGTTATCCTGGATACGAATATAACGATAATGCGGTGGGGCCAGGATCACCTGCACTTCATCGGTCCGGGCGAAGGGGAAGGCTGTGGAGCGCAGGCCCAGGATCGGGATGCCTCGGTATTCCTCTTCGTAGGTGATGTGGGTATGCCCGCACAGGACCGCCAGCACCTTCTCTTTCGTCTTCGGATGGGCGACGATCTCCCAGAAGCCGGCGATGTCGTCAGCCAGGAACGCATCCAGCCAGCGAACGCCGATTTTCTTGACCTGCTGGTGGCAGACGATCACGGACGGCAAGCTGGATTGGAGCGCCTCCGCCAGGAAGTCACGCGTCTCGGGGAAGAAGCATGCCTTTGTGTCGGGACCCCAGTCCATGAAGATGAACTGCACGCCCTTGTGGACGAAAGTCAGGTTGTATAACGCCGGCGCTTCGGAGTCGGGGAAGAGATATTGCGTCATCAGCCGGCGGTCGTCGTGGTTACCCGGAAGGAAGTACATTGGGTAGTCGACCAGCCCTTCCACATTGACCTTCTGCGGGCCGGGCAGCGCCGCACGTCCCTGGATTCCGAGCAGCCGCACGGCGCACTGGTAGGTGGCATCGTTCTCCGGCTCCACCAGGTCGCCGGTGGAGATGATGAAATCGGCCTTGTCGGCGACGTTTTCGGCAATGTGCTTCATCACCTTCCGCAGCGCGTGACCGGGCGAGAAGCCTTCACGAAGCTGGTCCTCGGATTCGAGCAGGTGGTGGTCGGTGACCTGGATAAAGGAGAAGTTGGACATTGTTTAAGGTATGTCATTGCGAGGAGCGAACGGAGTGAGCGACGACCGCGAAGCGTACCTTTAGGTGAGCAATCTCCTGGCCGTAGAGTACATCTGAAACGAGGGGATTGCTTCGTCGGGAAGTGCACCCTCCTCGCAATGACGGGAGGTTAGACTACCACTCGCTTAATTCCATCCTTCAAATACGGCACGTTGAAGTTGATCAAAAATCCTAATCGCAAATGACTCAAGCGCAGATAGGTGGTGACCTGCTTTTCGTAGAGCAGGCTCATCCGCTCCACCGATTTTAATTCAACAATGACACATTTCTCGACCAGCATGTCGAGCTGCAGGCCCGAGTCGAGCCTGGTGCCTTCAAACAGGATCGGCAGCTTGACGTCGATCTTAGCGTTCACGCCGTTCTTTTCCAGGACATGCTTCATCGACGCCTGGTAGACCGATTCGAGCAAGCCGGGTCCCAGGGTGGTGTGAACCTTGTAGGCCGCATTGAGCACGATCTTGCCAATGCGCTCCACATCAGCGGGTACTGGCTGAAAAACCGTCCGTGTGGCTGTGTATTCCATAAAATACCTTACCTTTGGCTCACACTATACGCTGACGTCACTCAGCGCGCCGAGGACCGACATCAGCGTTGAGTAATCGTCCCGGAGGAGGGTGATCAGCTCGTGTGTGGCCCGCGTCTTCCAGGCGTCGCCGTTCAGGCCGTGGGCCCGGGCGGCCTGCCCGAGGTGGGCGGCCATCACTTCGCCGATCGGCGCCTCCTTGGCGCTCAGGATGTGGCGGAAGTAGCCGAAGCGCCCGACCGACGTAAAGCGGCAGACATCGTTGTC
>DASUOS010000091.1:0-5912 GCA_036276515.1 Anaerolineales bacterium | reverse complement strand
TTGGCTGGGTGGAATTCTGGTATAATTCTCGCCCGTGACTGGTCCTGTCAGACGGTTCACCCGAAAGGGATGGGCTGTCGGCATGGAGACCTGCATAATCTAGAGAAAGGAAGCACACGTCATGCCTCTTCAGAAAGAACTCAAGACCAAGCTCATTACGGATTATCACCGTCATGATGCCGACACCGGCTCGCCCGAGGTGCAGATCGCGATCCTGACCGGACGTATCCAGCAGCTGACCGAACATCTGCGCGCCAATAAAAAAGACGAGTCCTGTCGGCGAGGTTTGCTCAAGATGGTAGGGCAGCGCCGAAGGCTGCTGGCTTACCTGCGCAAATCGGACTACCAGCGTTACCTGGCAGTCACCGAGAGCCTGAGCCTGCGTCACAAATAGGTATTATGTAGGGGCGACCTAATGGTCGCCCCTACCCATTTAACAAATCCGCAGTCAGGAATTGAATAGCGCGAACAACTGGTTTGTCCCCGCTCTTCAGTCCCTGACCAGGCGGAATCAATTCAAGGCTGACTCACTCCACCCAACCAACCTGGCTGGAAGCGACCTGCATCGATTCGATTGCATGCCGATCCCGAGCATCGCGGACGTGCGTGGGGATTGTCAGCCCAAGCTGGAGAAAAAATGAATCCTGAATCAAAAAAATATACAACTACAGTCGGGCATCACACCCTGACCTTCGAGACCGGCAAGCTGGCCGGGCAGGCGGGCGGGGCGGTGACATTTGGCACAGCCGAATCCATCGTCTTTGCAGCAGCCACCATGGGTGGCATTCGAGAAGGCATCGATTTCTTCCCGCTCTCGGTCGAATACGAAGAGCGCCTGTACGCCGGCGGACGGATCCCCGGTTCGTTTTTCCGGCGGGAAGGCCGCCCCGGCACCGATGCGATCCTGACCGCCCGTCTCACCGACCGCCCCCTGCGCCCGCTCTTCCAGGACGGGATGCGCAACGAGGTGCAGGTCATTATGTTCTCGTTGTCCTCCGATGGCGTGAATCCGCTTGACATTCTGGCCATCAACGCTGCCTCGGCCGCCATTATGATCTCGGATATCCCCTGGAATGGACCGGTCGGCGCGGTGCGCGTGGGGCGCGTCAACGGCGAGTTCATTATCAACCCAACCTTCCCGGAGCTGGATGCATCGGATCTCGACCTGCGCATCGCCGGGACGCGCGACGCAATCCTGATGGTGGAATGCGGCGCGAACGAAGTCCCCGAGGATGTGATGGTGGAAGCGCTCGAGATCGGCCATAGAGCCATCCAGCCGCTGATCGACATCCAGTATCAGATGCAGGCAGAAGTGGGCAAACCCAAGCGCGAAGTTGTTTTAGCCCTTCCTGATGCCGAGTTGAAGAAGCGAGTTTACGACCGGGTCGTCGGAGCGATGACCGATCTGCTCGATAAGCCGCTAACCAAGAACGAGTTCTATACAGGCATGAGCCTGATCAAAACCGAAGCAGAGCTTGAAATGACCACGGTGCCCGAGGGCGCCCATCCCCTGGATTATCCTTCGGTCAACATGTTCCGCGAATCGTTCGAGCAGGCTGAACAGGCGATCGTGCGCGAGCGTATTCTGGGCATGGGCAAGCGCCCGGATGGACGCGGCCCGACCGATATCCGCAATATCTGGTGTGAGGTGGGCACGTCACCGCGCGCCCATGGTTCCGGTTTGTTCACACGCGGCGAGACACAGATCCTGTCGATCGCCACGCTTGGCACATTGGGTGAAGCGCAGGAGCTCGATAACCTGAGCCCGATCAAGGACAAGCGCTACATGCACCACTACAACTTCCCGCCGTACTCCACGGGTGAGGCCAAGCCTCTTCGCGGGCAGAGCCGGCGCGAGGTCGGGCACGGAGCGCTGGCTGAGCGTGCCCTCGAACCGGTCATTCCGGCTGAGGAGACGTTCCCGTACACCATCCGTGTCGTGTCCGAGGCGCTGTCGTCGAACGGCTCCACCTCAATGGGCTCGGTCTGCGGCTCCACGCTTGCCTTGATGGATGCGGGCGTCCCGATCAAAGCCCCCGTGGCGGGTGTAGCCATGGGCCTCATCACGGATGAGAGCGGGTCACGATACCAGATCCTGACCGATATCCAGGGCACGGAGGATCACCTTGGCGACATGGACTTCAAGGTCGCCGGCACAGCCCAGGGTATCACCGCCCTGCAGATGGATATCAAGATCAGCGGCCTGAGCACCCAGATGATGAAGGAAGCGCTGGAGCAGGCACGCACTGCCCGCCTGTTTATCATGGACAAGATGCTGGCCGTACTGGCTGAGCCGCGGCCTGAGCTGAAGGAGTTTGCGCCGCGCATCATCACCGTCAAGATCCCCGTCGATAAGATCGGTGCGCTGATCGGCCCTGGCGGCAAGAACATCCGCTCGCTGCAGGAGGAGACCGGCACCAAGATCGATATCGAGGAAGATGGCACCGTCTATATCGCCTCGACCGATGCGGTTGGCGCCAAGATCGCTCAGGAGCGTGTGGAGGCTCTCGGTGACAGCGCGGTGGTCGGGAACATTTACACCGGAAAGGTCGTGCGCATTGCCGACTTTGGCGCATTTGTGGAGATACTGCCCGGCTTGGACGGTCTGGTCCACATTTCCCAGCTCGACAGCGAGCGCGTCAACAAAGTCGAAGATGTGGTCAATATGGGCGATGAGATCACGGTCATGGTGACCGACATCGACCCGCAGGGCAAGATCCGCCTTTCGCGCCAGGCAGTGCTCGAAGGCTGGACCGCCGAGGAAGCGCGTGAGAAGGACCAGCGCAAACCCGGCGGCGGACGTCCTGGTGGCGGACGAAACGGGGGGGACCGCGGACGGGGCGGCGATCGCGGGGGGAACCGTGGAGGCGGCGACCGCGGCGGTGGCCGGGATCGAAGACCATAAACACCGCTCAGGTAGTTGATGAGATAAAAAGAAGGATGGAAGTACTTCCGTCCTTCTTTTTTCTATTCTTGTTGACTGTCACAAATTCCATGTTTATAATGAATCCACCCTCTTAAAAATGATATGCGGCCAATTACTGGTGCGCTTTCTCCTGCTATTTTCCACAAATAAAGCTTAAAAGTATAGATCGTTCGGCTCCCGTCTCGTCTAGGGAGATGTCCCAATTGCCAAACGCCTGCGCCTCGTTCTGAGCTGGATTTCCCGGACCTTCACCGATTCAATTTGAGTACCTGTCACACAAGAGAGCCACCATGAATCAACCCGAACTTGAGGCTTACGACAAACTGACCAGGCGTGTCCCGGCCAAAGAGCTGTCAACTCTGTTGAAAGTCAGCAGCTCGCTGGCCTCCACCATGGAGCTCTCCGAAGTTTTACAAATTGCCATCGAGAGCGCTGTTGAGCTGTTCGAACTGGACAGCGGTGCAATTTATACCCTTGAAAACAATTTGCTATATCTGGGTGCGGCCTCACCACCTTTGCCTCCCGGACTGCCGGACGAGCTCCTGTATGCTTCCCTGGACGAACACCCGCACATCCGGGAGGCGGTCGTAGCGAAAGCTCCTGTGTATGTCCGGGATGCACGGACCGAATCTCTTTCTCCGGCGGAAAAGGCCGTTGTCGAGGCCCGGGGACTCGTGTCCATCCTGTTTTTTCCACTTCTACTAAAGGATAACGCGATCGGCGTTTTCATCATTGGAACCACGCAGGCGATACGGCAATTCACGGCCGAGGAAAACGAATTGAGCTATATAGTATCGTTCCAGGTCTCCTTCGCCATTGCGAACGCCCAATTGTACAAAAAAGCCCAGGATGCCATTCAGGAACTGACTCACGCCTACGATGCCACCCTGGAAGGCTGGTCGCGCGTGCTGGATATGCGTGATCATGTTACCGACGAACATACCAAGCGTGTGGCGGAACTCACAGTCGCCCTCGCCGAACGGATGGGCATTCGGGAACCGGAGCTTGGCCACATCCGGCGCGGCGCGCTACTGCACGACATCGGCAAGATGGCGCTCCCGGATGCCATTTTACAAAAGCCGGAGCCGTTGACCGAGGAGGAGCTGGCAATCATGCACAGCCACCCGGAAAAGGCCTATCAGATCCTTTCCCAGATCGACTACCTGACTCCCGCCATGGATATTCCATACTGTCACCACGAAAGATGGGATGGAACAGGCTATCCCCGTCAGCTAAAAGGTGAAGAGATCCCCCTGGCCGCCCGGCTCTTCGCCGTAGTGGATGTCTACGATGCCCTGACGTCCGATCGGCCTTATCGCAAGGCATGGAGCAAGGAAAAGGCATTGGAATATATTCGGGAGCAATCCGGCAGACATTTTTCTCCGGAAGCGGTCAAGGTGTTCTCCGATATGATCATTGCACGGGAATGAAGGGATAAAAAAAAAGGATAGTTCAACTTGCGAGGCCCAGAAGGACTCGCAAGTTCTTTTTTTATCGACACTTTGCCCACCTGTTGGGGTTCTTTTTTGGTAAGGGGTTACAAGCCAATTCCCATACCTTATTCGTACAAAGGAGATCGAACATGCAGGAGAGCGTAATTTCAAATGTGATCCTTCCCTTAGCCATTGCCATCATCATGATCACGCTCGGCATGACACTGACAGTGGCGGATTTCAAGCGCATTGTGACCTATCCAAAGCCGGTGTTTATCGGCCTCGTCTGCCAGATGGTCCTCCTTCCCCTTCTGGGCTTTGGAGTGGCTGCTATTTTCGCGCTGCCGGCCATCTATGCCATCAGCCTGATCCTGCTGGCAGTCTCACCGGACGGGGCAACATCCAACCTGATCATCCACGCCGGGGATGGCGATCGTGCCCTGGGTATCACCCTGACTGCCATTACTAACATGCTGGCCTGGCTGACGATCCCATTCGGCCTGGGTATTGCTTATTCCGTCTACGGGACCGGCGCCCTGGACATCGACTTCCCCGTCGCGGATACGATGCTGCAGGTGGCGATGATTACACTCATCCCCACCCTGGTGGGTATGGGCATCCGCCAGTGGAAGCCGGAATTTGCCGAGAACAGCAAGCGCTGGTCGAAGACCTTCGCCACAGCCTTCCTGTTCCTTGTCATCCTGGCTCTCATCATCCAGAACTGGGATGTAATCGTTCGCGATGGCCCGCGCTTTGCGCCCGCTTTTATCGTGCTCAACATTGCATCCCTCATCGTGGGTTATTTCGTTTCGAGGTTCGCAGGGATCAACTTTGTCCAGGCCATGACCATTGCCATCGAGACCGGCCTGCAGAATTCCACGGTCTCGATTACGGTGGCCATCACGCTCCTGAACAACAACGAGATGGCGGTCATCCCCGGCTTGTATGCCATCTGGATGTACGTCACGGGTTTTGCTCTGGCCTTCTGGATGGCGCGCCGTTCGCCTGGTTTGGAGGCCGCCGCGGCCTGACAGGGGACACATTTGTAACTACAGAGCTACAAAGGGACGGAGCAAATCCGTCCCTTTGCAATTTGCAAAGTCAATGTCACACCGGGTACGAGGACCTCGTTATAAGGATCATACCCTTTAAGAAGCGAGGAGTTAGCCCATGAATTCGATCGACAGGAACCAGCCAGAGGACAACCGCGAAGATCTGCAGGGGCCGGATGCGGTCGAGAAGATCAAGGAAATGGTGAAACAGGCGGAAAACTGTTTCTTTTGCTCCGCAGTTGCGGTCGGCGAGTCAAACGGAGACCGTCCGATGAATGTACGGCAGGTCGATGACGAAGGCAACCTGTGGTTTCTGAGCGCCAGCGACAGCCGTAAGAACCAGGAACTGGCCATTGACCCATCGGTAAAACTCTACTTCCAGGGCTCCAAGCATTCCGACTTTATGCAGATTAACGGCCAGACATCCATTTCAAGGGACAAAGCCAAGATCGAGGAATTATGGTCGAAGATCGTCGAAACCTGGTTTACCGGCGGCATGGA
>DASUOS010000090.1:0-14176 GCA_036276515.1 Anaerolineales bacterium | reverse complement strand
CCAGAATATTGGCTACGACGAGGGGGGCCCTGTCAAAGGCAAACTGTCCACTCTTAATTTCAGCTACCGATCCCACACCCAGGATGAACTCCTCCCCCACCCCGTTCGCGTCTGCGTTCTCGCGCGCGTTCTTTACCGAGCCGGCGTCGATATCCACGCCGAGGGCGGTTTTCGCACCCAGCTTGAGCGCCGCGATCGATAATATTCCGGAGCCACAGCCGACATCGATTACGGTTGACGGTTGACGGTTGACAGTTGATGACTTGCGAAAGAACTGCTCCATCAGCTCCAGGCAGAGCTGGGTGGTGGGGTGGGTGCCGGTACCGAAGGCCATGCCGGGATCGATCTTGATCGGGATGCGGTTTGGGTCGGGTGACTCCATCCAGGCCGGAACGATGACCAGGCGCTCGCCGATGAGGATCGGCTTGTAGTGCTGCTTCCAGGCTTCCATCCAGTTCTGGTCGGCTACCTGTTTGTAGGTGGGTTCGGGCAGCGGCTGGATCCGGCCCAGGTAGTAGAGAGACTCCTCCAGCTTCCGGCGTTTCTCTTCGATCCTATCGTCCATCTCGAGGTAGGCGCGGACCGTGATCGGTCCGGTGGGCGTACCGGCGTCCTCCTCATCGTTGTATTTCACGCCCTGCTCCATCATCACACCGCTGTAGGCAAAACGAGCCAGCACGTCGGCCACCGCCTCGGCCAGCTCGCCGTTCACGACCAGAGATACTTCAAGCCAGTTCATGTTCCAGGAATCCCATCTTTTCATAGAGTTCGTTGATCAATTCATAATCCCTCGGCCGCACGTCGGGCAGATTATTCAGGGCAAAATAGCCGTACTCCGAGACTTCATCGCTGGGTTCAAAGATGCCATCTACGATCCGGCAGAGATAGTACATAGCGAACTTGTCGGGCGCGAATGTTTTATTGAGCAAAAGCTTTTCGATCTCCACCGTCAGCCCCGTTTCCTCCCAGACCTCGCGTCTGGCGGCATCCTCGGCCGTTTCTCCATATTCCAGGCCGCCGCCGGGCAGGCCCCACGGATGGAAGCGCTGGTAAGTCAGCTTGACCAGAAAGATACGATTGTGCTTGTCGAAGATCACGGCGGCAGAGAAGACCTGGAACAGCGGCCGGATGATGCGTCCCAATCGCTGCTGAAGCCACAGGGGAAGCACGCGCCAGATCTGGAGAAGAATCTTTTTCATGTTTGGGACCGGTATATCCTGACTTGAGCCTTCTCGAGCGTGACCAGTCCCGCCTGGATCTGCGGCTCAACAAGCTCGAGGAACGTTTCCAATTTTTCCGGCGTGTCGACGATCTCAACGATGATGGGCAAATCCTCAGAGAGTGTATCGAACCGGAACGTGCGGATCTGGTGCGTCCGGGCGCCAAAACCCATCATCCCGCGCAGGACGGTTGCACCGGCCAGGCCCTGCTCGCGCGCCTGCAGGACGATCCATTCGTAGAGAGGCTTTCCCGCATATTTATCCGCTTCGCCGATGAAAATGCGAAGCAGTGTCCCATCCTGTGGAAGTTGCATGACTATCTCCAAATCCAAAAGGCGGCTGTCCGTCCCAGCCAGACGAGCAGCAGCCCGACTATAACATTTGCCCCGACATTTGCCAGAGCATTAAAGGTCCCGCCCTCGCGCAGCAGGTTGACCGTCTCGTTGCCAAAGGAAGAAAATGTGGTGAAGCCGCCCAGAATCCCGATGAAAACAAACAACCTTGTCTCCGAGGGAAACGCCCCGCGCGCTTCTGCCAGCTGGGCAAGGAAACCGATCGCAAAGCATCCAAGTAAATTAACGGCCAGCGTGCCGTAGGGAAAGTCGATGCTTTTACTGAGAGCCTGCGTCCACGTGCCGAGCAGGTAACGAAAGACGGAGCCAAGCGCTCCGCCCAGGGCAACGATCACCACAGAATCAATAGAAGGCATGGGAATCTTATTTTATACGGAATCGTCCCCGGGCGGGGTCAGTTCCGGACCTGCCTCCTACAATTTACAGTAGAGTGAATCCGGATCGCAATCCACGCATTCAAGCTGCAGGGTGGCGTGAGAGATATTATAGCGGTGATAGACCAGCTCGTTGATGGTACTCTGGATCTTCGTCCCCGCGCTGATCGAGATATCTTCCGTGAGAATATGAGCGGACATGGTCCGCAGGCTGCGCGTCAGGCTCCAGACGTGCAGGTCATGGACCCCGAGAACACCGTCTACCTCGGTGATATCGCTGACCATCTTTTTGATGTCCACATCGCGCGGCGTAGACTCGAGCAGGATCTCCAACGTCTCCTGCAGGATACCCCAGGCGTTGTACAGGATCAGGATACCGATCAACACACTGACCAGCGGATCGAGCCAGTTGGCGCCGGTGAAAAAGATGAGGATACCGGCTATCACCGCGCCGACCGTGGAGATCACATCTCCCATCAAGTGGACGAACGCCGAGCGCAGGTTGAGGTCGCTCTCACTGCCGCGGTGGACCAGCATTGCGGTCACCAGATTGACCACAACCGCGACCAACCCTACACCGATGAGGATGCCGGACTGCACGTCCGGAGGGGAAAGAAATCGTTTGTAAGCTTCATAAAAAATACCCAGGGAAATCAATACCAGCGTAGTCGAGTTTATGAGCGCCACCAGGATGCCGGCGCGGTGATACCCGTACGTTTTGCGCGCATTGGCGGGCTGGGCCGTGATGCGGATGGCAAACCAGCTCAAGCCAAGGGCGATGACATCCGTCAAGTTGTGGGCGGCGTCTGTCAGGAGGGCGAGACTGTTGGAGAAAACTCCCGCGGCGGCTTCCACGACGACAAAGGCCAGGGTGAGGAAGAGAGACCAGGAGAGGCGTGTTGTGGTTTGTTTTGCAACTTCACGCAAATGGGAATGGGTACGAGAATGGGTTTGCGAAGTCATTTCAAATCTTTTAACGAAATTTCCTATCCGTGCTCCACATGTTCAAGGCCCAATCGATAGAGTCTGGCCACATGATCGTCATCGAGGGCATAGTAAACCTGCCGGCCTTCCTTGCGGCTGCGCAACAGGCGGAGCTGGCGCAATCCACGAAGCTGGTGGGATACAGCCGATTCGCTCATTCCGAGCCGGCCGGCGATATCCCCCACATTCATTTCACTTTCCAGCAGGACAGAAATGATACGCAGGCGTGTGGGGTCACTGAGGGCGCTGAACAGGTCAGCCAGGTGGGAGGAAGTGTTTTCTTTCAGCAGCATAATATATGAATAATTGCTCAAGTACTCATAATTATAGCAAAAAAAAAGAGAACCGTCAATATAGGTTCAGTTATTTCAGCCATATTATTCCTATTTCATTTTTGATAGACTCGAACTCCCAATCTCCAGTACATACCTGCCCCCCACATAATTTTGCCAGAGCGGCAACATAACAATCAGCATAGCTCATTTTTCCCCTGGCTTTATAATCCGCCGCCAGGTGTGTTAATTGCCAATCCGCATCGATTATTTCCATAGGCATGCCTTGGATTTGCTCAATATAGTGGTCGGCCGTTTCTGCAGAGAACTTGCGAGAGATCGAATACCATATCTCGCCCAGGTTCACCACACACATAGCAAGACGGACCTCTCCTTCCTGGGCCTGGAGGACCAAGTCCTCTACGGTCTGAGCGCCCGGCTCATCCTGCAAAAATGCCAGTACAGCAAAAGAATCCAGAATTTTTGTTTCCATTCCTATCACTTTCCCCGGAGTTTATCTTTCTTCCTTTCCTCCATTAACTCCTGCAACACACCTGTCCCCTTTAAGGAGCCTCGCAGATTCTTCAAATACTGGGGAGTGATGGGTCTTAGCAGGATCTCATTCCCTGTATCTACTACGATAATCTTCGTACCTTCCGTAATCCCATATTTTTTTCGGAGAGGCGCCGGAATGACAACCTGCCCCTTAACGGTTGCGTATGTCTCCATATCAAAAATCTCCTTTTTCATGGAGAATATTACCACGACGGGAAATGTAAGTCAACTTTGGTTATTTCCTACTTCCGTTTTCTAAACAAAAGAGCGGACAACTATTGTCCGCTCGAAAATCTAATCACCCACCCAATGCCTCATTCAACCAATCCAGAAAGCCCTTTTCCTGCGGCTTGACCGTGGTGCCCAGGCTTTCGGCCAGCTTTTCGAAGAGCTCGCGCTGCTCCTTGGTCAGCTTGGTGGGCACGGCCACGTTGACAATCACCAGCTGGTTGCCGCGGTCCTTCCTGCGGATATAGGGAACCCCCTTGCCTCTGATCGTAAAAACTTTTCCGGGCTGGGTTCCGGGGGGTATCTTTAGCATGTCGGCCCCGTCCAACGTAGGGATTTCCACTTCAGCTCCGAGCGCAGCCTGGGCAATATTGATGTCCAGGTTCAGGATGACATCGTTCTCACGGCGCTTAAAGAACTGGTGAGGCCGCACATCGAGGACGAGGAACAGGCTGCCGTTCGGTCCGCCGAAAACGCCGGGTCCCCCTTCCCCTGCCAGGCGGATCTGTGTGCCAACATCCACGCCGGCAGGAATCTGCACCGTCTTCTTGACAGTCTTGCGTTCCAGCCCGCCGCCATGACAGGTCTTGCAGGGCGACGAAATGGTTTCGCCGCGGCCGTTACAGGTGGGACAGGGCGCCGTCTGGACCATCTGCCCCAGGAAGGTCTGGCGCACCTGGCGGACTTCACCCTGCCCGTTACAGGTGGAACATTTGACGGGTGAGGTGCCCGGTTCGGCGCCTGTGCCGCTGCAGCGGGAACAGGTTTCTTCGCGCTCGAACTCGATCTCCTTGTCGACGCCGAAGACAGCTTCCTCGAAGGTCAGCGTGACCTGCATCTGGAGGTCGCGGCCGCGGCGCGGCGAGCGGCGGTTGCGGCGGCCGGAGGAGAAGCCAAATCCGCCGAACAGCTCCTCGAAGATGTCGCCGAAGTCCACGGTGTAATCGTGGAAGCCGCCGCCCATGTTGCCGAGGCCTTCCTTGCCGAAGCGGTCATAGCGGGCGCGTTTTTCCGAATCCGAAAGGACGCCGTAGGCTTCGTTGATCTCCTTGAACTTCTCCTCCGCGTCCGGTTCCCTGTTCACATCGGGGTGGTACTGGCGCGCCAGCTTACGGAAGGAGGCCTTGATCTCGTCCAGGCTCGCATTCCGTCCAACGCCAAGGATCTCGTAATAATCGCGATTAGACATAAGGCAGAGAGTAGAGAGTAGAGAGTAGGGAGCAGAGAACCGGCTTAACGCCCTGATCTCTGTTCTCTACTCCCTAGTAACTATTCCTTCACTTCACCATCCACGACATCCGGTCCGGCACCGGGATTGGGATTAGGCCCCGCTTCGCCGGCCGGAGCCGCCTCTCCCTGGTAGACCGAGCCGCCGATCTTCTGGATGGACTCGCCAAGAGATTGAGTCGCAGTGCGGATGGCATCCACATCCTCGCCTTCCGCAGCTTTCTTCACGTCGGCGACCTTCGCTTCCACTTCAGACTTTACGTCCGCAGGTACTTTATCACCGAACTCCCGCAGCGCTTTCTCGGCGGCGTAGGCCGTATTATCGGCATTGTTGCGCGCTTCGATCAAATCGCGGCGCTTGCGGTCGTCCTCGGCATGAGTTTCGGCGTCTTTGCGCATCTTCTCGACTTCGCTATCTGACAAACCAGAGGACGCCGTGATCGTGATGTGCTGGGACCGTCCGGTTGCCTTATCCTGGGCAGTGACTTTGAGGATGCCGTTGGCATCGATATCGAAAGTCACTTCGATCTGCGGAACGCCGCGCTGCGCGGGGGGTATTCCATCCAGGACGAACTTGCCGAGCGACTTGTTATCCATGGCCATGGGGCGCTCGCCCTGCAGGACATGGATCTCGACCTGGGTCTGGCTGTCGCTGGCCGTGGAAAAGACCTGGCTGCGACGGGTCGGGATGGTCGTGTTGCGCTCGATCTGGGTCGTAGCCACGCCGCCGAGGGTCTCGATGGAAAGTGAAAGAGGCGTGACGTCGAGCAGGAGGATATCCTTCACCTCGCCGCCCAGCACGCCGGCCTGGATCGCGGCGCCAATGGCAACCACCTCATCGGGATTAACGCCCTTGTGCGGCTCCTTGCCAAAGAAGGCACGGACCCGGTCCTGTACGGCGGGCATACGGGTCATTCCACCCACCATGACCACTTCGTTGATGTCGCCCGCGGTCAGGCCGGCATCTGACAGAGCCTGTTTCAGTGGGGCAATGGTCCGGTCGACGAGGTCGGCGGTCAGCTGCTCGAGCTTGGCGCGGGTCAGGGTCATCACAAGGTGTTTGGGACCACTGGCATCTGCCGTGAGGTACGGCAGGTTGATCTCAGTCTGCATCGTAGTCGAAAGCTCGATCTTGGCCTTTTCCGAGGCTTCCCTTAACCGCTGGAGTGACTGGCGGTCATTGTGGAGGTCGATGCCGTTATCCTTCTTGAACTGCTCGATAAGGTAGTCCATGATGCGCAGGTCGAAGTCGTCGCCGCCCAGGAATGTGTCACCGCTTGTGGACCGAACCTGGAATACGCCATCGCCCACATCGAGGATGGAAATATCAAACGTACCGCCGCCCAAATCGTAGACGGCAATGATCTCATTCTTCTTCTTATCGAGTCCGTAGGCAAGAGAAGAGGCTGTCGGTTCGTTGATGATGCGCAAGACTTCAAGGCCTGCGATCTTGCCCGCATCCTTTGTCGCATTGCGCTGGGCATCGTTGAAGTAGGCGGGGACGGTAATGACCGCCTGGGTGATCGGCTCGCCCAGGTAGGCTTCGGCATCGCGCTTGATCTTGGCCAGGATCATGGCGGAAACCTCCGGCGGGCTGTATTCCTTCTCGTCGAGGGTGACGCGCACGTCGCCGTTGGGCGCGGCGTTCACCGCGTAGGGGACGCGCTTGCGAGTGCGCTCCACTTCGGCATCGTCTGCCTTGCGGCCCATGAAACGCTTGACCGAAAAGATCGTGTTCTGCGGATTTGTGATCGCCTGGTTGCGGGCCACGCGACCGACGATCCGCTCGTGATTCTTATTCACAGCGACTACCGAGGGAACAAGGCGCTCCCCTTCGGCGGACGGGATGACAATCGGTTCGCCGCCCTGCATAACAGCCGCGACAGAGTTGGTCGTGCCTAGGTCGATGCCAATGATTTTTGCCATAATAGGTTCTCCGGTGTCAGGGTTCAGGTGTCAGGTCTTTCACACGCCAAGCGGGTTCTGATCCCTGGCACGTGACACCTGACACGGTTTTATTGTGCTACACGTACCATCGCGGGGCGGATGACGCGCTCGCCGAGCATATAGCCGTTCTGTACGACGCCGATCACAAAACCGCTTTTGACGCCGTCGGCAGGCTCATGGGAGATCGCCTCGTGGAAATTCGGGTCGAATTCCTTCCCTTCCGCGTCGATCTTCTTGATGCCTTCGCTGTCAAGAACGTTCTGGAGCTTGCGGGCGATCAGCTCGATGCCGCTGGCCCAGGCATTATCTGCCGGGCGGTTCTGGAGGGCTCGTTCGAGATCATCGAGGACAGGCAGGATCTTTTTGACAATGTCACCCTTCATCGCTGTATAGGTCAACTCATGATCACGTTCAAGGCGCTTCTTATAGTTTTGGAAGTCCGCCTGTGCGCGTGCCCAGCCGTCTTTGTACTCCGCCGCTTTGGCTTCCGCCTCCTTCAACTGGCGGGCTAACGACTCAACCTTTATGGCGAGCGCACTCCCGTTTTCAGTTGTTTCTTCTTTTGCGACAGCATCTGCATGATTCATTTCAGCATCTTCCTCGTGGGTATATTTCTTTTTCTCAGTCATACTTCTCACTCACCTTAACCTTTATTCACCAGAAATGGTGTCATTGACCAGATCGCTCAAGAGCCCCGCAACAAAGCGGACCGTGGGAATGGTCCGCGCGTACGACATACGCATGGGTCCCAATACGCCCAGCATACCGGTGGCAAGGCCGGGCACTCCATAGCGAGCCAGGACGATGGAGCACTGGCGCAGCTCTTCCCACTCCCCTTCGCCGCCGATCAGGACCTGCAGGGCTCCAACATTGCTATTGATCGTTGTCCGTGCCAGGATATCCTGGAGTGTGGACCGTTCTTCGAAAATACGCAGGGCCCGGCGGGCATCATCCGACTCGGCGAACTCGGGTTCCGATAATACGTTTGTCAGGCCATCTGTATAAATCTCACCTGAGATGCTCTCTGCTGCCCGGCGCATATCCTGAACGATGATGGTCAGGATATCCTGATCGAGTGCATCGGGACGGCTGGGAAGGGCGGCAATCGCGTTCACAGTCAGACCGGCTAGAATTCCATTCAGACGAGTGGCAGTCTGGCTGAGGCGCTCCTGTGAGACCGGTTCCGCCAGCGTCAGGATCTGCTGGCTGACTTCACCTCCGGCCATGACCAGCACCATCAACACCTGGCGTCCCTGGGTGGAGATCAGCTCCACGTGCTTGTACTTTGCATTTTCGGCGTGGGGTGCCGTGACCACGGACACGCCCTGAGACTGGTGAGCCAGAACCGACGCCGCCAGGGTCATCCAGTGATCTACACCGGGCCCCGCCTGAAAGAACTGGTGCGAGATCGTTGCCTGAATGGAAGCGGGAAGCTCTGCCTGGTTCATCATCTGGCTGACGAAAAAGCGGTAGCCTTCCTCGGTGGGAACGCGTCCAGCAGAGGTGTGCGGCTGGCGCAGATAACCCATTTCGGTCAGCGCGCCCATCTCGTTGCGGATGGTCGCCGACGATAACCTTAAACGGTAATGTTCCGCCAGGCGCTTCGAGCCAACCGGCTGGGCGGATTCGATGTAGTCCCGAATAATTAAAAGAAGAAGGGTTTTCTGTCGCTCGGTTAGTTCTGGCATGGTCACACAGTTAGCACTCTCGTGTTGAGAGTGCTATAGAAGGTGGAACAATAATATCATGCGCAAAACAGGGACGTCAATAAGAGGAACGTAAGAGATTAAAAAAGAAAGCCGGCGATTTGTGCCGGCCCGGGATGTTCAACCATCAGGGCTGTGGAACCGGGCGCCAGGTGGGATCGAAATCCACAGCGGGATCGTTCGTCAGACGTGTGCGGTTGCCGCCGGTTACCGTCATAAAGTAAATGTCGCGGTTGCCCTGGGTATCCATCCCTTCGATGACGAGCCACAAACCGTCGGGGGAAAATTCCACATCTTCGACCGGCGTGGGGAAGTTCAAGCGCGTGGCCTCACCGCCATTTTCGACCTGGACGCTCATCAGCCAGGGACGAGGATTGGTGCTGTCCCCGCGGCGCTGGCTGAACAGGATCAGCTTCCCATCCGCCGACCATGCCGGGGAATAATCCCAGAGGGACTGGCCGCTTCTCACCACCTGAACATTGTCCTGGCCTGTATCGCTCATGACCCAGAGCTGGTAGGTGCCCACCCGTTTCATCATATAGGCAATCTGTCTCCCATCAAAGGACCAGGCCGGCTGGCTGTTTTCATTGTTCGGGTCGAGGTCCGTAAGGCGCGTGACCGCCAGGGAATCGACATCCAGAAGGTAGATCTGCTTGCTTCCATCCCGGATGGATGTGAATGCGATCCTCTCCCCATCCGGCGACCAGGCTGGCTCGAAATCCGCACCCGGGACATTGGTCAACTGCCTGAAGCCCGTTCCATCGGCGTTGATCAGGAACAGGCTGGTGTCGGATGAATAACTCGCTTCCTGAAAGTCAGCACGCCGCAGGCAGGGAGAAATGAACACCAGCTGTGACCCATCCGGTGACCAGGAGGGCTGGCAGGCGCCGCTCTCGATCTGGGTGACCTGGATGAGGTTTGTGCCATCGAAATTGCTGACGTAAATTTGCGCCACGCCTGAGCGGGCGGACGCAAAGGCGATCTGTCCCTGTCCCCCTCCCAGCAGGGTGGCAACGGAAACAGGTGTGTTATCCGGTGTGGGGGTAAGCTCGATCGTGGGTGTCGCCGAAGGGATCATGGTATTCGTGGGAGCGGGTGTATGAGTGGCCGTCGGGTCTGTGGAGGCTGAAACATGTACCTCTGTCTGGGTGGCTTCGGGCGAGGCGATCGGAGTAGTTGTGCCGGTACTCAAGAATGGAATTGGAATGGCATTGACCGGGGAAAGGGCCGTGATTAATTCCGGAGGCATAAGGTCCGGCCGGAAGCGCGTTGCGCCAACAATCGAAAACGCCAGCAGAAGTAAAACGACTACGATCGAGGAGAAAAGACGAAGGCCGCTTCGTTTTCTGCCCCTGCGTTTTGGCTTAAAGACGGGCGCTTCCTTTGGGAGCGCATCGTTCTTCCCATTGGCCTTCAGGCTGGCAAGCGGCTGCGATTCCTTTTCGATGGCGCTCTGTTTTTGTTCCTCCAGCGCTTCGGGCGGCGGAGGCGGGATCACGTAGTCACCCGGCAGGCGCTGGGTCTTGGACTTGGATCCCAGCAGGGCACGCTTGAACTCCTCGGCATTCTGGAATCGATCTGCCGGGTCGATGCCCATCGCTTTTTCCACAGCCGCGGCCAGACGGCGGGTCACTTTGCTGTTGCGCTTACGCAGGGGTGTAAGCTGGGTATTGTCCATGGCTCGCGCCAGGCCGTCTTCGGGGATAATGCCGGTCAGGGCGGCGTAGATCGTGGCCCCCAGAGAATAGATATCGGTACGAGGATCGGTGCGAGCCGTGCCGTATTGTTCAGGAGGGGAATAGCCGGGCGTCATGGCCCGGGCGCCGGTGGTGGTCGCCTGGCTGCCGTGCAGAACCTTGGCAAGGCCAAAATCGACCAGGAAAATATGGCCATCGGGTGTGATCTTGACGTTCCCCGGCTTGAGGTCACGGTGCAATATGGGCGGCTTGCGGGTATGGAGGTATGTAAGCGCGTCGCACATGGCCGCGCCCATCAGGATGGCATCATCTTCGCTAATATTGCCTGCACGCTCCATGCGCTGGCGCAGGTCTTCCCCCTCGATGTAATCCATGACCAGATACTGCCCCTGGTCGCCGATGACAAAGTGGTCGGTGACGCGCGGCAGATTGGGATGTCTCAAATTCGCAAGAATTACCGCCTCAAGGCGGAACTGGCGGGCGTACTCGTCTGTGGTGAAGAGATTCTCCTTGACCGCAACATCGACCCCCAGATTTTCATCGACGGCCCGATACACGGACCCCATGCCGCCCTGTCCGAGTATTTCGACAATTCTATATCGTTTGTGCAGTAACGCGCCGCGCTCAAGGGTCATTGAAGGGTGAATCTCCCAAAACTACCGTAGATTTGGGATTATAACAGACGGGTCTCCTACATCTTGGGCCTGTCTGCCAATTTGAAATGAAAAAACAACCAAGGCGCTCCACCGGTCACCCAGAAGCCTACCAGTGTATACCGCAGGAAACGCAGAAAATAAGAAATCAAATTTGCATCGTCCGGAAAGACCTGTCCGAGCCCCATCCACAGGATCAGAACCCCGATCACGCCAACCACATAGCGCATGGCGCGCTTTTCCAGGGGACCAGACGTCTGATACCCGCCCTGCGTCGCAATCCAGGCCGCGCCGGCTGCCAACCCGAAGAAGGAACCGGCTGTAGTAATGAATCCCTCCAGTGAAACGGGATCCGGTTCCACCCCGCTGGGACGCGCATTGTCCAGCCACTCCTGAGGAATGACAAATCCATCCAGGCCTGCCACCAGCAATGCACCCACCAGCACCATGAGCACCGCGATTACGAAGGCGAGCCCGACCTGCCGGGCAAACGTCATACCAGCTATCCAGCGCGCGGCCGGTTCCCACAGCCTGGAGAATAACACCAACACAAGTCCTCCAAGCAGCCACCCGGCCAGCACATCCTGGACGAAGTGGACACCCAGATACGGGCGTGAGAAACCGATCAGGAAGATCAGGATGCCTGCCGCCACCCATGCCCAGCTCCTGTGAATGCCATGGGCCACGATACCCCAGATGGCAGCAGCATTCTGAGCGTGGCCGGAGGGTACCCCAAAGGAGCTTTCTCCGACCACGGGCCGGACCTGGTCGCTTACCCAGTAGGGACGAGGCGACGCAAACAGCAGCTTGAAAACCGAATTGATGAAATTATTGGTCGCCAGGATCAAACCCACCTGCAGACCAACCTTTGCATCGATGCTCCAGTAAATCAGCGGCAGGACGATGAAAAAGAAATCCTCCGAGCCGAGGAAGGTGAGGAAGCGCATGGGCATCTCGAGCCACCCGCCCAAGGCCTGTATCGCGACGACCCAGTCTATGCCAGTTCCGGTGATGAAATCCATGGAGGTCTCCTTCGTTGATGCTCGATTGTCTGCCCCGGTCGATCTGTTGCAAAGCTGCTCAATATCACATTAGGGTCTTCTCATAAAAACCCCTCTACAGTATTTGACGTTACAGTTCCTTAATTGTACACTCAAAGAATGGAAAAAACATCCACTCCAATACGCTGGTGGGACTGGGCCTCCCTCGCGCTGCTGTTTATCCTCCTGGAAACGGTCGCCTCCCGGCTGGTCGCCACCACCTGGACTCCGTTCCTGTACCTCACCCAGACTTCCACCTACATCGCCGTTGTGGTCGGCACGGCGCTGGGCTACAGTATCTTTTCGAAGCGGCTGTCACAGTGGCTGAGCGCGCTGTTCATGGCTCTTATGCTGCCCCTGCAGTGGACCCTTGCCATCGATCAGAATGTATCGCTCGAGGAGCAGTTGACCAGCGTGGCGGGACGGCTGTTCTTTTCCACGTCGGATTTTCTGGCGCGGCGTCCGGTCGAGGATCCGCTGTTCTTTGTTGTGATCATGACGATCGCCTTCTGGTTCATCGGCGCCTGGGCAGGTTTCACCCTGGTGCGGGAACAGAGCTACCTCCATGCGGTCCTGCCTTCCGCCATCGGCCTGCTCATCATCCAGAATTACGACCATGCCAGCCCGGGACGCCTGTGGTTCCTGGCCTTCTTTGCTTTGATGGCCCTGCTACTTCTGGGACGATTGCACTACCTGCAGAACCGGAAGTCGTGGCGGGAGCGGCGCATCTTCCTCTCCCCGGATAACAGCCTCGAGCTGACGAGCAGTATGGCCATCGCGGCCAGCCTGATCATCCTGGTTGCCTGGACCGTGCCTGCAAGTATCACATCCTGGAACTCCGCGGTTCGGACCTGGAACAAGGTCACCCAGCCCTGGCGTACCTTCACCGAAAAGATGGAGACGGCCGTCAGCGCGCTCGAATCGCCCAGCGGCGGGAAGCGCGGAGAATTCTTCGGCTCAGAGCTTGCGCTGGGAAGCGGCTTCCCCCTTTCGGATGCGGTCATGTTCGAAGTCGAGGCGCCTGATATCCCCTTTGCCCAGCGGCCGCCGCGTTACTACTGGCGCGGGCGCACCTATGACTCGTTTATCAACGGGCAGTGGTACACCACAGGGACCCAGCGGGAGGACTATTCTCCATCGCTCGTCAATCCATTCGATGTCGCCATACTGGAAAATCCCCCGGCCCATTTTGTTTTCAACACCGGTGACTCCACCTTCTCGCTGCTTTACTCCCCCTCCCAGCCGATCTGGATCAGCCGCGCCGGTGTCACGTTCAGCCAGGGCAACGAGCAGGTCCGGGACCTGGTCGCCTGGCACGCCTATCCCCAGTTGAAAGGGGGGGAAACATATCAGGTGGAGGCGATCCTTGCCAACCCGAACCAGGGACAGCTGCGCGAGTCAGGCACCAGCTATCCTGACTGGGTCGCGGACAAATATTTACAGGTTCCGGACACTTTTTCACCGCGGATCACTGAGCTTGCCCGGGAGATCACGGCAGGCGCCGAAACGCCATACGATAAAACCATTGCAATTACCGATTACCTGCGCTCCACGATTGAATATTCTCCGACCATTCCCACCCCGCCGCGCAATCGGGATAAGCTGGAGTGGATCCTGTTCGATCTGAAGAAGGGCTATTGTGTGTACTACGCATCGGCCGAGATCCTGATGCTGCGCTCCGTTGGGATCCCGGCCCGGATGGCGGTCGGGTTCGCACAGGGGGAGCGCGAAGGCAATACCTACACCGTCCGCAGGCTGCACGCGCATGCCTGGCCGGAGGTCTACTTCCCGGGCGTGGGCTGGGTGGAGTTCGAGCCAACCGGCAATCAGCCAGACCTGAACCGTCCGCTTCCACCGCGCGACCCGTCCGAAGAGGAGCTGGCCGGTCCGCAGGCTGGACTGAACCTCGAAGATAGTGCG
>DASUOS010000089.1:0-6664 GCA_036276515.1 Anaerolineales bacterium | reverse complement strand
TCCCACACTCGTGAAATGGCGCCCCAGGATCCCATGCGATGGATCCACTGGAAGAGCACGGCGCGCTACAACAAGTTCTATGTCCGCCAGTTCGAAGGGACTCCTGCAGGCGATTGGTGGATCCTTCTGGACCTCGATAAGGAAACGGCTGCCGGCACAGGCTGGGATTCGACCGAGGAACACGGCGTCATTCTGGCCGCCTCGCTCGCCGCACGAGGACTGTCTGAGGAGCATCCCGTCGGCCTGACGATTAATGGAACAGAATCCTCCTGGACGGTGCCGCGTCGGAACGAGTACCAGCAGCGGGCTCTATTGAAGGCCCTGGCGGTTGCCGCGCCGTCCGACATGGGATTACACGACTATCTTCATCGCATCGGGCCGTCGCTGGGGAGTCATTCTTCTCTCTTGATCATCACCGCGAACGCAAATCCGGAGTGGGCCGAAGCACTCCTGCCATTGATGTGGCGCGGCATATTTCCAACGGTCTTTTTACTGGATCCTGTTTCATTCGGTGGAAGCGGGAACCCACAGCCGGTCAGCGATGCCCTGCAACTGATGGGCATTCCCTGCCATGTCATTTCCCGCGACATGCTCGACAAGCGCCAGATACGGCCAGGCCAGGAAGGCGAATGGGAGTGGCGGGTATCGGGCACGGGCAAGGCTGTGGCGGTGAAAGTTCCTGCAGCCGATTGGCGGAGGCTGGAATGATGCTTCGCCTGCTGCAAAAATTGTTCAGCGCAGAAGCGCTCGGCCTGTTGCTGGTTCTCATGGCCCTGCAGATTTTCACCTATGGGATTTCCTCTTCCCTGCGCGGAACGGATACCAACGACCTGTTCTGGGTCTGTCTCCTTGCGGCAGGGATCGGCTATGGGCTGAGCAGGCGAAAATGGAACGGTCTGCTGTCCGCGTTGGTGATCGCCGCCTTCGGCCTCAGCGGCGTGTGGATCCTGGGTGCCCGGCTGGCGCTTCCTCTCGTGGATCTTCTCGACTCGATCGCCGGCCTGCTCCCGCAGGTCATCCCGGCCCTCCGTGAGCGGATCCCCCTCGAAACAGAGTCGGTCCGTGAAGCCTGGATACTTGTCGTCCAGGCATCCTCTGCGCTGGCCATGCGCTGGCAGACCTGGTTGATGGGTATCAACAGGAATGTATCGGTGAGCGACCCGCTCGTCCGCAATATGATCTGGACCCTTATGATGTGGTCTCTCGCCGCCTGGACCGGCTGGTTCACTGCCCGCCGCAGCGCCCTGCATGCGTTCCTTCCAAACATCATCGTGCTGGCGCTCGTCCTCTCGTATAGTGAATACCGTATCGAAACACTCTGGCTGCTTGTATTCATCATGCTGCTCTCGATGGGCATCTGGAATTACAAGAACCACACCTATCTATGGCAGCGCCGCAAAGTGGATTATTCCGATAGTATCCTCTATGACAATACGCAGGCTGTCCTGTTGTTGGCTTTTACGATTGGCACGATCGCTTTCGCCGCACCTTCTATCTCGTGGCGGGAAATACGCGATTTTTTCCGGGAGCGGAACTCCAACGAAGCGGCAGAGATGCTTGGGATCCGGGAACAGCCTGTCGCCGCGGCCAATACATCCGTCCAAAGACCCTCTCTGCCGCGCGAGCACCTGTTAACCGAAGGCTTTGCCCAGTCGCAGGAGCTGGTCATGTCGATCCGCACCGGGGAGCTGCCGCCCATTTCGAACCCTATGCTCGCCGCGGACGCGCCCCGGCATTACTGGCGCAGCACTGTTTACGATGAATATATGAGCGCAGGCTGGCTGACCAGTTATGCCACTCCGCAGAATGTCCAGGCGAATACAGCTCTCATCCCCGGCCTGCTGGATGGGTACCGGCGCCTTCACATGAATGTCGAGCTGTACCAGCCCGAGGGTAAATTGTTCTGGAGTGGCCTGCTCTACAGCGCAGATATTCCTTTCCGGGCAGACTGGCGCGTCCGCCCGGGATCGAACTTATTCGCCGGCCAGACGGCTCTGCTCCAGGCGGACCTGTTCGCGGCGGCGGCCGGCGCCAATTCCTACCGGGCAGAGGCGTACATCCCGGTCGTCACCGTGGAAGAATTACGCCTGGCTTCCACAGACTATCCCGAAGAGATACGGGATCGCTACCTCAAATTACCGCGCGAGCTGCCCGGGCGGGTCCAAGATCTGGCACAGGAGCTCACCGCCGGGATTGATAATCCATACGATAAAGCAAAAGCCATCGAGAGCTACCTGCGTACGAACTATCCCTATGACCTGGATATCCCGGCTCCCCCTGAAGACCAGGATGTGTCGGACTATTTTCTATTTGATCTACAACGCGGCTACTGCGATTACTATGCCACGTCCATGGTTGTCCTGGCGCGGGCAAGCGGACTGCCGGCACGCTTTGTCTCCGGATATTCTTCGGGCTCCTACGACGCGCCGAACGCCCAGTACGTGGTCCGTGAGCTGAATGCGCACTCCTGGCCGGAGATCTATTTCCCGGAGATCGGCTGGATCGAGTTCGAGCCCACCGCTTCGCAGCCAGAGATCGAGCGCGCCGAAACGGTCGAGGAGCTTCCGGCAGCTGAGACCACCGGCACCGCAGTAGAAAAATTCCTGTTTCAATTAACCAGCACAAGGCTCCTGTACTGGATATCGCCCCTGGGTATCGTGCTTCTGGGGATGATGCTTTACTTCCTGGTCCTGGAGCGGCTATGGATTCTGCGGCTTGCCCCGGCGGATGCCATTACATTCCTGTATCGTCGATACTACCGCATGGGCCGCCCGCTGGCAGGTGTGCGCACACAGGCAGAAACCGCTTCCGAATTTACATACAAGCTTATCGGCCGACTGGATGAAATCGATGCCTCTCAAAAATCCCGGCTGTCCCATGCAGAAGCTCGGCAATTGACAGATATTTATCTTCTTTCCCAATTCAGTAATCACACTCTTCAAAAAAGTGACGCAGGCATTGCGCTCGATCTCTGGAAGCGATTAAGACAACGATTGCTGTTCGCCCGCTTGAAGGATTTTATGGCGCAACGTGTTAACAAGCTGCGTCTCCGCCTGTCATCATAAAACAATCAACCTTTTTTAGAAGTTTCTTATCTTAAAATTTCGAGGTTCATCGGATCTATGATTGATTTTGATTCAATCTTGTTGTATAGTATTCGAATGGTTTGCACAAGAGAACGCATGTCAGGATTCGTGCAGATCGGTTGTGTTGAAAAAAATTCCTAGAAAGGAAATGGATCATGGTTTCGATGGAAACGCTTGCGATTAAAACAGAAAACAAGTTTAGAAGTTTGGTCACCAAACAAGCCTACTCCAAGGGAGAAATCATTTGCGAAATCCCGACCGAGAAATTGTTCGATAAGGCTAACCGCTACACGGTCCAAATCGGCCGGGACAGGCACACCGAGGTCGGGAAGCTCTCCGCTCTCAATCACTCCTGCGATCCCAATGTGCTCCTTGATACGGAGCACCTGGCCATGGTTGCCCGCCGCGATATCGAGAAAGGCGAGGAGCTCTCCTTCTTCTATCCCTCCACCGAATGGGAAATGGATGCACCTTTCATCTGCCTGTGCGGCTCGTCCAACTGCATCCACGTGGTGGCCGGGGCGCGCTTCCTGCCGCTCTCCACGCTGGAAAACCATTACCTCAACCGCCACATCCGCGAGATGATGATCGAGCTGCTGAACAATACCGAGTTTCATTTATCCAGATTACTGGAAAAGCCTCTCAAGTAGAGAGAAAGGTCTCCGGGCATAATCTCGGAGACCTTTTTTTATTGGTGCATTCAAGTTTCATCCCGTTTCTTTGCGGTGCGCAACCAGAACCCCGGACAGAATCCCATATACGCCCACAATTTGCGACCATCTTGCGACCGGGTACCGGATTGGAATCGCATGATCCCAGGAGTATAATAAATTTGATAAACATTATCGGCAATGATCCGGGATGTTCTTATTTGGTCGCTTGCGAGTACAATACGCGGAACACCTGGGGAGCCAATAGCGAAACCGGCGTTGGTGGAAAAAAAATAGGCGCCGCTATGTCGTTCTGATTTTTTACTACATCTTATCCGCCCATTGAAGTTACCTGTATACCAGGATATCTTCGATGCTGCTTATTTGGCGCTTAATCAGACAGAAAGGAGTCGACTATCGATATTGGATCGAATACAACCTGTTTTACGGCCGAATCCTGTGCAACCATGTTTGTTCATCTGCTTCTATAGACATAAGGAGAACGAAATGTCCACTAGACCCTTTCGCAGATTTATCAGCCTTTTTATGGCCTTCGCTCTTTCCGTTGTCTTCTTCAGCTCCGTCCCGGCTGCAGGATCCAACCCAAAACGCGATGGTGGTTTGCAGAATGCTTTAAACGCCCTCAACAGCCGCGCCCGTGCCTATGGCCTGCTCAACCAGGCGCCACCCTCCGACCCTACCCCGTTGCTTGCAAACAATTTTGATGTACTGGGGCATAACAGCCTCGGCGGACAGGATTCAAATGGGGATGTCTGGGTGCATGGCAATTTCGCCTATGTGGGTACATGGGGTAGTCCCTGTACCGGACGCGGAGTCAAAATTGTGGATGTGTCGGATTTGACCGCTCCGCGCGTCATCGGTGCAGTGGCCAGGCGAGCCGGGACAAGCGCTGAGGATGTCGTTGTCCGTCAGGTGAACACTCCTTTCTTCACGGGCGACCTGCTGGCTGTTGGGCTCCAGAGATGTGGAGATCAGCCAGCCCTGAACAACTCATTATTCGGGCCCGAATTCTGGGATGTGACCAACCCTTACCGGCCTGTCAGGTTAAGCAAGTTTGGCATCACAACCGGAGGGGGTGGAGTCCATGAGCTGGACCTCTTCCAGCGCGGTGGCAATGTCTATGCCCTGTTGGCAGCTCCCTTCGCCGAGTTCTTCGACCCATTTCCGGGCGGCGACTTCCGGATCCTCGATGTGACCGATCCACGCCATCCCGTCCAGGTGGGTGTGTGGGGCGCCTTCGACCATGGCCTAACGAACGGCCCCTTCGATGGATTGGGAAGTTTCGGGGTCACATACGCTCACAGCGCCCGCGTGAGTGATGATGGAATGAAGGCGTATCTCTCCTACTGGGATCTGGGTGTCCTCACCCTGGATATCAGCGACGTAACCAACCCTGTGTTCATCAGCCAGACGCAATACCCCACCGGCTCTGACGGCGATGCTCATTCGGTCTCGGAATATCATGGCACCAGCCAGCATTTCCTGCTTCAGAACGATGAAGACTACGACCCGCGCTCACCCGCCTTTATCTATTACGCCGGTGGTACAGGCCTTGGCAACGAATCACCGAGCGGCCCACCGCTTTGGGACCAGCCCGGTCACAGCCTCACGGCTGGTGTGGTCCAGGCGGCCAACCAGGGATGTGAGGTCAGTGATTATCCACCTGATACGGCCGGCAGGATTGCGGTAATGCGCACGCCTTTCCCCTTCTTCGACCCGGCTGGCGGTGAGGAACCGCTCTGCCTGCACCAGGACCAGGAAGCTGCTGCAGAGGCCGCCGGCGCTGTTGCTGCCGTTCATGATTTCATCTCCACTGCCACCAGCCCCCAGTGGTTCGATGTGGGCAGCGTAGGCATCCCGGTCCTGTTCACGGATCATGCGACTGCCCAGGGCATGGTCGCAGCTGGCTCAGCCACGCTCGAGGCGCAGGAGCCGGCCTGGGGATACCTGCGTATTTTCGACGCCCAGACCGGCATACAGGTGGCCAGCTTCGACGACCTGCCCGGTGTCCGCGAGCTGCCGCCTCCGCCCGGCGATTGGAGCATCCACAATAACGAGGTGGCCGGAGACCGTTCGTATATTGCCTGGTATTCGAATGGCATCGTGGCGGTTGACCTGTCACCGCTGAACAACAACCCTCCGGGTGATCCGGTCATGGTTGGGCAGTTCCTGCCGCCTGGGGCTCCTTCCTCATCGCCATTCCTTTGGGACAACATTCCCCTCGTCTGGGGCGTAGCCATCCGCGAATCGGACAATGTGATCTTTGTAAGCGATATTAATAGCGGATTGTGGATCATACGCCCAACGGGAGCCGCGGCGCCGTAAACCCCTTCGTGTACAAGCTGCCTGAAATAAAGCCATCTGTAGATTCATTCGAGTCTACAGATGGCTTGTCCCGGACCCGATTGGCAGCTTACGGTTTAATGTCCATTCGTCAACTGCCTGAAGGCTCCCACCCACGGCTTTCCCAATCTGTGATTCTCTGATACAGCGATCTTGCTGAATTTCTGGGCGATCTGAGGGATGGTCATTGCGATCGTTCCCCAGTCGTCGGTGAAGATCGCCACCTTGATCTTATCGGCATACTGGCCGGTCCAGGCCCAGTCCATGCGGAAGCGGTCGGCCTTGATCCAGTAGTCACGTTTCTCCCAGGCAGCGACAGAAACATCGATCCCTTCGGATATGGTCTTCAGTGCCAGGGAAATGAAGGCAGCCAGGTCCTTTGCTTCTTCTGTCACTTCCTTTTGTTTTGCCAGCTCACGCACGGCCAGCACGATGGCTTTTGTCAAACGGGTGCGGTCTTTTCCTGCGGATTCGGGGTTAATCACACGGCTCAAGGCAATTCTCCAACAGATGGGGTCAGGTGCGGGATTATACCAATGAAAACCGGGAAAATCTGCTAAACTT
>DASUOS010000088.1:0-12458 GCA_036276515.1 Anaerolineales bacterium | reverse complement strand
TGTGCACTGCCCAGAAGGCACGCTCGTGCCTGATGAAAAGGATAGTTGACGGTTACAAAGAAAGGATTAGCTATGAACACCCAGGAACAGAATATGGAACTCATGCAGACACTGGACGACGCGTGGAATGCCCAGGACGTGGATATATTCAGGGCACGGCACAAGCCTGACGTGATCGTCCGCTGGCCAGGCAAGACGGAACCGACCGTCGGGATCGAGGATCACACCCAGGAATCGATCGAGTTCTGGAGGACGTTCCCTGATCAGCACCTCGACAATCGACCGTACCGGATCTTCTTCGCATCAGGCGACTACACCTGCTCCGTAGCCCGCTTTACGGGCACAATGACCGGACCGATGAAGGCCGCCGACGGAACCGAGATTCCGCCGACGGGCAAGTCTTTCGAGATCGATTTTTACACAGTCGCGCAGTGGGATAATGGCCAGATCGTCGAGGAGAACCTCATGTACGATCTCGTGACCTTCATGAAACAAATTGGTCTGAGTGGGTAGGTCGTTTAAAGAGACCCGATAGGCCACGCGGCTTTACAGTTTCAAATCGGTGTCCGGCGAAAATACAAAGATATATGAATGATCATGTGAATACCCAGCCTCACCTGCCGCGAGGCTGGGTACCTGGTCAGAAAAATTTCAATAACGCAAGCAGTGAGCTTCTGTAAGTGTGTTAGCGGTTTAATGATCTAAGTGCGTTTCTATGGGCTTACCGCAGTCAGGGCATACTACGTCCAAAGGCAGCGCGGCGGTTGCTTCTTTGCGCTCGATTGGGAAGCCTGCCCTGTACCACGCCATGTAGCCGCCGCGTAGTGCAAACGCACGATATCCCTGTTTCGCGAGGAACGACGCCACACGGGCGCTCGTAAATTCATCCGGTCAGGTACAGTAGGTGATAATAGTCTTGTCACGCGGCAGTTCTCCAAAGTTGTTGCGGGCGCGGACGCCCGACCAGGCCCGGTCGAATGAAGGGCAGGCATATTTTGGTATGGAGAACTTGGTCCGGCTTTTGCATTCCGCGGTCTCAACTGGACGTATATACCCAGGATATATTTGCACAGAAATCATATATCTAATCCATTTGGATTTCATATGTCATTCGTCATAAGATCTGATAGTCCCCTTCAATAGGGAGTCCAGATTCAGAAAAGAGAGAGCTCAGAAGTCAGCTACATTTCCGAAAATTGGCCCGTAACTTGCAATCTATTATCTGGTACACACAAGGGAGAAATGGATCGATTTGCTTGTATACCGCGACGAGCTGGGTACCTGCAGCCCGATAGGCGGACGCATCCGCAGCAGTTGCCTTAAGGTCTGGCTCAAGCTCAGCAGCTATACCGTGAAACCGAAGAAAAACAGGTTCACGAGCAGGAATGACGTGATGAGCAATGGGTGTCAGCGTTCGTCATGCGGAACGTCACTACTTCCTACATCCGGCTTAAACCCTGACTACATCTCAATTCAGTTTTGTTCCTGTATCGCCTCCTCAAGAAGAGCTTCCATCCATTTCTTTTCATCGAAAGCGTGCGCCTTCCAGTCTGGCAAGAGCCGGTCGAGTAATACAGCCTGCGCCATGCCGCTATAGTAAAAGCGTCCATCGCCTTCATCGGCTGCCATCCTGGATAGTTGATCCACTTCCTGCGACCAGCGGCGATCGAAACCGGTATAGTCTCCAAAATCTTCCAGATAGGCGGTTTCCGGAACGGGCATATAACCATCTGTGAGCGCCTGCCGCCAGATTTCAAGTTCAGCATAGCGCGCAAGACCTTCCAGCCATTCCCTGTATTGTTCGTACGAAATCAGCTCCGGAGACAGGCCGGCAGATTCCCTCCGTGAAGCGCGCACTGCCAGGAATTCGCGGACCAGGTCAACAGTCTGATCACGATCCACTGTCTGTAGCGCACTCCCTAATACATCCAATTCAGTCTGCCAATCTTCCTGAAGGGTCGAATTATCCCACGGGTAATCCTTCTCGAATTGGCTTGTCAGCCCGGCCTCGGCAAACTTGTGGGGAGCCATCAATCCCTGGAACGAGTGAAACGCCTCGTGTGCAGACAGGGAGATATACTGCTCGCTGCCGCTTACCAGCTGCCCGGTAAAGATCCGGTACGGAAAGACCGGCCGCACGAACGCCGGCAGGTCTTCACGGATCCGGTTCGACAGGCCGATCCTGAACCAATCCAGAGTGGGCATACTTGAAACCCAGCGGTCCCCGACCATCACGGTAAAAGCTTCCGGTGTCGCATCGGGATCGGACAGCCGCTGGCGGTAGTACGCCTGCCCGGCAAACAAATCGCCGGGGACAGGTTCCCAGGCACCGCCGCGCCGGATGCCCTGCGGGACTTTCACCCAGCCGTCCGGTGGATCCGGGTAGCCAATCAGGAACGCATATTCCTCATTGTAGAGAATGGCCGGAATGTCCGCCGTTGACCATCCCGGCCAGACCGCCTCGCCCACTTGTTGGCGGAGGTGCAGGAATTCAACCAGCCGGATCTTGTCGCCGTCGCTCAGCGTTTCGATGACCGGTGAGCGCTGCGGCAGCCGCAGGTTACCAATGGCCAGGACTGCCCCGATGAGGAAACAAAGTCCAAAAAGAACCCCCATGGCATACAGAAGGAATTTTCGAAAACTTCTCATCTTTTCCGCTCCTCGCAGTCGTTACACTGGAAAATGCATCATTATAGGCAGCGAGCAAAAGAGCCAACAAACCAGGATGAGGGCAATCCCTACGGTCCGGGTGGATGCGCTGCCACGCAGATTATCCATCGCCCGGGTGTCGTTTTCTTTTTATCCTCCAGACATGACCATTACTGCCTCCAGCCAATTCGCAGCCATCAGCAGGCCTATGCCCATTCCGATTCCAACGGCATCCTTCCATGAGAACCGGCGGCCATGACTCACTCGTTCAGGGTTGGTACGAAAAATATGCTTAATTTCATAGAAAGGCCAAAAATAGGCGCTTGTGGCCAGGAGGACCAGCGCCAGCATTTCATAGGGTCCGCTCCGGCTAAGAATTTCAAGAGAAGGAGCCATACGCTCAGAATACGGGATTGCGAAAGAATTGGTTCCGATAAACAATCCATACCCGGCCAGATTGAACAGGGCGACGATATAACCAAAGGTCAGTCCATTGATCCTGATGACCAGACTGCCTACTAAAATGATGAGAACAGGAATCAAGTTGGCCATGAAAATTCTTGACCATTCTTCGAATACACTAGCTGACCGGGTTGCCAGCTGGCTGCGAGCCATGTGGGCATCGGCACCACCACGGAAGACGCCTTCCGGCAGCAGGTAATAGCCAATGTACCATGCAAGCAGAAATAGCAATGTGCCTGCTGCCAGTAAACTGAGAAAGCGAATAAGTGGGTTTGGGTCAGTAAGATATCTGCTGGAACCCGTCTGCTGCTCGGGCTGAGAATCGATTTGCCGAGGATCCAATCCGGACTTCATCTTCCATCCCGGAATCTGATTCAAGACAGACCCAACAACCAACCCAACTCCTGCACCGATTAACACAAGGCTAAATACGGCAAAATTCCCCGAAAACACATACCAGAGACACGCTACCGGGAACGCTAATCCCGCGCCTCGCACTGTAGCGATCTTAACAGAATCTGTCATATCGTTTTCCTTTCTTAATCAAATCACGCCTCCACTTGGTTCAGCAGCCCGCTGCAGCCATGTTTCCATAGTTTGGACCGCACGCTCCGCTTGGCCGATCAGTCATGCCATACTCAATCATTTCGAAGACCTCTTCTGTTCGTCGCCTGATACCTGCCTGTGTTTCAGGATGGATTCGACCTCGGCCAGAACCAGATAGACCAGCCCGGCAAGGAACGCCAGGCGGCTCCAGAGCAGCAGCCCCGGGCCCACATTGTGAAGCATGGCGTTGAACAGTTCGGTGTTCCAGCTTGAAACGCCCGAGCCAAATATGGCAGCCGCCAGAAAACGACTGGCATACAGAAGAGCCGAAACAGCAACCAGCACAGTACCCGTAGACCTTCTTGACATGGCTAATACTCCGATCTCTCGAATTTGACCAGCGCTACCAGGAGGAAGATAGCGCTCCAAACTACAGTAGCGGACAACGGTGCCCAAAGCAAGCCCGCCGGCACTGGCTCACTACCGGCCACCAGTGAAGCAAACTTGCCCAACATCCAGGGTGTAACATACAGAAGCGGCTGGATGAGCCCACCCAGTAATGTTCCTCCCAGGATCGACCCCAACGCGATTCCCAGGATGGGTGCACGGTTGTTGAATACCGTTCCCAGCATCAGGGTCAGCGTCAAATAGAAAAAAGTATGCACGGTCATGATGGCCAACCCACCCAGGAAGGACAGGGGCGGGAAAGGCGTCCCTTCACGCATGCTCAGCAGCAGGTAGCTCACCAGGGAAGGCAGGCCAACCAGCAGCGTCAAAACAGCCAGCGTGGAAGCGACAAGCTTGGCCAGCACGTACGAGCGTCGCGCCACAGGTTTGGCCAGCAGCCATTCGGCCACACCAGACTGCTTCTCCTCCACGATCGAATCCTGGAGCAGCACGATCACACCCAGCGCCACGGCCAGGGTTCCCAGTTCGAAGAAGACCGTGCGTCCCATCTGCAGGGCAAACGGCAGCGGCCCTCCTGCGGCAGCCACATTGGGGTCATTGCCTGGATCCGCTACGCCGGGGAGCACAAAAAGCATCACAGCGACCAGTCCGCCGAGCAGGACCGGCCACAAAATTGCATTGACCCACCAGCGGCGGGTGCCCCACCAGGCGCGGTTCTCCTTCCACAGCAGATTCGAAAAACCACGCACAGCGCTCCATTCACTGGCATGCTCGAGCTTCAGGTTAGCGGCCATGGTTGCCTCCATTCACGATCTCCATGAAAACTTCCTCCAGTTCGTATCTCTTGCGGCGGAAATCGGTCACTGTCAAAGTTCGGTCTTCCAGCAGGGTCCGCAGCAGGCTTGTTTCAGCTGCGGCTTCGTCACTGACGCTCACCTGCCAGAGGCTGGATCCGTTCTTTTGAGCCACCGTGGTATGCGTTACCCACGGCAGGGCGGAGAGACGCTCACCCACGCCGGCAGGCGAACCCTTCACAACAAGGCTGTACACCACCCCCTCTTTCCCATCCAGGATCTGCCCGATCGGGCCGCTGGCTACAACCTGCCCGTGGTTGAGAATGGCGACGCTGTCGCTGACACGCTGCACATCATCCAGGATATGGGTCGAGTAAAAGATGGTGGTGTGCTTCCGAAGCCGGGACATCACCTGGAGTACGTCCTGTCGCCCAAGCGGATCGAGGGCAGAAGCGGGTTCATCCAGGATGAGCAGATCGGGATAGTTAACCTGGGCCAGCGCGATCCCAAGACGCTGCTTCTCTCCGCCGGAAAAACCTCCGATCGGTCGGTCTGCCTTATCCGCCAGCCCGACCAGCTCCAGCATTTCATTGCATCGTTCCAGGATGGATTTCTGCGGACCACTAAAGAAGAACCTTGCGGTGAAAAGCAGGTTTTCACGAGCAGACATATGCTCGATAAAACGCGGCTGCTGCGGCAGATAGCCAATCCGCTCCCGGATCGTCACGCTCTCTTTCACAATATCCTGTCCAAAGATCGTGCCACTTCCGGAGGTCGGATGACTTAAGCCCAACAATATCTTCATCAACGTGGTTTTGCCCGCTCCATTCGGACCGAGGAATCCAAAAATCGTATGGGGCGGCACCTGAAGGTCCACACCGCGAAGCGCATTGACTTCGCCATACGACTTCGTTATGCCTTGCGTCTCGATCACAAAGTTGCCATGTTTGGACATATGCCGTCTCCTTGTTTAGCAGTTCTGTTATCCCTTACCTTCTTCTCCGGCCAGCAAGCGAAGTAACTGGCTGTACTTTTCGATCTGTAGATCCGCAGCAAAATTCGTCTCAGCCCTTCCATACAGGCATGTGCGGATGCCTGCCATTCTTCCCGCTTGAACATCGAGACCGCGGGTAACGATGAGCAGCGTCTCGCCAGGGTTCAGGGAGTACTGGTCCAGGACGGCGCAGAGCAGAGAAGGATCGGTTTGGCTTGCATCGCCGTTTTTCATGAAAAGCGTACCGGCGATCCATCCGGAAAATTGATGTGTCTCCAACAGCCTGCTGGCAAATTCCACGCCGGTGTCTGTCAGGGCCAGGTTTGCGCCGCCGTTGCGCTGAATGAACTCGCATATATCATGCACGCCAGGAAAGGGCATCTGGCTCGCCGGAGAGATGGACCTGTACGATTCAATAAATTTATGGAGGAGCAGCTGCGGGTCCAGTTTGAAGCGCCCGGACAATATGTCCACGCTGTCATCGAGTGACTGGCGAACCAACCCGTCGATCACATTCAACGCAACCGAAAAACCCATCTCGCTGAGCGCCTTGCTGAACGAGTACGTCAGGGCAGGATAGGTGTCGAAAAGCGCACCGTTCACTTGCCAGAGAATGTTATGAATGCTCATAGGTATCATTGAAAATCAAACGCGTCCGTGACTCTTGGTACAGGAATTCAGCTTAAAGAGTATCCGAAAATCTCGCAGGGCATATCGGCTGACCGGAGAGACCCTGAACTGGTCGAAAGCTCAAGATGGAACCTGGTCACGTGGGCAGTACCGGCCATTCGATCACATAGGCTTCCAGGGTCTTGTTCCCCAGCGCACGAGCCACGGAGGCCCGGTGATGTCCATCCAGAATAAAGTACTGGTCATTTACCTGAAAAACATCGATGGGCGGATATCCGTGGGGGCCCAGCATAAGCTCATAGATATTGATCCAGCGATCTTCAAGAGCAGGGGAAAGCGGCCAAAGGGAACGGGTAAAATATTGACACTTTCCTACACTGCCAATGATCTGATCCAGCCGGATCTCCTGGCGGCCTCTATCCAGCCGGGTGATAAGATTCAACCGGGTTCTTACGACTTCGAAGGGCGTCATCGTGCACAAGCGCTGGAGAACTCCATTAAGAAAAATTTCCCATTGCCCTCTTCGCAAGGCTTGTTGAAAGTCGGCGGATGCCATCGTTCTGAAACCTGGGAAGGATCGAACATAGTATTCCATCTCATTGTCCTTTCGAAAACGGTTTTGTAAACCAGTCTTTTTCATCATACAAGGCAAACTCTCCACACCGATCAGGCGGGTGGAGAGTTTCGGGATATCCAGAATAAGAGATGTGTGGCTGGTCACGTGGCTAGTACGGCAGCCTGCCTCTCGATCATGCCCGAACCTCCCACGATACCCAGCCGCAGCGGATGCCGGGGAAGGCCCTCCACACGCTTGCTGGTTTAATCTTCATTTTCCTGTGGAGACTTTGAATTCACAGGGAACCGGATCGCCGTTCCTACCTGCAGGTCCTGATAGGCACCTGGGAACGCCGCCTTGAATGCTTTCAGCGCCTCAGGACTGCTGTCATGGGGCGACAGGGCAACCAGCCTGAGGCTGCGAGGCAAAAGGAATTCGATGTGCGGCTGGACCTCTTCCGTGGTGGTATCCTCATAATGAAGCCCGCCAACGACGCCTACTACAGGCTGTCCGTAGAGAGCCTCGGCCCGTTCCACCAGTTTCTCCATTGTCGGATGGCCGCAGCCGGTGATCAACACCAGGCCTTCATTGGCCACGTGTACGACCAGCGCCTGCTCCCGGCCCCTGGGCTCGAATAGCGACAGGGGGAACACCTCCGGGTAGGAAATGACCCCGGTGGTAGCAATGTCGGGGCCGGGCAGCGTGGGGATCGTGGCATGGACAGCGCCTTCGAAAGCCATATCCGATGGTACAAAAACCAGCCGCTCGCCCAATCCGCCAGGCAATTGCCCAAAGGAGACCGTGTTCTCCCGCCAGGCCGTGACCCCGCCAACATGATCGGGATGTGGATGACTGATGACGATCCGGTCGATCTCCTCCCAGTCGATGCCCATTTGGTACATGTTTCGGTAGAACGGCGCGACGTCCAGCTGGTCGGGATTGTGCCCGACATCCATCAGGATCGTGGCTGCATCCGTGCGGATCAAATAAGAGACGCCGTGGCCCGTCATCCTATCGTCATTTGCGCCGGCTTCCTCATACAGCGGCACGATCTCCAGACGGGAGGTGGATTTCAATTCGGGGACGATGGTCGGAAGTACGTCCCACTCACGCTCGATTTCCTGGTTTGTGAGTGTCTGGCGAATGAAGAAGAAGGCCAGGGCGGCAGTGGCCAAACCCATCAGGCAAAGGATTGCGATCGTGGTAGTCTTTTTCATGGCAGCTCCTTCCGCATCATACAAAAAAATCTCCCCGGGCATACCGTCTGCCCGGGGAGATTGGCCGCTATCCAGCCAGGTACATTGTGTACTGGTCACTTGACCAGTTTGTTCTGCAGGGCCACCGCGACAGCCTCCGTACGGCTCGCCGAGCCCAGCTTCGACAGAATACTGCTGACATGAAACTTAGCGGTGGACCTGCTGACCACCAGCCGCTCGGCAATATCATGATTGCTCAGGCCCTGTACCATCAGGGCCAGTACTTCGCGCTCGCGTTCGGTCAGGTCGAAACCGATCCTTTCTGCGGGCATGCGCGTCGCCTGGATCAGGACCTGGGCCGCTTCCGGCGCCAGGGTGGGTTTCCCTGCGTAGGCAGCCCGGATGGCATTGGCCAGCTCGTCAGCCGAAACATCCTTTAAAAGATATCCGATCGCGCCCGCCTTTAAGGCCCCCTGTACCAGGTCCTGCTCCTTGAAACTGGTCAGGACGATCACCTGGATCTCCGGGCATTTTTCACGGATCCTGGAGGTTGCGGTCGCTCCATCCATGCCTGGCATGACCAGGTCCATCAACATCACGTCCGGCTTTATCCGCCAGCATAAGTCGAGCGCCTGTTGTCCACTGGAGGCTTCAGCAACCAGCTCCATGTCCTCACAGGTCATTAAAAATGTCGAGAGTCCGCTGCGGACAACCGCGTGGTCGTCCACCAGCATTACACGAATAGGCTTATTGTTCTTCATTGATTCTCCTCTTCTGCCTGCCAGCGTATATGTATGACAGTGCCTTTTCCGATCCCGCTTTCAACGTCCAGCCTGGCCTTGATCGTTTCGGCCCGCTCGCGCATGATCTTGATCCCGAGGTTCTCAGGCGACAGCGCGGAAACATCAAATCCACATCCGTCATCGCAGATCTCGATCTCTGCATTCTGCTCGGAGGCGTTAAAACGAATTTGGACTGTCGACGCCCCGGCATGCTTGGCAACATTATTCAAGGCCTCCTGTCCGATCCGATAAAAGACTTCCTTCACCTGCAGGGGCAGCCCGATATCGCCGCGTTGGGTGAATGTGACCGGGATATGCGTGCGTCCTGTGAAGGCGTTGCCCAGATGCCGGTACAAGTCGCCCAGATCCACCTGGCGAAACGCATCGGGGCGCAGCTCCAACAGGAGTGTGCGCATTTCTGAGAGGGCTCCGCGCGTCAATAAGCGCAGTTCGCTCAGCTTCTGTTTTGCGATCTCGGGGTTTTGCTCCCAAAGCTTTGGCAGTACCTCGGCGATCAACGTGGCGGAAAAGAGTGTTTGTGAAACGGCGTCATGCAGGTCGCGCGCCAGGCGATTGCGCTCATGGGCCACGGCGACCTGTTCCGCCTGTTGAAAGAGCCGGGCATTTTCGATGGCAACCGCGGCCTGGCTGGCAAAGGCCATGGCCAGGTCCGATTGCAGGGAGGTGTAATAGCCTGGCTGTTTGTGGTCGAGAGTCAGCATCCCGATCACCTGGTCCTTGAAGATCAGCGGCACGCCCATCCAGCAGCGCAGGTAACTATAGGTCGACTCAAGCTCAACCCCGGCCGTTTGCCGGATGGCACGCGCCAGCGGCTCGTCCGCCAGGATATCCGCGACGATGATCGGCGCCCTGTGACGGATGACTTCACGATTCGCTCGGGCTTCATGGATCGAGAAGCGGATGTGAAGCGCTTCCTGGCGCGCGATCGGACCGCGATAGGCAAAGATCCTGAGAAGGTCCCCGTCCAGGACCATGATCGAGGCGGCATCATACGGCACGACAGAACCCAGCTGGTCCAGGATCAAGTCCAGGAGCGGTTCCAGATCCAGGGTCGAGGCAAGATTATGGGAGATTTCCAGCAGGGTCGACAGCTCCCGGGTGCGTTCGGTAACCCGCTGTTCCAGGTTTTGCTGGGCGGTCACGCGCTCGCTGATATCGGTGATGAAGCCCTCCAGTGCCACAACGTCTCCATCCAGGTTTGCCACGCCCTGCCCCTGCTCCCAGACCCATTTCTCTCCGGCGGCAGTGCGGATACGGTAGGTCATCTGGAACAAGCGCCCTTCGTGCAGCGCAGACTGTACCTCGTTCCAGACCAGAGCCTGGTCCTCCGGGTGGATCAGGTCCCCATATTGGACGCTCGAGTTGCCGATCAGATCCTCGGGGCGATGGCCGGTCAGCTCGAGGCTGCCCTCGCTGACAAATTCCATGGTCCAGTGGGGGTTGTTCCAGCAGCGATAGGCCATGCCAGGCAGGTTGCGGATCAGCGTTGCAAGGGTACGCTCACTCTCCTGCAGCGCCTGTTCTGCCTCTCTCTGCTCGGTCAGGTCGATGAGCATGCCGTCGAAATGGGTCAGTTTCCCCTGCGGATCAAAGGCGGGATTGGAGATGGTGTGGACCCAGCGCCAGCGGTTTTCCTTTTTGTTGAAAAAGCGGGCAGATTGATTGTACGGCGCCCTCTCTTCCAGCGAGCGGCGATTGGCTGCGAGGATCCGCGGCGCATCCTCCGGATGCAGGTTTTCGAACCAGCCCGCGAAATCATAAGGGTCATCCACACCCGCCAGCTCACGCATCGACGGGCTGGCAAGGACTACCTTGCCATAATATGGACTTGACGGATCGACCTGCAGGCGGTACACGGCAAAATGGCGGGCATTCTCGATCACCGAGCGCAGCATGGATTCACTCTCGGCGAGGCGGGCCAGGGTCTCTGTGAGCTTCTGTTCTGCCTGGACGCGCTCGGAGACATCGATAGCCACGCCGAGCAGTCCGACAACCGGGTCGCCTTCGTAGAGAGGAGAGATGACGATGTCCCAATGGGATACCATCCCGCCGGATTCCATCCGGACCGACTCCTGCCGGACCGTCTCACCCTGAAAAGCTCTTTCAAATAAAGGGAGAAATGTTTCTTCCGTACCCGGTTCCAGGTCGAAAAGGTAGGCGCCGGGCAGTACCTGCCAGGCGTGCGAGGGGGTATAGCGGTCGATGAACGCAACCCAGGTAGGGTTGAACCGCACCAGCCGGTACTCCCGGTCGAGCACCACGATGCTCATTGGCATGCGCTCGAAAAGCATCTCCAGCAGATTGAGCTGGCGCCCCAGCATGGGATCGGGGGTATAGGATACGACTGTGCGATCGCCGGCCTCCGAGATAGGCAGCAGCTCGAATTCGCAGGCCTCGTCACCCATTGCCTGGCAGCGATGCTCGATACAAACCACATCCCTCCGCCCGCTGATCATGTTGATGAAACCGACCAGGACACCCGCGGTATACGCGCAGACCGGTCCTGAAACCTGCTGCTGATGCTGCAGGGTCATCCAGGCTTCAAAGGCATTTTCAGCCCGAACGATCAAGCGTCCGATGGGCCAGCTGGCCTCCAGGATGGAAAAGTGACCGAATCCGGCAGCCTGGTACGCCTTTACGCAGCTTTCGAACAGAAGCCCTTGTTCCGGGATCTCAGTGGCTGTACCAAAGGAAGCGGACAAGGAAGCCCCGCCGTTCGCTCCTGCCTGTTGCAGGACAGAATTGGTCAGGCGTGGGCCGATGAGCGCTTCGATCTGCCGGCGGATCCCCCAGAATCCGGAATGGAGATCCAGGAAAGCCATTCGAGCGCTGCCAAATGTGAGAAATCCGGCCGAGGTCTCGGAAAGAAACCGGGAGATGTCTGGAACATGCATGATTATCCATTGTAGCCACTCTATGGATATTAAAATATTTACAAATTTCCCTTAAATTGGGGATAAACCACATGAGTAGGGCTCCGTTCCCACGAAACAAGGCCCCACGGCGTTGTTGTCCCTTGACAAATAGATAAACTTCGATATAATCTCAAATAGATAAGCATCTATGAAAACAAGTCCAGTCCTTTTTGCCAAAGCGATAGCCGACGAGACCCGCCAGAAGATCATGAGCGAGTGCTGTTGCTGCTGGCTGTCTGTGAATGAGATCGTGGAGAAGGTCGGTTTCTCCCAACCCACCATTTCCCATCACCTGGCTATCCTGCGCGACGCAAACCTGGTCAAGGTCCGTGAAGAAGGCAAGCAGACCTTCTATTCCCTCAACCAGGAAAACATCGCCGTTTGCTGTGGACAGCTGATGATGAAATTTGCACCGGAAACCGAGACGACCGAGAAATTCGTCAAAGTCATTAACCAATAAGATCGGAGTGTGGGCGCGCGCCATGCTCCGATTTTTTTGCCCATT
>DASUOS010000087.1:0-9951 GCA_036276515.1 Anaerolineales bacterium | reverse complement strand
AAAGGCATCCAGTTTAATCTGCTGGGATTACTCTTCGTCGTGCTGGCAGTCATGATGTATACCAACATCGATGGCCGGGGCCTGTTCCTGCAATTGGTGCGCCGGCCCGGGCTGCCCCTGGTGTTCATCGGCGGTCTCGTTATCATGGAGGCCGTCGTTCACCTGGCCAGCACGAGCGAAATGCGACAGGGATCTTCGGGGACCGTAACGGCGAACCTGATCGTTTCACGGCTTGTACCGGGACTCATCCTGCTGGCTGTGGCCGCCGTCGCCATCCTGCTGGGTCTGTTCGAGATTGCCGCGCCCAACGCGTTCGATGAAAGAGGCGGGGGATTGCTGGAAACCCTGTATGGGTTGAGGTAAGATAAATTTATCTTAATCCCAGGAAACCTCTGGCAAGTTTACGGACAAGTTTTGTAATCTCCAATGCTTCTTTGGCATCCGCCGGCGTAGGTTGCTGGCCTGGATAGCGTGTTCGAACGGCATAGTCAGATAATGTATTGAGGAGCTTGGCATCGATTTCTATAAAAATTCCCGCACTGGAACAAAGAGTGTTTAATAATAAAAGATCATGTGTCCTGGGGAATCCTGCTTTTCGAAACACCAGAAGTGCCTTCATATATTTCTCAGCACATTGCTGAGCGTGAAAACAAGCTCCGGTAACCAGCGGTTTTTTTCGGCGCAACGCAGACTGAGCCAATAGAAAATCTTCTTCTGCCTTTTCCACCCAGGCCGCTGTGTTATTGATTTCGCTCATAAAGTACTTTGCCGTGTGTGAGTATCTCTTGCAGAAAGAAATCTCCGGCTTTCAAAGCATCTTTTATTTCCTTTGGCGTCTTGACGAGTATATCCACAGGAAATGGACGTGGCAGTAAAAGGCGCGACACCTTCCAGCTTCGTTCCTTGAATGATGCATTTGTATTTAACACAACCAGCAAATCCACATCACTATGGGGGGTTGGAGTTCCATAGGCGTACGAGCCAAACAAAACGATCATCACCGGATTAAGTTCTTCGACGATTCGTTGGATTGCAGGGCGCAGGGATTTCCCAACAGGCTTTTTTAAGCCAGCAGGTATCGTATTTGGAAATCGTATGCCAGATGTGTTGATTTGAGGGTTTGTTGTCATATTAATTTTTATTGTATATCAAATTTTATGGAGGTGCAAAAGGTAGTTAAGGTCCGATCTCGAATACTGCGCCCGCACTCGTTCCCTGCACCTCGGGGAAGAAGGCTTGCCAGGCATGCGCGGGCAGGACCCGGTACTCGCCTGCCTGCAGGGGGACAAGGGTGTAGGTCAACACATACGTACCGGCCGGGAGGTAATCGGCAGAAAAGAGGATGCTGTCGTCGCGGACCTGTGGTTCGTGAAACAGCCACCAGCCCCAGCCCTCGGCAAAGGGATCCTTCTCGTCGAACTGGACTTCTACATCCGTGGAATCGATGGCCTGCTGGCTGGTCTTGAGGGCGCGGTTGAGAATCTCCATACCGGCGGGGATGTGGTCTTCGACCATGACATAGTACGAGTCCCTGGGCAGGACCAGGGTCAATTGAGCGGTAAGGGTTTGATCGGAGCCCAGCTGCAATGAGGTCAGAGGCGTACAGCCTCTTTCTTCATCGGATCTGCAGTACGCCCGCTCAATGCGCATACCGGCATCCAGGGGCCGGACATCCTCCACAGGCCGGTAGACATTCAGCACGGTGCGGTAATACAGGCGTCCCAGCCCGTCTTCGCGCTGGATGGTCAGCAGATTGGGGGACGTGGGAGAAAGATATTCGAGCGGCACCTGCGCTTCGGACGATGCCAGCACCTGGTTCCCGGCGACTTCGCCCACCAGCAGGGGACCGCCGTTGAAGGTGGCGTCGAACTTGAAGTCCGCGTTCAGGTCGCCAAAGCCCAGCATTGCTTCGTTGAGCGCCAGCATGGCCCAGGCATTGTCATGGCCCATGCCCCACAGCCCACGCCCGTTGCGGTGGGCGGCGAGATAACGCACGGCGTTGAATACCACCTGGTTGGCAGAGTCAAGTTTTGCAAGCACGTAGACCACCAGCGAGGTCGTGTACACCGGCGAGCCGCGGCTGAGAATGTTCTCGCCCGGGGTTTTCCAGTGCGCGCCGGATGAGGTCTGAATGGCGCTGGCCTCCAGGTTCGAGATCAGGTCACGAACGCGCTCGTCGGCGGGATTGACGGTATTGACGCTATAAGCCAGCAGCGCCCGGCTGGAAGGACTCAGCCGTTCGCGGGCGTTGTACAGGTTGTTGAGCGTCGTTTCATCGAATGTGCTTGCATGAGCCAGCACGAATTGCACGAAGGCGATCTCATCCAGCCTTGCGCCGGTCGTATCGTTGTTGATCTCACTGCGCAGGCCGCGCAGGTACAATCCGGCCCGCTGCAGCGCATCCTGGTCCACACTGACGCCCACGGCATGGGCACGGATCAACCCGAACGTGACGTAGGCGGAGATGTACGGATCCGAGGGGACGGTCTGCTGGCCGATCGGGACCGAGCCCCACCAGTTCCAGCCGCCGTCCTCGTTTTGCAGGCGCAGCAGTTTGTGCACACCGCTGTCCACGTTTGCCGCGACGCGCTCGGTCAATTCGGGATCGCTCAAGCCTGCCCCCTGGATCGCCTGGTAGACCTCCAGGTTGGGCAGGAAGTAGGAGAGGATGGCCTCAGCGCTGGCCACATCGGGGATCTCCACGGCCTCCAGCGCGGACAGCAAACTGCCGGCGAGCGAGGGGCTTAACTCCACATCCAGGCCGCCGCCGTCCGGTGTAAAGGTGCGCGGCAGGGAGATCACTTCCTGCTGGGAGGAGGCGCCGCGCAGGACACCGCCTGTGACGAATGCCTGCGGTGACGAGTATTGCATAATGGGCAGCTTGCCCCACACCGGGCGGGTCGAATCCTGCAGGGATGGCGCCTGGCTCGTCGTGGCAGAGAAGACCAGGTCGGCGGCCTCTGCCATCCCCGCAGTGCCCCACCATTCCACGCGGGTCCGCCCGTTGGCAGGGACCTCCACCTGCTGTGTGGCCTGGTCGGGATCGTCGAGCGTGAAGCCGTCGCTTTGCAGGTTCACACTGACATCCAGCGGGTTCGACGTGTTGTTGTTGACAATCGCCGCCAGCAGCACGCGATCGCCATTCACCAGGAAGCGCGGCGTCACCGAGCGGATGAGCAGGGGTTTGGTCGAGACAAGCTCTGCCTGGGCCTGGCCCACTTTTGTATCCACCGTCAGCCCGCGCACATCCACCTGCCAGGTGGTCAGCGAGTCGGGCAGGGTCATCGTGACCTGGCCGCGGCCGTCAGAGTTCGTGATGAGCGAGGGATTCCAGTAGGCGGTATCCGGGAAATCCTCACGCAGATAAGATATTTCTCCCCCACCGCCGCCGCCCCTGCCGCCAGGGAACAGGACATCACGCCCGGTATAGGCCGCGACCGAAAGTCCGGTCTCGATGCCCAGGGGCTGATTGCTGTAGAACGCCGGCAGGATATCCGGCGCGTTCGGGTCGGCGACGGCCAGGGCGGCAAGGTCCACCACCGAGAAGGAGAATTCTCCTTCCACAGGCTGGCCCTGGTAGTCCGTGACCTGCACATCGAAGGTGATCTCATCGCGCGGACCGGCTTCCGCAGGGTTCGAAGTGACCTGCACGTTCAAAGCCTTGTCGTCGGGTGCGACCGGGATGTTGATCAGTCCGCTGCGGAAGTCGTTGCCCTGGCCCAGCACCGTGACGCTGACGTAGACGTTTGGCGCTTCGGCTTCCGTCAACGGCAAAGAATATTCCCGGCCGCTGCCTGAGATCGAGACAACTTCTGCCTTCGAGACCACACCGCGTTCGACGGTGACGAGTGCCAGCGAGGGGGCGGCGAATGGGTTCGGGATGAACAGCTTTGCATTCTCGCCCGCCTTATACTCTTCCTTATCGGAGGTGATCTCGAGCCGCTGGTTGGGCAGGTCCGGCCAGGCCGCCGCGCCCGCCCCGCTGACCCAGATCAGCGACTGGACGCGTATGCCCTCGCCGCTGACCTCGAGCATATAGGTCCCGGCGGTGGGCGGGACGAAGGAGAGCCGTGCCTTGCCGTCTGCTCCGGTCGTCAGGTTACTGCTGCTCACCGGTGTGTAAACCGGGACGTAGGTGGGGAAGCCGGCGCTGTCTGTTTCCTTTTCCCAGCGCACCTGGCTAAACTCGGCGCTGAGGCTTCGGTCACCGGACGGCTCCAGATCCCAGTCCACGGTGTAGACATCAAAGCCAATGGGCGAATCGGCGCGGCCGATCCACTGGTCGGGATGCAGGCCGATGTAATAGTCTGCCGGGTGGACGCGTATCTCGGCCCGGGCACTGACCGGCAGGCCGGATTCGTCCTCGGCAGTCACCTCCAGCGTCAGAACCTGCCCGGTCTCGGCTTGCGGGAGATCTGGCAGCTCAATAGACAGGTACCCGTCGCGGGTCGTCTGGCCTGTTCCTTCGCCGAGCTGCCTGCCGAAATAATCGGCGCCCGGCCCGGGCGAGCGGAAGGCGTCCAGCCACGAGGTGTCCAGCAGGCCGGTCTGGTAATCAGGAATGGAGAAGGTGTCCGGCCGGGCATACAAGGCCCAGCGGACCTCCACATCGTTGGCCGGTGCATCGAAGAAATAACGGGCATTGACCTCAGCCTGCATCTCCTCCCCAAGCTGGATCTCCTCCTCGGAAAACTCGAGACTCAATTCGATCTCGGGCTTGCGGTATTCCGCCACCTGGAAGTTGAAGAAGAGTCCGAGGGAGCTGTTCTCGAAGGTGTAATAGCCAGGTACGGCGCTGTCCGAGAGCTCGAACTCGCCGTTGAACGTTCCGAAGGGGGAGAGCGGGGCGTTCAGAGACAGCAGCTGCGCCCCATTGGCATCGCGCAGGATGAGCGGCACTTCATTGGCCTGCGGCAGCTCGTAGCGGCCGTTGAACGCCTGGCGCGCCACACCGCGAAAATAGACCGTCTGACCGGGGCGGTACATGGGACGGTCGGTGTACATGTAGATCCGGGTATGCGGCGCCTGCGGGTCGTAGGTGTAGCCAAAGTCCCAGGGGGTAATGCCCAGGTTCCAGCTGCTGGTGGCGAGGGCAAAGTTCTCCTCACCTGGCTCACCCAGCACGGCAAAAAGCTGGCCGTCGCGCCCCTCGATGGAACCCTTCCAGATACCGTCTTCGTCCGTCACTCCGGAACTGAGCGGGTTGCCGGCGTTGTCATAGATCGTGATCGGCGCACCTGCGACCGGCGTTTGCGATGGCAGGTCCACCGCCCAGACCAGCGCCTCGGTGGCGCCCAGCTTGAAGGTCAGGTTGACCTGGCTCGAGACGGCAAAGTAGACATTCTTGCCTGAGACCTCGTTTTGCGGCGAAGGCACTCCCACATAGTACACGCCCGGCGTCAGGCTGCTCCCCTGCTCGGCCAGGCGCAGGCGCACCTCCTGGGTTTCGCTCGGTAGCAGGTTAAAGGCATGCGGATACAGGATCGGATCCGTGGGGTTGAACGCCTGCTGGTTCTCGTACGATTCCTGGAGCGAGAAGTAGTCTGCCAGGGCGAGCGGCGCTACCGTCACATCTGCGTTTGGGACGTTGACCACCTGGGCGATCAAAGCCGGCTCATCCGGGCGCACAAAAGCGGTGGACGAGTTGTAAAGCGGCACATTCAGCATCGGCGGGGCAGGCGCCGTGCGGAAATTAAAGACAAAGGGGTCGCCCAGCGACTGTCCCCAGCGATCACGCAATTGGGCGGCGAGCTCGATCGAATAGTTTGTTTCCGCCAGGAAGCTTCCGTAGACGATCAACGTCCTGCTATCCTCGTTCAGGCTCGTGGAATAGTCATCCAGCGGTGGATTGATCTCGACCAGATCATCATAATCGCCCTCCGGCAAAGGGGATGTGAATGAGAAGCGGGCGGAGTAATATTCCACATCGGTCGCGCTGACTTCGAATTGAGCGTAGGTGTTCATCACCGCGCCGTAGTCTTCGCCCAGGGTCATCCCGCCTTTCGATTTTGCCGAAGCACCAACATTCAGGATGTATCCCACGCTGCGCGCCAGCTCCCTTTCAGGCGTGAACGTCATCACGGTGTCCTCTTCGCTCCAGGTGAATGTTCCATTCAGTGAGCCTTCGGTGCCGCTGAAGAGGAAGTTCGATTCGACGCTGGTGGTATCCATTGGCTGGTTGAACGTCAGCCGGATCTCGGGGTCGAGCGGGATGAAGCGGTCAGCAGGGGGATCGAGCGATACGACGCCCGGGCGGGCTGTGCTGAAGGTCCACTCTGCTGCGGTGCCCGTCTCCAGGCCTACGCCGGTTTCTGTTTGTAACTCAGGATTCAGGCTGAGTCTGTAGTCCGTCCCCCCGTCCAGCGCTGGATTGGGATAGAAGATGTAGGTGCTGGTATTGATCCACTCGCCGTCTCCCGGTGTGGACGGCGTCAGCGTGAACGCGGCAGGCAGGGAGGATGCCTCCGCACCCAGCGGCACGACCGGCTGGTTAAAGGACACGGCCACGGCGGACTGCACATCCACATCCTCGGCGTCTTCCTTCGGCAGGATGTTGACCGCCCGCAGGTAGTCTGCCACCGTAAACGAAAGGTTGAACGGGTCCTGAACGCCGAACCCGTTGGCAGATTTGAGCGAGCTGGCGATCGTGATATTCAGTTCTGTGTTGGGAGGGTAGGGCTGGCCGGGCTGGAATACAAGTGTCGCTTCATCGTTCCAGGTGAAGGTTCCCTCGGGCAATCCCCGGAACGCCTGCTCGGCGGTCGCCTTGTTCATCGCCTGGTTGAAATAAAAAGTGATCGGAGAAAGATGCCCGATGACCGTTCCCAGCGGCGGCTCGGTCTCCACCAGCCGGGGGGGAAGCGCCTGCTGAAAGGGCGTCGGTGACGGCAGGACTGGCGTTGCTGTTGCCATCCCCGGGATGGGAATCGGGACCCCGGTGCACGAGCTCAGCAGTGCAAGTATGAAGATGGAGCAGAGAATGGAACGGAACGGGCGGTGTTTCATCGAAAGATCCTCAATGAAAAAGTGTGTCCAAATTCATTATACACTTGTCCGCCCGGACCCGAAATTGCAGGATGAATGTCAGGTTAATGTAGATATTCCTGTCGATTTCTCTCTGGAAGGAAGAATCAAAAAAGGGACACGCTTCAGCCGTGTCCCTTTTACCCTGTAAACTACTCAGGCGATTGCGATTGCAAGCCCATCTCTGCCAGGGCGGTTTCGATCTCGGTCTGGAAGACGCTGAAGGGCTGGGCGCCTTCGATCAGCCTGGTTTTGGTCTCGCCGTTGACGGTGTAGGTCATCCGGAAGGCGGGAGTCCCACCGATGTTCGCTGCCAGCCCGTCGGTCATATCCTGCTGGACGCGGTCTTCATATTTGCCGCTGTCATAGCAGCTCTGGAATTGGGCCATATCCAGGCCCTCGACCTTTTCGGCGATCGCCGTGATGCGCTTGTCGGTGTAGGAACCTACATCCTCGCCCAGCACATTGGCGAACAGGAAAGCGTGCATCTCCCAGAACTTGTTCTGCTCGCCGGCGCAATAGGCGGCCAGCGCGGCATCCTGGGACTCAGTGCGGCCGCCGCCGATATTGCGGCTGACCCAGTTGCCCATCGAGCGATAGACAAAGCGGACCTGGCCGGTATCGATGTAGTACTGGCGCAGCAGCGGCTCTGTCTGCTCGTGGAAGCGCTCACAGAACGGGCACTGAAAATCGGAAAACTCCTCGATCACGATCGGGGCGTTCGGGTCGCCCATCGAATTATCGTCCGGGTTGGGATGGGTGCCCGGGTCGATGCTGACCACTTCGGCGATCGGGCGCAGGGACGGGTAGACGAAGGCAAAGACCAGCAGGGCCGCGCCCAGCGTGATCAGGCCGATCATCACCAGCCGGCCGCGCGCCTCCTGTTTCTTAATCTTCTCCCGCCGTTCCTGGCGCTTACTCTTCTTCTCGTTGCTCATGAATACTCCTTGATGCGATTGTATGGACTGAGATTTTCCCATGCCCAAATTGTTTTGTCTAGGAGAAGGTTAGCAGGTTCTTAGCTTGGCGAGGGCTGCAGGTGTGCATCCAGCCAGTCGATCATGAAACGGAACACATCCTGTTTTTGAGGTTCGTTATGGATTTCATGATAAAAACCGTCCCAGAGTTTCAGGGTGACGTCGCGGTTGTTCTTCGATGCCAGGGCGGCAAAGCCTTCACTGCCATGCGCGTACGTGATCGTATCGGCCGTACCGTGCATCAGCAGTAGCGGCAGGGAAAATTCCCCGGCATGCTCCCAGACATCGTCCGCTGCCTTGAGCAGGCCCTTGCCTAAACCGAGACTGATCCGGTCATGGACCAGCGGGTCGGTTGTGTAGGCCCGAATCACCTGCGCATCGCGCGCCAGGCCGCCCGGTTCCAGCCCGCTCGCCAGGAGGGTGTTGGGTGTGAGCGAGCCAAGTATTCTGGCAAGGAGTACCTTGCCCTTCTGCTCACGGAGCGGGGAGTGCAACCCCGGGCCGGTGACGATCACGCCTTTCAATACAGGTTTGTGCTGCAGGGCATAGGCCAGAGTGAGCAGGCCGCCCATGCTGTGACCGTACAGGAAATGAAACAGCTCCGGATAACGCTTCGTGATGAAGATCAGGAACTCGCGAATATCCTGCATTGCGACATCCAACGTTGGGATGTGGCCGCGTACCCCGCCAGACCGGCCGTGGCCGCGCAGGTCCATGCCGCAGAGTGCGTAGCCCGCCCCGGTCAGGGCCTGGGCTACATGTTCGTAACGTCCGGTGTGATCGCCGAGGCCGTGGATCAGCACGATCACGGCTTTAGTTCTGGAGTCGGGTTCCCAGCAGCGCACAAAAAAATCCGTGCCATCATCGCTTTTTAAGTTGGCTTCGTAGGATTTCACATCAGTTTCCCAGGGTGATCTTGAACTCGCAGGCATTCTCTCCGCGTGCCTTGCAGGAAGTCTCCTCCACATCATGGCGCTGGTCGGTGGCCCAGTACAGGCACTCCTGGATCAGGCCCTGTGTCACAAAACAAATCGGGGATTTCTCGGCTCGTCCATGCGCGGTGGGCGAGGCATGGTCGGCAAGCAGCAGATCGAGGTCCAGGGTGTGGATCGTGACATCGCCGGGCCGGGCGCTGAGCAACCGGGCGAGCAGCTCAAGGGTCTGTTTGCGCCGGGCTATCAGGGGCAGACGCCGGATGACGGCCGCCTGGGCTTTGCTGGTCAGGGCCGCGTCCTCCAGCAGGTGATGCCACAAGCGCTGGCCGACGCGCAGCAGCACCCCCCGGGCGCCGCGTCCATAATAGGTGCGCATTGCTGTCTGCAGGGAGGCATAGGTCTCTGCGGCGTTCCGGGCATCCAGGTCCCGAAAGCGTTCCGGCCGGTCCCAACCTCCCGGCAGGTGGGCCAGGGTCAGCATGGTACTGAGCTGGTCCGTGCCCAGCTCCACCGCCGCGGTTTGGATGAAGCGCTGCAGAAGGCGGCCGGAAAATCCTGGCTCACTCACAAACGCACCTCTCCCACTTCGAACCGGCAGTGCTCGTCGCCTTTGGCCAGGCAGTGTGTCTCGACGATCTGGTATTCCTTGCCGGTGGCCCACTGCACGGCCTCCGTGATCGAGCCCACGTACAGGTGGCAGATCGGGTCTGTACTCTGGCGGCTGTGGCAGATCGCGCAGGTCGATTCGATGTATGCCAGTCTTCCGCCGCTCTCGTCCACCCAGGCATTGACCTCCGGGTTGCTCTTCTTCAACGCATCCGCCATCCCGTTCAGGATGAATTTGATGCGCTGGCGCTCGGGCAGCAGCTTGAGCGCCACCCCCGCCACCCCCAGCAAAGCAGACTGCTCGCGCACGCCGTACTGGAAAGAAGCCTTGCCGATACGGCGCAGCATGCCCCGGCCGCCGCGCCCGTAGAATTCCTCGATCGCCTGGTTCAGCCTGGCGTACTGCGATG
>DASUOS010000086.1:0-7245 GCA_036276515.1 Anaerolineales bacterium | reverse complement strand
TTCTTCACCGACGAAGATTATGCTACATCACTGGAGCTGATGGATAACAAGGCATTGAATCCAGATGCGCCTCTCTACCTGCAGTACCTGGTTGAGGATCCGACCGACATCAGCAAGTATCCGCAATATGCAGATTTCGCCGGAAAAGAGCCGCCCTATAACCTCTGCTTCTCGAACGCAGGTGTGAACAACCCATGGCGCGTGGTCGGCTATGTGTCCATGCGCGAGCAGGTCGAGGAACTCCGTGCGGAGGGCCTGGTCCAGAATTTCTATCATCTGGACGCTCAGGGCAACGATGCCAAGCAGATCGCTGACATCCAGGACCTGATCAACACCCCCGGAAAATGCGACATCCTGATCGTTGCTGCGAACACCAGTGATGCCCTGACCCCCATCGTCGAAAAGGCTTGCGAAGTGATGCCGGTGGTCCAGTTCGACCGCTATGCTCAGACGGATTGCCCGGTTGTTTCCGAGCGCCCGATCGGTGGCTATGCCTTCGGTATTTCAGGCGCCCAGTTCATCGTGGATAACCTGCCTGATGGTGGCAACGTCCTTGCCTTCCGCATCCTGCCGGGTGTGGATGTGCTCGAGCAGCGCTGGGGCGCGGCCCGCAAGATCTTCGAGCAGAATCCGAAGTTCAACGTCATCGGCGTGGAGTTCGTTGCCTATGACAGCTTCAAGGCCAGCACCGTGGTCAGCGACTACATCGCCAAGTACGGAACCATCGACGCAGTCTGGATGGACGCAGGCGGTACCGCCGTGGCCATCCTGGAAGCCTTCGAAGATGCCGGCATCCCTGCCCCCAAGGTCATGGTCGGCGAAGATCAGCAGGATTACCTGGAATACTGGAAAGCCAACAACCTGACGGCGATCGCGCCCACCTTCCCGACCTACCAGTGGCGCACCGCCGTGCTGGCGGCCGTCATGTTCCTGCAGGGTGAGACCGTCCAGCACAACTGGGTCCTGCCCCAGCCGGAGATCACCGCTGCCAACCTGGATCAATACATCACTCCCGGCATGCCCCCGCTTCACTACGCTCTCTCGGGCGGCGAAGACATGACGAACTGGCCGGATGCGTGGAAGAATGTCGATGTCAACAAGTACGTCGACGTGATCGAATAGACGCAGCAAGAACGCAGTAGAAATGGGCCCGTTCGAACGCAATCGAACGGGCCCAATCAAGTCAAGTGTGCATGAAAGGAAGTGATCCCATGATCGAAATTGGGTTCCATACCGACGCTTTCAACAGCAGCTACTGGAATTTCGAACAATGCCTGCAGTGGGCCCAGAAAAACGATGTGCACTGGATTGAGTGCGGCATGATCGACGGGGTGAGCTGGATCCACGGGCTGGGCTACCAGCCGCATGTGGCCATGTGGGAAGATCCCATGCTGTGGCGTGAAAAAATGGAGTCCTACGGCGTCAGATTCTCGCAGATCGATGCCGCCTATCCAATGTCGCTGCCGAACGGCACCAGCCTGGGTGTCGAATATACGCTGCGGACCATCCGCTGGGCCTACATTGCGGGCTGCGACCACATCGATACCACCGACGACCGCTTTGCCCCCAAGGGCCTGAGCGATGAAGCGGCGCTCGATATGATGAAGCGCGCCTACGCCCAGATCATCGAAGCAGCGGAACGATACAAGATAATCATCGACATCGAACCGCACGGCTATTACACGACCAAGCCGCAATTCATGGAAAAAATGCTGGCATTTGCAGACAGCCCGTATCTGCGCATGAACATGGATACCGGCAATACCTTCATCGCCGGCCAGGATCCGGTGGCGTTCCTGGCCCGCTTCAAAAACAAGGTCAGTCACGTACATGTGAAGGATGTCAGCGACTCGCTGGCAGCCTCCCTGCGCGGCGAACTGACCGGCATCGCCGTCAGCCAGTGCGCCATCGGGGACGGAGTCAACGTGGAGAATATTCGAAACTGTTTCGATATCCTCGTGGATATCGGCTACAACGGCGTGGTCAGCATGGAATGTGAAGGCCAGGGCGGACCCATGATCGAGAAGAGCCTGGTCTTCGTGCGTGAGCTGGTGGAGAATGCCAACCAGCGCATGGCAAGCAGTGAACTTCCTGTGGCATCCTGAGAACAGCGGAGGCATCGATGGGAAAAATATATCTTGGAATAAACATGGAGTTTGTCCGGCACCATGACAAACCCTTTGACTGGGGTGTGGCCAAGGCGGCAGAAATTGGCTATCAATACGTCGAGCCGATGGTGCACTGGGGCCGGGAACTGCTGAGTGAAGCCCGCTATTTCCACAGTGTATCCATGTACGATGATCCATGCTGGGCAAGAGAGGTCTGTGATCAGCATAACATCAAAATGTCCGGCCTCTCCACTCACACTCCCTTGTGCAAGCCGGAGATCAGTGTGGAATATTTGAAACAGGCCATCCGCTGGGCGTCGGATGCCGGCGCACCGGTGGTCAACACGGATGAAGGCCCGAAACCCTTGTGGACCACCAGAGAGATGGATTACCAGCTGATGACCTATACGCTCAGGGAAGCTTCGATGGTGGCTGAGCGTTATGGGATCAAGATCGGGCTGGAACCCCACCAGCAGTACAGCCGTTCACAGGAAGGCCTTGACAGCATCTACGAGCTTGTCAAATCTCCGGCGATCGGCATCAACTACGATACAGGCAACAGCTACCTGGCCGGCACCACGGACACCTACGAGTGGCTGGCTCATGTAAAAGACCGCCTGGTCCATCTGCATGCCAAGGATATCAGTTTCTCGCAGAGTGACGCCGAAAAGGGCAAGGTGACCGGAACTCCGGTCGGCTGCGCCTGCGGTGACGGCGTCGTCGACTGGAAGCGGGTGATCGAGATCGTCAAGACCTGCCCGGCTGATATCGTCTTTAGCGTGGAATGCGGCACGGTTCCCGATGCGATCCGCAGCTTCGAGCATTTGAGCAAGCTGATCTAAGAGTGACCCTGGGAACGGCGCCTTTCGTGCTGTTCCCAGTCTGCCTGTCTGGCAGCGCCATGAAGAGTGGCACGTTTTCGGATTCATACGGTACGTGAAGAAAAACCATTATTTGAAAACAGTGCAGGGTAAAGCGTTGTAAATAAAGGACAGCCTGTACAGTACACAGGCTGTCTATTTGTGAGGTATCGAAGTTCACTACCCTGTCTATAGAGCTGAAGCGGCGAATAAGCCTTTTAGACCCCCGATGAAAGGCTATTAAGGGTTGATAACCTGCCGTATGAGCTGGAATTTCGTCTGAGGAAATTTGATTTTCCTCAGACGAAAGCAGGAACTTCCTCTGAGGATATTTAATTTTCCTCTGAGGAAAATTAAATATCCTCAGAGGAATCTCTCTGCTAGGTCGCTACTGCCAGCCATAACCTTCCTTGGGGTGGTCACTTTGCGTGTAACATATCGCAAAATCACACACTTGACGGAGATGTATATAATTGACCCGAGGATAACCATGAAAAAAACAACCCTGCTGCAATCTGAGCTTTCCTACATCATTGCCACGCTGGGCCACCTGGACACGCTGGTGGTGGCCGATGCCGGCCTGCCCATTCCGCCGGAGACCGAGCGCATCGACCTGGCGCTGACCCAGGGCGTCCCCGGCGCGGTCCAGACCCTCAAGGTGATCCTGGACGAGATGCAGGTGGAACGCCTGGTACTGGCCGAGGAGGTGAAAGAGCGCAACCCGGGCTTCCTGGCAGAGGTGCAGGCGCTGCTGCCGGGAGTGCCCGTGGAGTTCGTGCCGCATGTGGAATTCAAGCAGCGGACCTCCTCGGCGCGGGCGGTGGTGCGCACCGGAGAGTTTGCACCGTATGCCAATGTGATTCTGGTCTCGGGGGTGGTGTTCTAGGTTTTTTTATTCTCCGTCATTACGGTTCTCGGCGACAAGCAGGATCTGGTCGGCGGCGAAGTCGGCCGCGTCCTGGGTCAGGCCGTGCTCGAGCATCAGGCGGCTGGCGATCTGGGTATGGTCCATCTGCCGCACGTCTTCAGGCTGCCAGCCCTTGGCGTAGGTGGCATAGATCTCGTCGGCGCTCAGGTCGTAATAGACGGTCTCGATCTGCGTGTCGCGGTGGGTATCCTTCTGGGCCAGCTTCTCCCGGGCAGTGCGGATCTGAGTTTCAAGCGTATCGAGCGCCTCCCGCAGAGCCACCATCGGGCCGGATTCCTCTTTGCTGACCGCTATATCCTGCGGGCGCATGTAGACGACGATGCGCACCCGGTACACATCGTAGGACTGGGTATCCACCGTTTTTTCGAGAGCCACTGCCGCGCCGACCATGTCGGTGTGCGAGCCGGCCAGCTCATGCAGCCGCTGTTCCGTCTCACGCTTGAACTCCTCCCCTGCATCTGACACTTCGATATTGTAGTCGATATAAAAATCCGAGCTTCCCATGAGAGTCTCCTTACGTTAATAGGTCATCCTGAGCGATAGCGAAGGATCTCTACTCCGGAAAGTACAAGACTCTCCCCGGCACCCCCGCAGGGGCGGGTGTCGGTCGCGTAGGAACGCTCCCTCAGAGTGACATGGAATATTAATGTGTATACAGTCTCTACAAAATAAACGAACCATGAAGGGTTCAGTGATGGGCGTAGAGATATAGAACGCCGGCCGGGAAGGATTGACTTTCCCTTGCCGCGTAGTAGAATTCCGCATTTCCAGGCAACAGGAGCCGCGATGAGAGAACTTTCCCTGCGCTATGGCGCTAATCCGAACCAGGTCCCGGCCCGGCTGTACCGGCAGGATGGCGGGGAGCTGCCCCTGACCGTGCTGGGTGGCTCACCCGGCTACATCAACCTTCTGGATGCGCTCAATGCCTGGCAGCTGGTGCGGGAGCTAAAACAGGCGCTCGGTCTGCCTGCGGCGGCATCCTTCAAGCATGTCAGCCCGTCAGGAACGGCGCTGGGACTGCCGCTCTCCGCTATGCTGAAGAAGGCCTACTTCGTGGAAGACATGCAGCTTTCAACGCTCGCTTCAGCCTACGCCCGGGCACGCGGCACGGACCGGATGTCGTCCTTTGGCGATTTCATTGGTCTCTCGGACCCGGTCGATGTTTCCACCGCCCGGCTAATCGCCCGTGAAGTCTCAGACGGGGTCATTGCTCCGGGCTATGAGCCGGAGGCGCTGGAGATCCTGAAAAACAAGAAGCAGGGGAACTATGCCGTGCTCCAGGTCGACCCGGCCTATGAGCCGCCGCCGCTGGAGAGCCGCCAGGTGTTCGGCCTGACCCTGGAACAGCGCCGCAACGACCGCCTGGCGTCCGGCGAAGATCTGGTGAATATCGTCACCCGTCAAAAGGATATCCCTGACGCGGCTGCCCGCGATATGCTGCTGGCCTGGATCACGCTCAAATACACCCAGTCGAACTCGGTCTGTTATGTGCTCGACGGGCAGACCATTGGCGTAGGGGCGGGACAGCAGTCCAGGGTGCACTGCACCCGGCTGGCGGGAGCCAAGGCCGATCTGTGGCGGCTGCGCCAGCATCCTGCGGTGCTGGCGCTCGAGTTCCGAGAGGGAGTCAGGCGGCCCGACCGGGATAACGCCATCGACCAGTTTCTGCAGCCGGATGTGACTGAGGCCGAAAAGCAGAACTGGACATCTGTCTTCAAAACTATCCCAGACCTCTTAAGTGCAAAAGAGCGCCGCCGCTGGCTGGACCAGGGCAGCGGTGTGGTCCTTGGTTCGGATGCCTTCTTCCCGTTCCGAGACAGCATCGACCGGGCCGCCAAAAGCGGGGTGCGTTACGTGCTGCAGCCCGGCGGCTCGACCCGTGACGATGAGGTTATCGCCGCCTGCGACGAGTACGGCATGACGATGGTCTTTTCGGGACTGCGCCTGTTCCACCATTGATACAAAGGAGCCTCCATGCCTACAGCCCTACTCTCCGTCCACGACAAGACAGGCCTGCCTGATTTCGCCGCTGGTCTGCTTGATCTCGGCTGGACCCTGCTCGCCTCGGGCGGGACGGCCCGGCTGCTGCGGGAGAAGAACCTGCCCGTCACCGACGTGGCTGTTTATACCCAATCGCCTGAGATCCTGGGCGGGCGGGTTAAGACCCTGCATCCCGCCATTCACGGCGGCCTGCTCGCCCGTCCGGCAGAAGAAGATCACCGGCAGCTCCTCGACCTGGGCTGGGACGTTATCGACCTGGCTGCCGTCAATTTGTATCCCTTCGAGAAGACGGTCGCTCGGCCGGGCGTGACCCATGCCGAGGCCGTCGAGAACATCGACATCGGCGGCGTAGCGTTGATCCGTGCGGCGGCCAAGAACCACGAGCGCGTTACCCTGCTCTGCGACCCGGGCGATTACACCTCTGTGTTCGATGCGCTCCGTTCTGCAGGTGTTTCCGGAGCGATGCGGCTCGAGCTCGCCGCCAAAGGTTTTGCCCTCACGGCAAGGTATGATGCGGCGATTTATGGTTATTTATCCAGTGTCATTGCGAGCGAAGCGAAGCAATCTCCAACGCCGAATACAGACTTGAAATGAGGAGATTGCTTGCCTAAAGGCACGCTACGCGGTCGTCGGGCTAGCGCCTTCCTCGCAACCCCGGCGAAAGTTGCCTGGGCAATGACATAATACGAAGTGACAAAACTCACGCTTGCCAAATCGTCTTCCCGTTGATATACTGCGACCCAATATGAACGCACTTCGCACCCACCTCCATCATCATTGTCTGTTCCCGCATGGCCGGGAGGTGTGTGCGTATCTGCCTGTCGCTCGCTGACAGGCGCTCGTCCCTCATCTCAACCATCCCCGGCCTACTGCCGGGGATTTTTTGTTACCCCTTCGTAAAAACTTGAACCAGACAAGGAACCCTTATGAACGATCCAGACACCATTCGATTATCCCTTCCCTCCAAGGGCCGCCTGCAGGAGGATGCCATGGCCTTCCTGGCCGAGACCGGCCTGCGCGTCCACAAGCCGAACCCGCGCCAGTACCAGGCCGAGATCCCGGTCCTGCCGGAACTGGGTGTGCTCTTCCAGAGGCCGGGCGATATCGTGGTCAGCGTGCGCCAGGGCAGCGTGGACTTCGGCATCACCGGCCTGGATGTGATCGAAGAAAAGCGCGGCGCGAACGGCGGCATCCTCGTCCTGCACGATGCGCTCGGCTTCGGTCACTGCGCCCTTAAGCTGGCCGTGCCCGAATCGTGGGCAGAGGTGACCGACCTTGCCTCACTCAAAAAAGCGGCAGACACCCTGCAGCGCCCGTTACGCGTGGCGACCAAGTTCCCATCTCTCAC
>DASUOS010000085.1:0-9622 GCA_036276515.1 Anaerolineales bacterium | reverse complement strand
CAAACAACTGTCTTTTCTGGATCGCTATCTAACGCTGTGGATTTTCCTGGCGATGGCGGTGGGTGTGGCCATCGGCTTCCTGTTTCCGCAGGGAGTAGAAAGGTTTAATGCGGCGGTATCAATCGGTACGACCAATATCCCAATTGCGATCGGCTTGATCCTGATGATGTACCCGCCATTCACCAAGGTGAAGTACGAGGAATTGGGGGATGTCTTCCGCAATAAGAAGATCCTATCCCTTTCGCTCATCCAGAACTGGATCATTGGTCCGGTGCTGATGTTCATTCTGGCGGTCATCTTTTTGCGCGGCTATCCTGAGTACATCGCGGGCCTGATCATGATCGGGCTGGCGCGCTGTATTGCCATGGTGATCGTTTGGAATGAACTGGCGCATGGCGACACGGAGTATGCGGCGGGACTGGTGGCGTTCAACAGCATTTTTCAAGTGCTGTTCTACAGTGTTTATGCTTATGTTTTTCTCACGGTTTTGCCAACCTGGTTCGGGCTGGAAGGCGTGGTGGTGAACATCACCATTGGTCAAATTGCCGAGAGTGTGTTCGTCTATCTGGGCATCCCCTTCCTGGCGGGCTTCTTTACCCGCCTGGTTTTGGTGCGCATCAAGGGCAAGGAATGGTATTACAGGAACTTCGTGCCGAAGGTCAGTCCGCTGACGCTTATCGCCCTGCTCTTCACGATCGTGGTGATGTTCTCGCTAAAAGGCAACCTGATCGTGCAGATCCCGATGGATGTGGTGCGTATCGCCATTCCACTCCTGATCTACTTTGTGGTCATGTTCCTGGTTTCGTTCTTTATGGGGCAGCGCCTGGGTGCAGATTATTCCAAGACGACGACTCTCTCCTTTACGGCTGCCAGCAACAACTTTGAGCTGGCAATCGCAGTGGCGGTGGCAGTCTTTGGCATCGGAAGTGGCGCAGCATTCGCTGCCGTGATCGGCCCGTTGGTGGAAGTGCCGGTGATGATCGGGTTGGTGAATGTGGCATTCTGGCTGCAGAAGAAGTGGTACCCCCAGGCCGTTCCTGCTCCAGCGATGGTTGCCGCGGCACAGGAAGTCTGTCCACCGGATCAAGTCTTAATAAAAAAGTAAGACTTCAAGCATGCTTGTGGATCAGATCCTTTCCTGGTCCTGCCCCAGCCGCCATTCCAGGGCGGTAAAGCGTTGTGTCACTTTGTTGTTTTGCACAGCCATATGGACAGCACGGCGGCTGCCTGCCAGTACACACAATTGACGGGCGCGGGTAATGCCTGTGTACAGCAAATTCCGCTGCAGCATGGTGTAGTGCTGGGTGACGATGGGCATGACGACCACAGGGAATTCAGAGCCCTGCGCTTTGTGAACGGAGATCACGTAAGCAAGCGATAATTGATCGGCTTCACTCCAATCGAAAACCGCAGTCCTGCCATCGAAGTGTACGGTCAGATTCTGTTCAACGACGTCGATCGATTGGATGAAGCCAATATCTCCATTGTAGATATCCTTGTCATAGTTATTCTGGGTTTGCATCACTTTATCGCCCAGGCGAAACACTGTTCCAAACAGACGCCGCTCGGGCTTGTTATTTGCAGGCGGGTTGAGTTTCTCCTGCAGGCGGTCATTCAAAGCAATCACGCCGGCCGGTCCGCGATAGATGGGCGCCATGACCTGGATATCATGGATGGCATCGAAGCCAAATTTCTGCGGGATCCGTTCCGTGACAATCTGGATGATCCAATCTGCTGCGGCAGCGGCATCTTCGGCGGGGAAGAGGAAGAAGTCGCCCTCACTCCCGCCCTTCGGGAAATCCGGGAACTTGCCCTGATTGATCCGGTGGGCATTTGTGATGATCATCGAGTGCGCAGCCTGGCGGTAGATCGTTTTCAGGCGCGTGACAGGGACAATCCTGCTGTCGATCAGATCTCGAAGCACATCGCCGGCGCCCACCGAGGGAAGCTGGTCCACATCCCCCACAAACAAAAGGCGCGTTCCCGGTTGAACTGCTTTCAGCAGGTTATTTGTCAATAACAGGTCGAGCATGGATGCTTCGTCAACGATCAGAAAATCCACCTCCAGCGGGTTTTCTTCGTTATGCTTGAAACCTTCCAGAGGCGAGTAGTCCAATAAGCGATGAATCGTTCTTGCCGGTCGTCCGGTCGCTTCCGAAAGTCGTTTGGCCGCGCGCCCGGTCGGTGAGGCAAGCGCATACTTCATCCCCTGTGTTTCCAGAGTGGTGATCAAGGCTTTCAGACAGGTGGTCTTCCCGGTTCCCGGACCGCCTGTGAGAACACTGACCGGATGAGTCAGCGCCATCTGGATCCCCGATTGTTGTTCGTCCGAGAGCTGCTCATCTGCGAAGAGTACATGGTTCATGACCCTGGCGGCTGAGAAGGAACCTGCCAGGGCTTTCAACCGGTCTGCAACGCCTTTTTCCCCAAAATAAAGGGGGGTCAGGTAGATCACGGACGAATTGTAAAGGCCGGCAGCTTCACCGATAGCTGGCTTGCCCTTTTCCAGTGGTTTATGGTGCAACGGAACCATGTCGGCGCGGATACGGTCCTCCTGGGCAAGGCGATCCAGCGCCGGAGAGATCAAATCCGCCGGGACTTCCAGCAGCTCCACGGCTCGCTGCCCGAGGGTTTCTCTTGGGACAAACACGTGTCCATTGTTGATCATTTCATTCAGCGCAAATACAAGCCCCGCTTCGATTCGTGAAGGATGGTCTACAGGCAGACCGAGGGCACGGGCAAGTTTGTCGGCGGTTTTAAAGCCGACCCCATAGATATCCCGCTCCAGCTGATAGGGATTCTGCTGAACAACCTCCAGCGATTGATCGCCATACGTCTTGTAGATCTTCACCGCCAGGTTGGTGCTCACACCGTGCCCGTGCAGGAACACCATGATTTCCTTGACCTGTTTCTGTTCCTGCCAGGCTTTGGTGATCTTGTCTGTTCGATCCATTCCGATCCCCGGGACTTCGAGCAGCCGTCCGGGGGTTTGCTCGATCACTTCGAAGGTATCTTCCTTGAATTTCTCAACAATCCGCTCCGCCAGCTTGGGACCGATCCCTTTGATCATCCCCGACCCGAGATATCCCTGAATGCCGGTGATCGTTGCCGGCAGGGTTTGTTCACAGACTTCTGCTTTGAACTGTGAGCCGTGGTTTGGATGCCGGGTCCATTGTCCCTGCAGTCGAAGGAATTCCCCAGGAGAAACTTCGGGCAGATTGCCAACCACGGTAGCCAGTCCATCGACGCTCAGGCTGGACTTGGGTGCCGCGTGCATCCCTTTTTGATGTTCCGGGCGCAGGCGTAATACGGTGTATCCATTCTCTGGATTGTAAAACGTGATGCGTTCAACCGAGCCGCTGAGCGTGTCCATATCATCAAGTATACACGGCGAGAGAAGGAGCTTTCGCGTGAGACGAATCAGACCTCTCAAGGAGGGCCCGCGAACCTAAAAAACAAACGCCCGGTTTAGGGCGTTTGTTTGCAGCGGAGAGGGCGGGATTCGAACCCGCGAACCTTTGTGGGTTACACGCTTTCCAAGCGTGCGCGCTAAGCCAGACTACGCGACCTCTCCAAATCAAGCGGGCAGATTATACCAGAAATTAAAACATGGCCTGCGTGATCACAGGCCATGTTTATAAAAATCTAACCTAGTTATCCAGGGCGCCCTGGTTGATCCAATCGGCGATCAGCTGGACCTGGGGCGGGGTGAGCTTGGGGCCGCGCTTGGGCATATCTCCGCTTGCGACCATTTCTATGATCAGGCTGCTGGCTGCGTCACCGGGCACAAGGATCGCTCCATTCTCGGAGCCGGCCATGATCTCGGCGTGGGTGTTCATGCTCAGGCCTTCCTCTATCTTGTCCCCGCCGTGACAATTGATGCAGCGGCTCTGGATAATGGGCAGGATCTCATTGGCAAAGCTGACCGTGGCGCCGGCAGCCGGTGCAGGCTCGGTTGCCGCAGGTACTTCGGTTGCAGGTTCGGAAGTGTCAGTCGCCGAAGCCGAGATTTGTGTGGGCGCCTCAGTGGGTGCAGATACTTCCTGGGTGGGCTGGGAAACAGGTGCCTCAGCTGCCTGGCCTCCACAGGCCGACAACAATCCGGCGATCAAAAGCAGGATGACAAACTTGAACTTGGTCGAATTCATATTTGAGTCTCTCTCCTAGAAACCGTATAGAATGACGCCACCCAGAAAGGCAAGCACCAGAGCAATGCCAAAACTGGCGCCGTAGGACGTGATGTAGAGAAATCGATTGGCCCTCTGGAACAGATCTGGGTTGCGGTAACGGACAAGGGATATCCCGGCGGTGAGGAACAGCAGCACCAAAGCGAGAAGGATCTTTGCACCGGCATTGGGAGCCGCGCCTTCATAGTTGTTCACATTGTCCATGATGCCGGTAAAACCTGCTGCGATCGTGCCGAGCATGGCCAGCACGATGTTCGCAAAGGCAGCCTGTTCGAGCGAGGCGCTGTTCCTCCAATAGGCAAGCAGGATAAAGAGAAAGGCCGCGCCGGTCAGCGCAATGGGGAAGTGCACGACCATGGGGTGTGTGGGGTGCAGCTCAGTCAGGGCATGGATAATGCGATTGATCAAATCCATCATTCTCTCCTCTGTGTTCGCCTCTCTGCCGGAATTTTCATAAGACCCTGGCGAACCAGGGTCTTACGTTGGACATATACGTTTGAATTAGCTACCCAGATGTATTAAAACCACATGTTATTACGTGAAGATCATGAGAAATTACTAATTTTCAGACCCTGCCTATTCCCTGTTTTCCACGGTGAAGGGCGGCTGAGGCGGTGTCTCTGACGCCGGCGTTGTGCGTGTCAGACGCCAGCCGCTGCGCGTGGCAAGCATATAGATCGCCCAGACGATCAGACCCCAGAATAACAGCCTCATCAGAAGACCGAACCAGGGGAAGAAGCCAAAGCCGCGGCCCATCATGCCAAAACCGCCATGATCAAAGCCGCCCTGGAATCCGAACTCGTGCATGGGCATTCGTCCTGGACCTATGCCAAAGCCAAATTCACGCGGCATCATAAATGGATGGTCGCCATCGCTGGCTGCCAGGACGCCCTGGTTGAAGCCAAGGCGATACCCGACAAAGCCGGCCGCGCCCAGCAGACCCAGTACAAAAAGTATAGCAAGGAGAGTGAGGAGAACTCGTTTCATTGATTCAATCCTTTCATTCGATGCATAACTGTAGCACGGCGGCATAGAAAGTCATGTGGAAATTGTGTGGAAATGATCAAGATTTGATCAGGCCTGCATGATGATTCTCGACTGCTATGCAGGTGAAGCCTGTTTCTTGGGGAGCGAGATCAGGATCTTCAAGCCTTTGCCCGATTCTGACTCAGCCGACACCTGGCCGTCGTGCGCCTGGACGATGGACCTGGCAATGGCCAGTCCCAGCCCTGAGCCGCCGTCTTCCCGCTGGCGGGCCGCATCCGTCCGGTAGAAGCGCTCGAAGATGCGATCCATGTCCTCCGATCTCAGGCCAGGACCGCTGTCGTGCACGAAGAGCTCTACTCTGTTACCGGCCTGGCGGGCGCCAAGAACGATCGATCCGTTTTCGGGGGTATGGCGCAGGGCGTTATCCAGAATATTGGTCAGGACCTGGGTGATGCGGCCGGGATCCACTTCGATGGCAGGGAGGTTTGGAGCAATATCGAGGTTCAAAGCAATGTTCTTCCGCTGCGACTGGACTTGATACAAAGAAGAAACTTCCTCGATCAGCCGGCCGGGTTCAATGATCTGCGTCTGGATGCTCAGTTCACCGGCATCGGCAAGGGAGAGTGTGCGCAGATCGTTGACCAGGTGCTCCAGCCGCGCCGCCTCCTCGCGAATGATCTCGAAGTTCTCTCGGCTCGGCGGCAGGACGCCGTCGTGCACGGCTTCCGCATGGCCGAGGATCAGGCTCAAGGGGGTCCGCAGCTCGTGGGCGATGTCGGCGGTCATCTGTTTGCGGGCATTGACCGAGCGCGAGAGCTGGGTGCTCATCCGGTTGAATGCCTGGGCCAGCTCGCCCAGCTCGTCATCGGAACGCACTGGCACCTGCTGGGAGAGGTCACCTTCCGAGACGGCATGTGTGGCGTGCGTCAGCTCCCGGATGGGACGGGTGAGTGTCTGCGAGAGGAAAACGCCCAGCAGCAGGGCAATGGCTGCACCGATCAGCGCGCCGAACAGCAGCGTCCGGTTGGTGCGGTCGATGAATTCCAATTCACGCGGCTGGCCGACAAAGGTATAACCGATCGGCACAAGGATGCCGACCACTTCATCGTTCACCAGGATAGGCGTGCCACCGGACAGTTGAGCCCGGGTCAGTTTATCGCCTCTCCGGAATTTATCGTTGCTTGTGATGACCACCCCGTTTTCATCGGTCAGGGCGAACGGCGGGACCCTGCGCATGTGACCCTGGCTCATGCCGGGCTGTCTGCTGATCAGAAGGGTTTCCACACGATTCCACGATCCGTTCTCTTGGTGGTACTGCGTGAGTTGGGTGACAATTTCTGATTGGGTCTGGTCATTCAGAAAGCGGATGAATTCCGTACGGGTATTCCAGCGCGCCGCGAGCACGATCACCGCCACACTGACAATGCCGATGCTGAGAAAAGCCAGGATCAATTTGGTGGAAATGGAGCGCATGGGCTTTACTCCCTCCGGAACCGATAGCCAACCCCATAGACGGTTTCGATGAACTTCGGCGCCCGTGGGTCGTCTTCGATCTTGCCGCGCAGGTTCTTGATGTGCGTGTCGATCGTGCGCTCATAGCCTTCATACCGCACGCCCTGAATGATATCCAGCAGGTCGAGGCGGGAATAGACACGTCCCGGCGCAGATATGATGGCTGTCAGGATGTCGAATTCGGAGGGGGTGAGGTCCACGTAACGGCCATCCACCTGTACGGTACGGCCTTCGCGGTCGAGGGTGACGCCATTCGCTTTGAGCACCTTTGCTTCCGGCTTCGACTCCCCGGCCCGGCGCAGCACCGCCCGGACACGCGCCACGAGCTCGCGCGGGCGGAACGGCTTGGTCATGTAATCGTCCGCGCCGACCTCCAGGCCGATGACCTTTTCCTCGTCATCGACGCGGGCGGTCAGGAGGATGATCGGCGTGTCGTTCTCGGCGCGGTGTTTGCGCATGAACTCGTAGCCATCCATCTCGGGCATCATCACATCCAGAACGATCAGATCCGGCTTTTCCCGGCGCGCAACCGTCAGCGCTTCCTTACCGTTGCAGGCAGAAACCACACGATACCCCTCCTGGGCCAGGTAGCTCTCAACCAGTGAGACCAGCCTTTTTTCATCGTCGACAACCATGATCGTCTTTGACATGCATCACCTTTGAATGACGTGTGCCGCTGAAAGATCAGGCACACGTCAGGGAATTATAGACACTGCCTGTGGGTTAATTATCGCAAAATTGTGAAGAATTTGTGTGGATGTAGAGTATACCGTTCCAGCCCATAAAGCAGCAAATCGGAGTTGTTTCTCCGATTTTTTAATCGAAAATGAATTGAGCCAACGCAGACCTTGATTATCATCTATTAATACCTTACAATAGCGGGCGTCAATCAATACGTACTGGGCAAGATTACACAACTCGTCGAGGAGAGCAGCGTGAACGAGAATCGTATCAGGCAGGTACTTGAAATTGAAAAAAGGGCACAGGAAAATTATGACGCCGCGCTCCGTGAAGCGCAGCAGCTCCCCGTACAGGCGGAGCAGGAAGCTCAGCAAATTCTAAATCAAGCGCGCACAGAAGCGCAGGAAGAAGCTCGCCAGATCGCCGCACAGGCAAAGGCCGACGATGAAGCTGCCGGTATCCTTGCCCAGGCGGAGGAGAAGAATCGCCAGCTCGAAGAACTGGCGATGAGCAATTTTGATCGGGCCGTAAGCTACATTCTCGATCGCGTCACCGGCAAAGGGTAGATTTTATGGCTCCAAGCGGTGTTTCCGGGTACGCTGCTATCAGCGCCCGCGTCCGGGCTATGTATTCTTCCCTGCTGACGGAGCAGGATTTTGCCCGGCTCAGTGATTCGCCTGATCTCCCAACCCTGGTCACACAACTGAAACAGACTGCCTACGGTCCTTATCTGGAAGCTCTGAAGGAAAAGGATTTGACGCCGCAAAAGGTGGACTTGGCGATCAAGGGAAAGCTGAGCGCCTCTTATCAAAGTGTGATCCAGATGGCGCCGGTCCATGCCCGCTCACTGCTCAAACAGCTCTACCAGTACTTTGAAGTCCAAAATTTGAAGGCGATCCTGCGGGCGATCACCACCGATCCCAACTGGGAACGCGTGCAGGACGTGCTATTCCCGATGGGTTCGATGACCGTCCTGCCTGCCCAGGCGATGCTGGAGTCGGGGAGCGTGGGCGCGGCCATTGAACTGCTGCAAGGCACTCCCTATTACGAGACGCTTTCCTTTGCCATGAAGCGCTACAGCGCGGAACAAAACCTGTTCGCATTGGAAGTGGCCCTGGACCTGTATTACTGGCGGCAGTTGTGGTCGGAAGCCAAAAAACTGCAGGGACAGGACCGTGAACAGGCGTCACGGATCATTGGCTCCCTGATGGACGTGAACAACCTGATGTGGGTGATCCGCTACAAGGTCTATCACCAGCTTTCCGAAGAAGAGATCATCAACTATACACTGCCGTTTGGCTACCACGTCCGCGATGAGGATGTGCGCGCCATCGCCGCCGGAGCGGACCTGCCGATGGTCGTGGGACGCGTCTTTCCGGGCATCCCGGACCTCAATGTGCTGCTCGAAGAACCACGCCGGGGCCTGCCCCAGCTGGAAGTGATCCTGAAGCGCCGCCTGATGGAGCAGTGCCTGGCCGCATTCATCGGCAATCCATTTCATATTGGTGTACCCCTGGCCTTCCTCATTCTGAGCAATCTGGAAGTCCAGGATCTAACCGTCCTGATCGAAGCCAAATCTTCAGGGATGCCTGAGGAGGAGTTCCAGCCGTTCTTATTGAGGCAGATGACTGTGTAGTTCAAGTGTTGCGTAGTTTGTTCGTTTCTTAATCGACCAGGGAACGAACCATCAAACTAACAAAACTATCCAACAAATTACTGGAGATCAAATGCTGTTTCCAAGAGAGATGTCCGAGCTCGAGCTGATCGTCCCGTCCAAGGACCTGCTGGCTGTGACCAGGGTCCTCAGTGGATATGGAGTGTTTCACCAGACCGACAGTAATTATCCGGGCGTTGCTTCCGGCTCTGCCAATACCTGGCAGGAAACCGCGGGACAATACTCCTCGCTGGAACGCCGCATCCAGACGGTGATGCAGTCCTTGAACCTCGAGGAGGGTCAGCCGCCGTCCGCCGATTACGAGGCGATGGTCGATGTCGACAAGCTGCGCGCATCTGTCGAGCAGATCGAAGGGGAGGTCCGCAGCACAAGCGACGAGCTTTCGGACCACCGCAAGCGCCTGGAGCAGCTGGAGACCATCCTGCGCCAGCTGGAGCCGGTCGAAGACGTGGATATCGATATCAGCTCCCTGCGCGATTCTCGTTACATGTACTCTGTGCTGGGTCTCATGCCTTCCTCCAATCTGGATCGCCTGCAGACCAGCCTGGCGCGCGTCCCCCACGTCTTCCTGACCCTGCGT
>DASUOS010000084.1:0-6082 GCA_036276515.1 Anaerolineales bacterium | reverse complement strand
GTGGTCAGGTAGCTCGAAAAAGGTTCACAAACGATGAAAAGAACGGTCCCCTGTATCTTCCTGGCGTTTGCCCTATTGATGGCTGGCTGCGCTGCGCCGAAATCGGTATCCGTCCAGCTTTTTGAGCCCGATACCTGGCCTGCCCCCGGCTGGGAAAGCTCCACGCCCGAATCCCAGGGCATCGACTCGGCGCTGCTGGCCCGGATGATCGAGCAGATCAACAGCACAGGCACCCGCATCCACTCGCTGCTCGTCATCCGCAATGGCTATGGGGTGACCGAAGCTTATTTCCACGTTATCACATGCATAACCGTGCCGGCAAACACGAACTGGGGCGCTGGATGCCGGTCATTGCCGCAGCCCGGTTAATCGAGGAAATCCTGCCCGAGCGTGAGGCATTGATTAAAATGGTGGCTGAAGGTTTTTTAAATGAGGAAGGAGAAGAACAGGAGCTGCCTCAGAGGCTGCTCCTGTTCCTTTATTCGAATGCCGGCTAAGAAAGCGGCGGATCTATATCATCAGATAGACCAGCACCGTCGTGACATCCAGCAGGGCATGGACGACCAAAAAATACGGCAGCAGGGAGGGTCGCAGCTTGACGACCAAACCTGTGAAGAGTGCAAATGGCAGAAACATTCCGAAGCGCCATAACAGGTAGCCGCCGTCCAGGATCAGCGGAAGGAACATGTGCTGCGCAGCCAGGAAGAAGGAGGCGATCAGCCAGGCAGCCCAGCCGTTCCTAAACTGCGCTTCGAGCCTCGGCATGGCATACCCAAAATAGGTTGGCAGTTCAGAAAAAGCAATGGTGAGCGGGAAAAGAAAGCTCAGCACGAACGCCCAGGCTGGCAGGGGACGGAACAGCATGTTCGTCGCAATTACAGCATCGCCGAAGATGGCAGCAGCCAGCGGCTCCCTCGGTGCACCGAGGATGGGCATGGCGATGACGCTGGCAACTATGAACCAGAGCAGGTCAGCCTTCCAGGTGGCGCGTGAGAACCTGAAAACATCGAAATAACGTTTGCCTTCTGCGTTGAGCAGGCGCACAAGAAGGTAGATGGATACGAAGTTGGCGAGGAACGCCATGAACGTCCACCATCTGGCGGACTCATCCCAGGCCGAGGGTGTGCCTGCGGCCATCAGGATCAGCGCGATCAAGCCCTGGAAGATCAGGAACAGCACGGAGCGTGAGATGAGCATGAGCCAGGGGTGGGAGACAGATGCGTTCAAGCTTGAGACCGGCAGCGAGCCGGGTTTGGCGGTACTGGTTTGCATGTTTATTTCCTTTCGGTTCGATCACCGTATGTCTATAAGGATAGAGTTCCAGCCAAGTTGAACAGGGAATGCAGGAGTATGGCGGGATAGATACTTCCGGTTTTCACCCGTGTGTACCCGAAAGCAAAGCCTACGATCGTCGAGAAACCGACCTGGAAGAGAATAAAGCCGGTGGGATAATGACCCAGGTTATTGAGGTGTGCGCTGGAAAAGATAAGAGCGCTGAAGATGATGGCCAGCCAGCCGGCAATGGGAGCACTGTAAAGCTTCGCAAATCCCCACAGGAGCATCGAGAGCAGGATGCCGCGAAAGAACCCTTCCTCTGCCAGGGGTACGACAACTGCCTCAAAGAACCAGGTGTTGTCAGCAAAGGGTGTTTCTCCGACGATCAGGCGATACAGCAGAGGCGCGCCGACAAAGAAGACTGTCATGCCCAGTAACATTTTCCAGTGTCTGGTGATCGAACCCAACTGATAGCCGAAAAATTTTGGGGCCCAGAGTACCGGCATGAAAGCAACAAAGATGTAGACAGCATCTGAAAAGATATCGTTTATATAGGTATGAACATTATGGAACTGACTGGAAATGATCGGGTAAATCAAGTTGTTGGCGAACGCTACAACCCAAACCAGAACGACTCCCGACAATATATAGAATAACGGTTGAGTGAACGCCTTCATGTTCATAAGCTCATTCTATACTCTTCAACAAAAAGACTCCCCTACCGCAAGGGGAGTCTTCACTATCCAACCGGACAGGTGGATTTAGAAGAGGCCCCAGAGTACGTGAAAGACCACATCCGCCCAGAAATGGACTCCTGCCGCGGCGAGCAGGCCATCTTTCATATAGCGCTCTCCAGCTACCAGCCCGACGATTCCATTCAGCAGGAAGACCTCCAGCAGCAGCACGGGATTCAGTTCCGCGATCGAGGAAGCGCCGGTCAGGAGGAGGAGTGTCCCCAGGTGGCCGGCGCCGAAGGCAAGCGCCGCAATCACATTGGCGATCCACAGAGCCGCAGAGCGGCCGGTGAAACGTTTGAGCAGCCAGGTCAATAGCAAGCCCCAGATACCAAAAACGAAGCCCCGGAACAGTATTTCTTCTCCAATGCCTGCGCTGAGAGACGCCAGGATGGAGATCGGAAATTCCGGGTGGACAAAGCGACCGAACCCATTGATGGGCGCGAACAGAATGTCGCCGATGACCAGCAACAGGCCGCAGGCCAGCCCAAGCAGGCCGGGGATGAGGAACCAGCGGCGCCCGTTCCCCTCCTGGCTGAAGATACCGGGCAGATCCAGCTTGCGCGCGAACCAGTAGCCCAGCAGTCCCACAGCGCCATAGAGCACGATGACGATGCCTGCATTGGCCAGCCCGACGACGGCATTCGAGACGCCCAGATCGGGCATGGGGACGCCCATGGTCGCAGTAAGCTCCTCGGTGAAAAAGGCATAGGTGGCGAATGCACAAAAGGCATCGACCAAAAGCAGGGTGATAAACACAGTAAGCTGTCTGCGGTTCATTTTTCTCCTTCTGCAAGAGGAAAACATGCTCTGGTCATAAACCGCCAGCCTGGCCGGCACGTACGGCCGACTGCCGGAGATCGGGATGTGTCTGCCCCTGCATGAACCAGAACACTTTCACCGCACCCTGGATGGTATCGGGAATGGAGCCGACCAGCATCAAAATGGAGATGTCGGGCAGGGTGCGGAACATGGTAACCATCTGGTAGGTCAGGTTGAAACGGTATCCCATATAAGCCTTGACCTGGCTGAATACAACAAACAGGATGACGGTTGGGATCAGGAAACTTATGGCGATGTCCCCTATCTTTTTGCCGGTGGACCAGGTGCGGGCGCGCGCCACCCAGCTGCGCAGGGACAACAGGTTGCGGAGCTGGCAGATCCCCAGAACAAGCACGAATACGAGCAGGCCCCAGCCGATCGTTCTCACCGACCAGCCTTCGGACACGGGAGGCGGAGTCTGCCCCAGAACGATGGCTTCCACGCCCTCGAAAACCTGGGGGGCCGAGATCAGATGGTCGAACATGTAGCCCTGGTTGATCAGCAGAACGATGCTCCTATCGCGCAAAGGGTAAATATCCACATAGGTTTTGAAGGTTTCATTCGCACCGCCGTGCCAGATGTGTCCCGGCTCGACGAACCAGCCCATGGCATAGCCCTGCACGGCATAGAAGAGCCTGTCCATCCCTGCGAAGGAGAGCAGCTGCTTTCCCCTGTAGAGGCCGCCGTTGTCCATGGCGATGGCATAGTGGGCCATATCCTCGGCCGTGGAGATGATGAAACCGGCGCTGACTTCATAGACGCGGTGCGGCTGTCGCTGCGGGACGACAAAGCCGAAGAAGCGGCTGTAGCCCTGGGAAAGCCCATGTTCACGGGCCAGGTCCGGATCGGTGTAGGTCCGCGCCATCTCCAGCGGATCGAAAATGTACTTCTGGATGTAATCTTCATATCCCATCCCGCTGACATTTTGAACCACGACCGCCAGCACGTCATAGCCCACATTGAAATACTGGTGCATCACACCGACCGGCGCGGTCAGTTCTGCGGAAGCCAGGGCCCGGACGGCGTCCTCATTCGTTGCATTCTCCGGCAGCATGGCAGTGAACCCGGCTTCGGAGAGGCCGCTCGTGTGGTGCAGCAGGTGGTTGACGGTGATCCTCTTCGAGGCGCTATCGTCCATGATCCTGAACCAGGGAATGTAGTTCTGCACCGGGGCGCCCGGATCGATCTTCCCCTGCTCGATCAATTGCGCAACGGCCAGCCCTGTAAACGACTTGCTCTGCGAGCCGATGTACATCGGCGTCTGCGGGGTCATGGGACGACCGTTCCCGGCAGTGCCATACCCTTTTAGATACACGATCTCGGTCCCGGATGTGACCGCCAGTGAAATCCCCCGGATCCCATGCCTGGACATCTGGCCCGTGACATACGTGTCCAATGCTTCAAAGTCGATATCCCCGGAAGTGCCTGGCCTGGCGGAAACGGCAGCGGGGCTGGCCAGAAGGCTGCACAGCAGGATGAGAAGAAGCAGGTGAGCAATGTGTTTCATCGACTAGGCTTTCGCAGGGCGAGTGACCAGCCAGATCAAAGCAGATGCCAGCCAGGCCACCCCGACACTGATCGCCGTCCAGGCAATCTCTTCACTGATGGCAGCATAGGTCTGGCCAAAGATCAGGGCGCTGTTGGATGGAGTTGGCGAAGGGTCGAGTGGATTGAAAACCTCTGGTGTTGGTGTTGGCAGTTCTGCCATCGGCTCTGTTCCTGTGCTGGCAGGGTCTCACAACCGATCGTCGACAGGCAGGTCAGTGCGCAAATAAGAGACAGGAATGTTTTCAAAAGCTGGTCCATATCAACCCCCGTGGGCAAGCCCCTCGGCCCGTTCCTGGATACCCAGCAGCATGCCGCGCATCATGATGAACTCACCGGGGCGGATAACATCCCACAACCACCCTTCTGCCATACTCCGTGAGCGAACCACGAGACGCGTCGTCCCATCGTCTTGCGGGAGGAGGATGAACTGCCAGACCTCGATCCACTGGCCGTTCTCCTGGTGCCCAAGAACGATGGCTTGATCCGGTACGATCTTCGCCACGGTATAGGCAGGGGGTGCGTTCTCATCCGGACACAACAGGACCTTGTCTCCTTCTTCCAGGTCCTGCCATTCCTCGTGGATGCGGTCGGCATTGACCTGCGGACACTGCAGAACGCTGGACTCGAACCAGGTGTAGCTGTACATCCCACCCTTATCGGCGCCGAGCTGAACGATCCACGGGTAAATCTCTTCGGGAGCGGCGTCAATGGAAATGGCGCGGGTATAGGTGATACGAGGAGACGGGACCAGCTCATCCCCCGGGTAGGAAGCGGCGATCTCCTTCTCTGTGGCGCCCCAGCGGTCCATCCAGGGCATAAGCACGACACCGGCCAGGACTGCCAATCCCACCAGGATGCCGATCCCTTTGAAGAAATTTCTCATCATAGACTCCTCTTCATGTAGTTGCTGCATTCATCATAGTCTTCGACGATAAAAAACTCCCCCATCGGCGGGGGAGTTTACAACTATCCGGGTGGACAGGCTTCAGGAGTCGGAGATATTGCGCTGGATGGCGATAATCAGACCCATGGCGATCAGGCTCAACGTCACGAAGGGAGCCACGTAGGCGGCATACTGGCCGGGCGTCAGGAGGATGCCGTCCAGCGCCTGCATGATGGACTGCGAGGCAACGACCAGGCCGATCGAGGCATTGAGCGTGATCAGGATGGAGGCCAGCAGCGTGCCCCACGGGCTGCGGCGCAGGACCAGAATGCCGGCCAGGTACGCTGCTGGGAGGATGATCCCCAGGTCCAGCATATAGGTGGCTTCGGTCGAATAGGGGCCGAGATTGGCCGGCACGCCGTTCGAAGCGAGCGCGCCGATAATCTCAATCAGCCAGACCATCACCGACAGGCCAGCCAGGAAGAGAAAAACGGCGATCCAGCGGCGAGGCAGTCTGGCAGAGGTGCGCGAGGCCAGGGTTTGCAGGTCAATGTTTTGAATGGCAATGACCAGGGCAAAGAGGCTGAGCGAAAAAGAGGCAATGTAGAGCAGCAGGATATTGTTATAGGCCGCGCCAAACCCCAGGGAGGCCGAGTTGTACAGGAAGTAGGCCAGCATGCTGGTCAGCAACAGCCCACCGCGCAGGGACCTTCGGCGGTACCAGGCGAGCGCCAGCAGCAGCGCCGGGACACAGATGAACAGGGTCACTGCGTCAGTGCCGCGGAAGATCGGCGCGCGGAAGGCGGCATCGTTGCGGTAG
>DASUOS010000083.1:0-3072 GCA_036276515.1 Anaerolineales bacterium | reverse complement strand
GTTGTTCATGCGGATGCGGTCGACAAGCGTTGCTTCTGCCGGAGCTTTGGCCTGGATGGCGTCGAAGAGAGTCTGGTTATCGTGGGCGGAGACGTAGACGATGTTCTCCTGCGGATCGTCGGTGTAGCCGGCGGGCGCGCTGTTATAGGGGATCAGCCGCCCGGGGACAGTCTTGCCATCGGCGCGGATCAATTCATACCCGGCCAGGTTTCCGGCCAGACCCAGGCGGATCCAATCGGTGTAGTTGTTGAGCAGGATCTGCTGATCTTCGGCATCGCGCGTTTCATTTTCATTATTGGTGAGCACGAGGCCGGTGGCAAAGCCCTGGTCGCGCGGATCGCTGAACGGGCTGCCGCCGCGGACCGCGTCTCGCAGGCGGTCGTTGAACACGCCGATGCCGGTCCCGGCGATGTTGAGCTGGGTTGCATTCTTGCCGCGGGCATTGTTGGCGACCTCGCCGAAGTCCCAGCCCTCGCCGTAGATGTAGATGGACCTGCCATCCACGCCGTCCTGTTCGAGGGTCAGCGCGTCGAGCGCGGCACGGACGGCGATCATGTCCTCGAGCATGTGGTGCCCCATCAGGTCGAAGCGGAAGCCGTCCACTTTGTAGTCCCTGGCCCAGGTCACGACCGAATCGATCATCAGCTTACGCATCATGTCCTGCTCGGTAGCGGTGTTTTCACAGCACGTGGACTTCTCCACCGCGCCTTCGGCATTCAAGCGGTGGTAATAGCCCGGCACGACGCGGTCGAGCACGGAATTCTCGCTCTGCCCGCTGGCATTGGTGTGGTTGTAGACCACGTCCATGACCACGCGCAGCCCACTCTCGTTCAGGGACTGGACCATCTCACGGAATTCGACGATGCGCGCTGCGCCATCGGGATCAGTGGCGTAGCTGCCTTCGGGCGTAGTGTAGTGCAGCGGGTCATAGCCCCAGTTGAAGCCGTCGGAGGCCGTGATGGCGCTGACGGCGATGGACTGCTCATCCGAATCGGGCGGCAGGGAGGCGAGCTCTGCTTCATCCACAGTCTGCCAGGTGGATTTGTCCTCGTTCACGCTGGCAATGTCGAACGCGGGAAGGAGGTGGATATGAGTCAGGCCGGCCTGAGCCAGCCCGCTGAGATGCTTCATCCCATTCGACTCTTTGACCGTGAAAGCCTTGTACGTGCCGCGCAGCTCCTCCGGAACGGTCGGGTCGCCGATGCTGAAATCACGGATGTGCAGCTCGTAGATCACAATATCTTCCGGGGTATCGAGCGCAGGCTTCGGGACAGCACCCCAACCTTCCGGTTTTAATTCTGGGTTGGTCAGGTCCACGATCTGGCTGCGCTTGCTGTTCATTGACAAACTCAACGAGTAGGGATCGGTTACCAGATTGGTTTCGATCTTGCCCGTGGACGGAACAAACACTTCTACCTCATATAGATAAAACTTGTTTTTCCAATCGGCTTCGCCGATGAGGCTCCAGATTCCCGTAGTGGCATCCCACTCCATGGGCGTTTTATCGGCGTAGGAGGCCGTTGGCGATGCAAACGTATGCAGCGTGACCGATTGGGCGGTGGGAGCCCAGAGGCGCAGGGTTGGGATGTCGCCATCGAAGGTCACACCCAGCGGACCCTCATACGAGTACAGATCATCCAGCACACCGGCGATCTGGATAGCAGTCGCATCGACGGCTTTTCCAGACTGGCTGCGGGCGATGACGGCGAGCTGTCCTTTGAGAATTTCTTCAAGATCTTCGGCTTCGGTAACCTGGAACACAGCGTACTCGCGCAAATGCGGATACTCCCGCAGGATTTCCACATCCGGTTTATCGGACACAAAACGGAGGGGGATCTCCGTCCCGTTCTCGATCCCCTCGGGGCTGAGGGCGAGCCCCGCCTCGGGTGCATAAACCAGGGCATAGGTCAGGCCCGAGCCGCCGCCGATCCTCCAGAGAATCGTGTCTCTGTCGATCCAGATGGCGCGCTGTTTGGTCAGGTTGCCCACCGGCGCGCCGGTGGTGCTGATTGTGGTTTCATTCGTCACGGCATCATATCCAAAGTAAACGGCATCTCCATCGTTCTCGACGGTAAATTCCTGCGGCTCAGCGATGACATTTTCAGGGTCTTCATGGAGCGTGAACGCGACCGTATACGTCCCCGCCTCCAGGCCCCCGGTGGTCACGCCGTATGTGCCATCCCCATCGGGATCCTGGAGCCAGGCCCGCAGGCAGGTCGGGTCGTTATCGTTCAGGCAGCCGATCTGGGTCTGGAAATCTCCCATGGCGACCACAATCTGCGAGTTGACAGAATCCGTAATCCAGTGGGTCTTGTGGTCATAATAAAATTTGACTTCTGTCGGCTCGTCCACGACCAGCGGAATATCGGGGCCGTTGGCCGAGGCATTGATCCCGTAGTTCTCTCCCCAGCCGCCGTCGATTGTCGCCTTGTAGCGGGGTCCCCGCTTGTCGTCATCATTGGCAGGCTCGATCTCGAACGTGCCCTGCCATACATCGTCTTCGGCATCGTAAACAAGCCGGGTGTCTTCACAATCCGGCTGCCATTCACCGGAACAGCCCAGCTCGTCCTGGTGCGTGCCCGGGATATTGACACTATCCGGATTGATTCCCTGCGCCCGGGCGGCAGGAGCAAACACAGGCCCAAAGGAGGCAGACAATATGGCGCAAATGAGGACGAGAGAAGGGATGTGCTTTTGCATGGGTGACTCCTCTCAGGTTTTATCATAAATCGGCTGGAAATAGTAAAATCATTCCCAAATGACTGAGTGGATATGTGTCAGCGGTGTACTGGTCCGGGGCTATCGCGTCGCTTCGGGCCCGTCGAAGGATTATCCCTATGGTGCCCTGGAACGACAGCAGCCGTTCTTTAGAGTCGGGCGGACTCGACCTCTACAGTTGTTTCAACGGCACACTCAATATCGACATCCGCCCGTTCGAATTCCAGTTGCGGAAGCCAGAGTTCACGTTCCATCATGCCGAATGGACGGACCTGCAACCCCGGAGCCTTTCTCCTTAATCCGCAGGAAATCCAGGTCATAAAAACGGGTTAGGAATCGGAAGAACATCCTGAT
>DASUOS010000082.1:0-5852 GCA_036276515.1 Anaerolineales bacterium | reverse complement strand
GCCTGGCCTGCCTCGTCGTACATGGCCTGAGTGATCTTTGACTTTCCATCCAGGGAATCAAACAGCATGGAGCACACCAGCTGCAGGTGCGGCGGAGTAATTTCGTCTTTTCCCAGATCATCCAATAAGCGCTCGACGAGGGCAGGCTCGTAACGCACGTGGCGCCGCCGTGCCGGCTGGGCGATCACCTCGATTGCTTCCTCACGCGACAGCGGGCGCAGCAGAAACTCATTCGCGTACGGGTTACGGATACTCGGCCGGAACGTTCCTAACCGCCCAAACCATTCATCGCGCAGCGCGATGATCCAGCGAACCGGAAGCAGGTCATCATCCAGACAGGAGCATAGCTGGTCGATAAACTCCTTGCGATCTCCATCGCTCTGCACCGTAAACAGTTCTTCAAACTGATCGATAATCACAACGAATTGCCGTCCGCTGATCAAAGCCGTTGCCCGGCGCAGAAAGTCGTGCAGGGGCATACCGGCGAGATGCGGGGTATCACCCAGATTGACGAGCAATGCCTGCTTGATCGCCAGATGCACCGAAGTTGCATAAGGCCGCACGTAGAGCGGTAGATGGCCGTCGGCCAGGAGGCGAGGAATAATTCCTGCCTTGAGCAGACTGGTTTTGCCGGCACCGCTCCCGGCATGCAGCACGGTCAGCTGATCCCGATTGAGATGGGCGAGAAGCTCCTGGATGGCTGTAGAGCGCCCATAGAAAAGAGCCGTATCCTGAATGTCAAACTCCAGTAACGCCTTGTAAGGGTTGCCGGTACCCGGGTCTTCCTGGGCCTTGGTGGCCTGATTTTCCAGGCGATGTACATAATCCGTGAGCGCCTGGGCAAGCTGCTTGCTCTCAAATTTCTCAGCCTGCTTCCTGGTTTCGATCTGAGTAAGCGCTCGTTCAACTTTATTGTAAATAACACTCGCCCCTGCGCCAATCGCAGCGACACTCCCCGCAATATCCCCGCTCTGAATTTTATCCCCGCCTACCTGATTGCTGGAGATTTTTGGTTGTTCATCTGGATTTGATCGAGATTTCATAATAGAAACCGCCCTTTTTTTAAAGAAGAGGATTACGATTTATTGAAACACGCAAACTGTACGCCTCAGGGCAACTCTTCCTTCACCCTATGGGCAATCTTTCGAATTGCCATGGATATTCCTGCAAAAGGACCTGTCAGCGTGGCCAGAGTAACATCCACGATATCTGGAGCCATTGCGGCCAGGTTGCGTAACCAGCGCTCGACCTTGACCGGTTTCGCTTTCTCACCCATGGCAACCTCGCTCTCGATTCGTTTGACCTGATCCGTAATTTCCTCTTTTTCCACCTCGGGATCAGGTGAACGCGTCTCAATTTTTTGATAAATAGCTGAAAATAACTCAGAGAGTTCCTTCGAACCCATCCCGGACTGGACAGTGGCCCGGGCACCTCGGCCGATGGCCACCCCCTGGCTGCCGGAGATCCTGCCAACAGAGATTTTGTCCCCCCCGACTTGGTCGCCATGCACCTTTTCTGCTCGACCTGCTCTTTTTCCCTTTTGGGCGAAGAGAACGCCACGCTTTTTGATCCCATCGTTCATTTCTGGATCTCTGCCTTACCGAAAGCATAATTGTTTTCTCAACAGGGAAATGCATACAGCGACGCGTATGAGAAACCATTTGGATAAATTAGATCTAAATTATAATAGCTCAGAATTAACAAATATGCAAGCTTGTGAAGAGGCGGACAATCTTATTTCCATAAGGAAACACTGCCTGGCTCCCGCTCGGCGTGGGTCTCGCTCGGCGTGGGTCTTCGCGCAGCACCCCTTTGGGGTCGACCCCGCCGAGACCCGACCGTGGGTCTCGCACTACCCAGGAAGTAAATTGCCTGTAAGGTCCAGCCTTCAGGTATTAAGGTATATTTTCCAGTCTCACGGGGCTAAAGCCCCTGCTCAGTACATGAAAGTCCTTCGGACTAGGCGCCTGGTCGGGTTTTCGCTCTCTGCCCGGCGTGGGTCTGCCTCGCTCGGCGTGGGTCTTCGCGCAGCACCCCTTTGGGGTCGACCCCGCCGAGACACGACCGAAGGTCTCAAAGGATTGAGACCTTCGGTCGTTTTGTGCCTCGGTCGCAGACCTTCGGCAAGCGGGACATTTCCGATTAGTCCAAATGAGCGGTAAACCAACAACAGTACCTCGCCCAGCGTGGGTCTGTGACCCCGCCGAGACCGGGGGACCGCAGGTCTCGGAACTTCTGGACCTGGACCTGCAGTCGTTTCTTTGCCTCGTTCAACCCTTACACCCCCAGCAGGGCGCTCCGCAGGGGTGCTTCGCAAGATATTCGACAAGCGAGATAGATGTACCCCTTATGCTCCGCCCAGGCCCGGGATTCCGAGGGCGACCGCGATCTCCTGCAGCGCAGCCGTCTCTGCCTCGCTCACCCGTTCTCCGCCGATCCCGAAGAAGCCGCCTTCCCTGGCGGCGCTGGCGCTGGCCTGGGCAGATTGATAGACCCACTGTTTATACGGATCGGCATCGGCCGGCGCCTTTTGCGAGAGCAGGGCAGAAACCTCGCGGCAGATCTGCAGGCACTGGGCCTTCAGCTCGGCCGGGTCGCTGCCCGGCTTCAGCGGGGGCTCGAGCCTTTCTCTTTTCTCGGCTCTTTCACGCATGTCTGCGGCGACCGCGTCGATCAGCTCATTGCCGCTGCTCGTTTTGAGCGCATCGAGGACCCCTTTGGTGGAAGCGACCATCTCCTGCGCAAGGCCCAGCGGGCCGCTGGGGCTGGCCAGCGCCAGATAAAGCGCGGCCACCTGCGGCAGGCTGAGGATCCGCTGCCATTCTTCGGGCGTAAAATCGGCTTTCTTTGCCATCGTTTGTACCTCCTGGAGAAGTTAGCGACCAGACCATGGCTCCCCCGGCCGGTGAGCACCTCGCCCCGCTGGATCGACAATGAAACCCTGTCTTGTCTGCCAGGATTCATTATACGCCGAATCGAACAGCTGTCCCAGCCTCCCGGCGTGGTGTACGTCCGGCTCCGGCAAGCGAGAGGGGCCGGCAAAACGGGACCAGCAGTTTCCGGAAACTGTGTTATAGTAAATAAGATAATCCAAGTCCATTTTCAAGATCCTGATACAGGCTACCCCAGAGCCGTCTGCGTCAATGCAGATGGCTTTTCTGTATAGGGTCTTGTTTTTCCTGTGCCTGGTTTGGGCGTCCGCGGTACGGAGCAAGTGGGGACTGGCAGTGTTCCGGGTTGGCTCACAGGGGGTCTGTTTGGACAGGAAGCCAGCATCTCTGGATTGGTTTGCGGGTTTGTCTCGTTAATCCTTTTTTACGGATGGACGCCGCGCAAGGGATGTGCAGCGGTCCCATGATCGGCCACGGAGTGGTTCTTGCGATTCTCACATCACACATGAAAGTTGTACCATCAAAGGAGCCAGCAATGAAAACCAATCGATCTTCCCCCCGTTTCCTGCTTCTGTGGATCCTGGCCTTTCTCAGCTTTCCCATCGCGGGTCTGCTCGCCAATCTGATGGGGGCTGTGACCACGCCGGGGATTGCCCTCCTTGCGGGCCTGATCGCCGGCGGGACCCTGGGAGGGGTCCAGTGGCTCGTCCTGCGATCGCAGCTCGCCCTCTCCCGCTGGTGGATCCTGGCGACGGCAGTTGGCATGGCGGCCGGGCTTGCGCTCGGCACGGCCTTCCTGGGGAGCGAGACCGCCGGGGGCCCGCTCCTGTGGCGGGCTGCCATCACGGGCCTGTGTATTGGCGTGGCCCAGTGGCTCCTCCTGCGTCAGGTCCTGCCCCAATCGATCGTCTGGATCGGGGTCATCACCCTCGGCTGGACGCTGGGCTGGTTCATCACGCGCGGCGCGGGCATCGACCTGAGCTACAAGTGGGCGGTGTTTGGCGCCTCCGGCGCCCTGACGTTCCAGGCGCTGACCGGGCTGGCGCTTACCTTCCTGCTGCGCCCGGCCGTGGAGCTGAAACGATGAACCCTGCCACGGTCACCGGCCTGCTGCTCATCCTGGTCCCGGTCGCGTTCAATGTCACGTTCTTTATGCTGCAAAAGGCGTTCGAGTATCCCGATATCCTGCGCAAGCCCACCGATACCATCCTGCGGCGCTTCCAGCAGGGAGGCGGATCCCTGCGCCGGATGTGGTATGCCTTCACATTTTCGGCCGTGCTGTTCACCCCCGTCCCGGTGCTGGTGCAGCAGCTCTTCCAGCCGGACGTCCCCTGGTACCTGCCCGCCGGCACAACGCTGGGCGTCCTGGCGGGCGCCGTGCAGTTCCTGGGGCTGATCCGCTGGCCGTTCCTCGTCCCCACCCTGGCTGAGATGTACACCCGGCCCAAAGCAAGCCCGGCCACCCGGGATGCTGTGGAAGTTGTCTTCCAGGCGTTCCACCGCTACGTGGGCGTGGCGATCGGCGAGCACCTGGGCTATATCTTTACCGGCTTATGGACGATCCTGCTCTGCATCGCGATCCTGCAGACCGGTCTCGTGAGCCCGTTACTGGGCTGGCTGGGGATCCTCCCGGCCCTGGGCGTGCTGGCGGGCGTCTTTGAAGAAACAGGTTTCAAGGCGGCCGGTGCGATCAACGCGATCAGCTATATCCTGTGGTCTCTCTGGCTGGTCGCCCTCGGGATGGCTGTTCTGCTGCTGTAGTGTTTGTTCACCCTATACAAAATAAGGAAAAATATTGATGACTACTCAAGAAACTGTGAATTCACCGAAACGTCTGGCACGGCTTGCCGGACTGCTCTATCTGCTTGTGGGCATCTTTGGCGGGCTGGCGGTCGGATACATCACACCGAAGGTGTATGCGGCGGGCGACGCGGCCGCCACGGCCGGGAACCTCCTGGCCAACTCGAAGCTCGTGCTCTTCGGCGTCATGGCCGACCTGCTGCAGGCGACCGTCTTGATCTTCCTGGCGCTGGCCCTGTACGCGCTGCTCAAGGATGTGAACAGGAATGCGGCCCGCGCCATGGTCTTCCTTGTCGCCATCGCAACGGCCATCATGTGCCTCAACGAGATCTTCCAGTTCTCTGCCTTACAGGTGGCAGGCGACGCGTCGTATGAGGCCGCTTTTGGCGCGGCGGGCTCGCAGGCCCTGGTGATGCTCCTGATGGACATGCATCATTACGGCTTTCTCATCGCCCAGATCTTCTTCGCCCTGTGGCTGGTGCCCCTGGGGATTCTCGCTTACCAGTCCGGGATGTTCCCCAGGGCGCTGGGCATTGTGCTGGTGGTGGCCGGCGTGTCCTACCTGGTGGATATGATCGCGGCGTTCGTGTTCCCCGAGATCGGCGCGGCGATCCACGGTTTCCTGGCGATCCCGCCCACCATCGCCGAGGTCTGGACTCTCGTCTATCTGCTCGTGGTCGGTGTGAAGACTGTCAAGCCGGTCGCGCCTGCCAGGGCAGCAACAACCGCCGGAGCATAACGACAAGGAACAGCATCCTGTTCATTGCCATTGTGGCGTAGAACTTCAAAGAGGAGACATACAATGAAAATCACTGCTCAATCCCCGGCCAGACCCGTGGAACCGCAAACCGCGCGGCCCGGGGGTCGTATCGGCTTCTGGCTCAAGCGCATCGCGTTGTGGCTCATCGCGGGCATCCTCGGTCTCGCCGCGCTGGGCGCGGTCTATCAAACGATCGCCAGCGCCATGGACAGGCGGGCGCTGCCCGCTCCCGGGCAGAGGGTCGATGTGGGCGGCTACAGCCTGCATCTGTACTGCACAGGTGAGAACACGGAGGGGCGTCCCACCGTCATTTTGGAATCCGGGCTGGGCGGGACCTCCTCCTCCTGGGGCTGGATCCAGCCATCCGTCGCCAAAACGACCCGCGTCTGCGCCTACGACCG
>DASUOS010000081.1:0-5735 GCA_036276515.1 Anaerolineales bacterium | reverse complement strand
CTGCTCGAGGAGGATCCAAAACTGACCGTGAAATCGGAAGCGCTGCGGGCCGAACGCGTGTCAAGCGGACTCTCTCCCCATCCCATCAAAGTAGGGATCGTGACCGAAGCCCGCCTGAAACCCGATTCACAATTCCTGAATGAAGGCCCGGCGAACATCGTAATATTTACCACCCGCTGGACATCTAAACATCACGTATCCCTCTTGAAGTCGCGCGGGGTGGATGTTTACGTGGACGATTCCGAAAAGGTTAATGTACCGAAGGCGCTCGAGACGTTGAAGCAGATCGGTGTGGAACGCCTGATGGTCGAGGGCGGAGCAACTCTCAATTTCGAACTTTTACAGCTCGGACTTGTGGATGAAATCACGGTGTATGTTGCCCCCCTGATCTTCGGCGGTGCAACCGCTCCCACCCTGGCGGCGGGGCCGGGCCTGGAGAGAAGCGAAGCCCTCCCGCTGCAGCGGGTCAGCGCCGAGACCTGGGAGGATGGCGGTGTTTTACTGCGGTATCGTCTGGAAAGCCGGTGATGTGTCCTGCGAAGGTTCATGATCCATGACCACCGGCCTGGCAAAACCTTCGCAGGGCTTAACTTGAAATCCATTTTTATGAGAGGTCAGAATGACGACAACTATGCATGAAAAATTCGACCTTCTTCTCGAGAAGGAAGGCGATCACGAGTGTGAAGGGCTGGGGAGGGACAAAGTTTGTGTTCGGATCGTGGCCATGGCGGAATTACCCACCCGCTTTGGAGATTTCCACATTGTGGCATTCGAAAACAACCGCGATGGCAAGGAGCACGTAGCCATCACCAGGGGCGATGTGATCGGCGCTGAGAATGTCCCGGTTCGCCTGCATTCCGAATGTTTGACCGGTGACGTAATCGGCTCCCTGCGCTGTGACTGCCGCGACCAGCTCGAAGCAGCCCTGACAGAGATCGGCAGGATGGAGCGAGGCATGGTCCTGTACCTGCGCCAGGAAGGACGCGGCATCGGCCTGATCAACAAGATCCGCGCCTATAGCCTGCAGGATGATGGGCTGGATACCGTCGAGGCCAACCTGGCCCTCGGCTTCCGCGACGACGAGCGCGATTATGCCGTGGCCGCTCACATGCTGATGTCGCTCAAGATCCAGTCCGTCCAGCTGATGACCAACAATCCCAAGAAAATTAACCAGCTCACGCAGTATGGCATCGATGTCACCGGACGCATCCCGCACATCATGCCGCCGAACGAGCACAACCGTTTTTATCTCGAGACCAAGGCCGCCAAGTCCGGGCACATGATCGACTTCCAGGGCCATCCGCATTTCCCCGAGCAGTCGGACCTGCCCATCATCGAAGGCATGAGCCACGACCAGATCCGGGCCCTCTATGAATAATAAGGTTGTGATCATCACCGGCGCCACCGGCGCCCTGGGAAGCAAAGCCGCCCACGCCTTTGCGGAGCACGGCCACTCACTCGTCCTGCTCGACAACGATCAGGGCAAACTGGACTCCCTGACGGGGGATCTCAGCCTGCCCGCCGAGCGGCTCCATGCCTCGGTTGTGGATCTGCGGGACGGACAGGCGGTCCGCGCCGCAGCCGAAGCGGTCTCTGCCAGGTTCGGCGCGGTGCACGCCCTCATCCATCTCGTCGGCGGCTGGGTGGGAGGCAAGACCCTGGTCGAGGCCAGCGCCGATGACCTGGACTTCATGCTCGGCCAGCACGTGTGGACCACATTCCATTTGTTCCAGGCCTTCGCTCCGCACCTGGTCAGCAATGGCTGGGGACGCGTGATCATCGTCTCTGCATCTACCGTGCCCAACCCACCCGGCAAAGCAGGCCTGTATACCGCCGCCAAGGCCGCTCAGGAAAACCTGGTGCTTAACATTTCCGCTGAATTGAAGGACCAGGGCGTCACGGCCAATATCATCCAGGTCCGCGCCATCGACGCCCAGAACACAGGCAAAGGGACAACGCCTGCGGAGATCGTCGCTGCGATGTTATATCTGTTTTCAGACGAGGCGGCGAAGGTCAACGGGGCCAGGATCCCCCTCTATTAATTAAAACAACAAGACTTCCGGAGTCTCTAGGACTTCGGAAGTCTTGTTTAAGAGGCACTTTTAGTCCGGGAAACCGATCTCGAACGAGTTGACTTCCACCGTGATCGGAAGGACGTTGAGGGATGAAATATTGAATCCCACAAAGCCATCGTCGAACAGATAGCGGGTGTCTTGGACAGTCTTGATCTTGTCACCATTGATATACATTGTGATCTCATCGCCGCTGCAGTCCAGCCTGTATTCATTCACGGCCCGGCCCTGGTTGAGGGAATTCGTGCCGCCGTTATCCAGGATATTGTACTTTTCATCGAACGCATACAGGTACCAGACGCCGCCGCTTTCCACCGAGAACTCGTACCACTGGGTGCCTTCATCGTTCATGCGGCAGATCAGGCTGACGTTGTTATTGTTGCGGCCGCGGTTCTCGGCATTCAGCGTGAGGGAGACGTTCTCATAGGTGTAGGCTGCGTACATGAAGTAGACGTACAGGTCTTCACTGCCCAGGTCGAACAGGAGATGATCGTCCTGCTGTTCGATGACCAGGTTGTCCTCATCCCCATCGCCCAGGGTGAAGTACTGCCAGTTTTCGGGGTCATAATCGCCTTCGAATTCCTCCACATAGAAGTCCTGGGCCTCAGGGGGAGCTTCGACGACAGGAGCAGCCTGGGTCGGCGGGGCCTGGGTGGGAGGCACATCGGTCGGTTCGGGTGCCGTGGTCGGCGGATCATTGATCGGCTGGACCGGTTCCTCGGTGACGACAGGTGGAGGCGGAGTGTCCCCCCCGCCGGCCAGCGCGGAACATGCAAGTCCCACGACAAGCAAAATCAGTGTCAAAAAGAGCACGGGACGAAACGCTTTCATACATTCTCCTTTGTTGAAATTGTGGCGACAGTATAAACACGTCATGGATTAAATGCAATGTTGCTTAGATTACACTTTCCAAACAAATTTCCGTCGCTCCAAAAGTTTTTATGGTACATTCACCCCCATTATGCCGATCCTTGCCATCGCCCTTCTGATTTCCGGCGCCGTCCTCCATACTGCCTGGAACCTGCTTCTCAAACAGTCGAAGGACAAGTATGTGGCCAGCTGGTGGATGGTGATCACAGGCGGGATCATCGCCCTGTTCACACTTCTTTTTACGGGTCTGCCCGTCCGGGAGATGTGGAAGTTTGCCGTTTTTAGCATCCTGGCAGAAGCGCTGTACTTTATTACGCTTTCGTATGCCTACCACGATAACGAGTTTTCCCTGATCTATCCCATTGCCCGCGGCGCGGCACCCGCCTTCCTGGCCCTGTGGTCCTTTCTTTTCCTGGAGGAGCAACCAACGGCTGGAGGCCTGCTCGGGCTGGGATTGATCATCCTTGGATTGCTCATCATCGGCATCAGCACGCTGGCGAGGGCCAATGTCACTCGCCTGCACTTCAAAGGTGTTGCCGTGGCGATATTCCTGGCCATGCTGATCTCCATCTACTCTGCCATCGACGGGGCGGCCGTTAAGAACGGGCATGCCGTGGCCTACGTGATGACCATGTTCACGTTGGTGCCCGTCCCGATCACGCCGTTCATCGTCCGCCAGTATGGCTGGAGCCGCTTGTGGCAGGAATTCAGGGAACAGGGATTTAAACTATTGATCACGGGCATTCTGGGGGTGGCTGCCTACATGCTGGCTGTTATGGCGTATTCACTTGCCCCTCTTAGCTATTCGGGTGCGATCCGCGAGGTCAGTGTAGTCTTTGGCGCGATCGCAGGCTGGTGGTTCCTGAAGGAAAAAATGGGCGTCATGCGCGTGCTGGGGTCGGCGGTCATCTTTGGCGGCATCCTGGTCATTGCCTTCCTGGGATAGGGTTCTTATGGCTGAGCAAATCTTCCCCGAACCGACCGTTGGCGTGTTCATCTTCAACCCCTCTGGTGAGCTTCTCCTGCTGAAAAGCCACAAGTGGCCGGGCAGGTACGTTGTCCCGGGCGGGCATGTGGAATTGGGAGAGCGCATCGAAGAGGCGGCTGTCCGTGAAGCAAAGGAAGAGACCGGGCTGGATGTTTACGACCTGGAATTCATCCTGTTCCAGGAGTTCATCCATGACCCGTCCTTCTGGAAGCCCAGGCACTTCATTTTTTTCGATTACGCCGGCAAGACCCGGTCGAGCGACGTGCAATTGAACGATGAAGCCGAGGAACACATCTGGGTCAGGCTGGAGGCGGCGGTGCAGCTTCCGCTCGATGCTTATACGCGCAAAGCCATCGAGAAGCTGGTCGAGCAGCGGGGCGGTTGATGCGAGTGCATCTGTCGTTCTTTGACAGGTGTCGTTGGGTTTGTCTTTCTTTGCCGGATCAATTCTGGAACAGGCTGATCACCCAGACGATCAAGGGCGCGACCGCCAGCCCGGGCAGCATGTTCCCGACGCGGATCTTCTTGATCTCCAGGAGGCTGCTTAAGGCAAGGCCGATCAGGATCACGCCTCCCGTGGCGGTCAGCTCGTTCATCATGGAGGGCGTCACAACCGCATCCAGCTGGCCGGCCAGCAGGCTGATGCCGCCCTGGTAGATGAGGATGATGATCGCCGAGAATGCCACGCCGATCCCGAGTGTGGAAGCAAAGGCGATGGAGGCAAATCCATCCAGCACGGATTTGACTGCCAGCAGGTTGTAGTCGCCGGTCAACCCGTCCTGGATCGAGCCCAGGATGGTCATCGGACCCACACAGAATAACAACGAGGCGGTCAGGAAGCCGCGCACGAACCTGTTGGAGCCGTCGTCCTCTTCACGTGAGAAGCGCTGCTCGAGGAATTCCCCCAGGCGCTGCAGTCCGTCCTCGATCCGCCACCACTCGCCGAGTAGCGTGCCGATCAATAATGCGCCCAGGACGATCAGCGGGTTCTCCGTGTTCAGGAACATCTGCAGTCCCATGGCGGCGGTGAAGAGACCCATTCCGGCGATCACAGTCGATTTAAGTTTGTCGGGGATGCGCGCGCCGAAGATCAGGCCGAGGATACTTCCAAGGATCACGGTTGCGATGTTGAGGAATGTGCCTGTCATATAATCCTGGGCGGACGGCCGTCCGCCCCTACGATTTTGCCAGGGTCGTCTTGTGCCCGGCGGCCTTATTCTCCAGCAATTCCAGCACAAAACACAGCGACGACAGGCGGTTCAAATATCTCTGCAGGTCGGGGTTGCTCAATTCGTTGAGGTCGAACAGCTCCACCACGCGGCGCTCCGCACGGCGAATGATGGCCCGCGCCAGCGACAAAGCCGCGCCGGCCAGGGAATCGCCGGGCAGGATGAACTCCTTCGGCAACTCGACGACTCTGCTCAATTCATCCGTTCGCTGCTCGAGCCATGACACACGAGACTCGTCAATAAAATGGAATTTCTCTGCATTTTCCGGTGTTGCGGCCACTTCGGCCATCAACTTATACAGGTCGCGCTGGGTCTCGAGCAGGACCGGCGCCGAAAGCGGGTCCAGGCACTGGGCGCGCGCCAGGCCGAGGGCTGCGGTCGATTCGTCGAGGGTCCCGACGGCCTCGATGCGGGCATGGTACTTGGCCACGCGTCCCTCGCCGAGCAGGTTCGTGGTCCCGTCATCCCCTTTAGAAGTGTAAAAACTCATGCCGTTATTATAAGCGAAGCGCACCCCGTGGGTAACCAATGCCGTATAATTCGGGTAGGCATGAACCGGGACTACCACATTCAGAT
>DASUOS010000080.1:0-6998 GCA_036276515.1 Anaerolineales bacterium | reverse complement strand
GGTATCCGTTTTTGGCGTGATATTCATGATATGAAAGCAGGGCGCATAGAAACTCAGATTGACCGAGCCATCCGTCAGAACCCAACCGTGCTACTGGTTCTTTCTGAGCATTCCTTGAGCAGCGACTGGGTAGAGCATGAAGTTAGGGAAGCAAGAAAAATGGAGAAGGAGATCGAGCGCGATGTTCTTTGTCCTGTAGCATTGGACGATAGCTGGAAATCCAGTCGCTGGCCGAAGAGGGTCATGGAACAGATCATGGAGTACAACATCCTTGATTTTTCTAACTGGAAGGATGATGTCAAGTTCGATGGCATGTTCCGCAAGTTGATCGACGGGTTGGAATTGTTCTACAAAGGATAGCTATATGGCAAACCGATGGCAATTAGCATTATTGAAGTTTAACATCGTAGGGTGGAATAAATGGAGAGAAATCTATCCAACTGTTCATGTGGATCTTAGCGGTGCAGATCTTAGAAAGTTTGTGTTTCGTACGTAAATCATCTCGAGTTGGAAAGAAAATATCTGGACCTGGATTTCGCCTAATCTCCGTGGGGTTGACTTGAGTGGAACTGATTTGACAGGGGTTGATCTCGATGGCGTGGACCTCATTAATGCAAACCTATCAAATTCCAAATTAGAAAAAGCAATTCTTGCAGGCGCCAATCTGAGCGGTGCCGATCTTCATGGAGCTGACTTGGCTCGAGCTCATTTACGAAATGCCCATCTCCCACGTGCCAATTTGGATGGTACTCGACCAGATGTTACGTAGGTTGCTCTTCCAGGCATATACATACTAAGCATGCCGATGAGCAGCGCTACGAGCATGAGGAGCCACAATGCATTCCTGTTCATTATCTGGTTGTCTCCGTGTCTAAAAAGACTACCCAATTTGGGATTGTGGCACTGAGTAGTGGTCGAAATCCTCATGCGGAAGCTCATGGCAAGCTGAACGTGCGAATCAGCATTACAGCCATTTGTGCGCGAGTGACCGGATCTTCAGGGCAATAGGTTCCACTTCCACAGCCTCCCGTGATACCTTCCGCGGCGAGCTGCTTGATCCAGGCTGCCGCCCAATACGTGGTAGGTACATCAATGAAGCCAGTACTGTCCCCCACCGGAGGTGGAGTATACGACGAGCCATATTTGCTCTTCAGCAGGAAGACGGCCATCTGGGCGCGAGTAACCGGAGCGCCAGGGCAATATTTCCCTGCAGCGCAACCACTGGTGATACTTTCCGCTGCCAATTGCTTGATCCAGGCGGCTGCCCAATAGGTGGTAGGTACATCAATGAAGCCAGTACTGTCCCCCAGCGGAGGTGGAGTATACGACGAGCCATATTTGCTCTTCAGCAGAAAGACGGCCATTTGATCGCGTGTGACACGCTGGTCAGGGCAATATAATAAAGGATCGCTACTACAGCCCCTCGTAATTCCATCTTCATAGAGTCTCTCAATGTATTGCACAGCCCAATGACAGGAATGCACATCCGAAAACACGGAGGCCTCTGTGCCGGTAGCATAGAGCCAGTCCCCCCAGCTCATGATTCTTCCATTTCCACCGGTGCTCATGGGATAGCATGTCCCGTATCTTGCGTTTGCCAGCCAGGGTACATAGGTCGCGGCAGGTGACATCGTCCAGCCGGACCTTTGCATGAGGTCCAGAGAGCGCTTGAGAGCGTTATTCGACCAGGAGTATGGGTTGCCATAGCTCCCTGTGCGGTAGAGCAATTCGGTCGAGACGAATAACCCTTGTAACGATTCCCAGGAGTACATAACGCCGTCGCCTTGCAGGGTACAGCATCCTCCTCCACGAGAAGCGTCTTCCACTAGTACACCATCGACATTGACGCCGGATTTTGCACAGGAGGGATTGACACCTGTCCATGCTAGATCATTGCAAGCCCAGGACGCCTGGTAGGCAGCGGTATGCTCGAAATAGCCATTCCTTCCAGGAGCGTCCGCCGGATAGGCGCTTCGTTCCCCGAGCAACGCCCGGATGATCAACGCCGATCGATTGACATCAGCGGTATCACCCAGGTAAATGCTGGCTGCAATCCGGCTGGCACAGGCAAACGTATTCCAATTGCCAGTTGAGTTCTCGCAGGTATAGGTAAGGTTATCCCAGCGGCTGTGGGTTCCAATATTAGTGGTTCGGATTGGGCTCAGCCAGCTTCGGAACTCATTATCCGCCGCGGCATCATAAACCTGAAGGTTGATCAAGTCGGCAGCGATGACATAGGCACCGATCTGACGCCCGGCAGACAACACACCGTTCTCAGACTGCCATTCGGTGGATTCGTCCAGAGAGCGCTTGGCAGCGAGAATGGCATCTCGCACTTTACTGCGCAGTGCCGTGTCTCCATTCCGGGTGGAGACCAGCGCTCCCGCAAGGGTGTAGATCGCATGTTTATTCGTCGGGTATTGCAGATCGGCGGCACCCCAGCTTCCGTAAGCAGCGGTACGGATCTTCTCCCAGGAGGCACCCGACATCGGCAGATTCATCAGCTCACCATACGAGATCCACATACCACCGCTGGTGTAGGTAGCGTTTAATAAAGGTTGTGAAGCGGATGTGGTGATCTGCGTGGAAGGATTCGCTAGGGAGCCGATGGATTTGGCTTGGCCAATTGTAAATGTGGCAAATGTTAGGGCGAGTGCCATAATCGTGCTGATGGTTCTTAAAATTGTTTTGTTCATTGTTTTCTCCTCGTCACTTGTTGTTCACTTCTGTAAAGAGCCAGAACCGCAGCGAACGTCTATAAATATACGCGAGCGGACGCGAAGTTAGAAGCAACGATACGCTGAATCAGCCTACATATTTGTAAAGGCATAACTTAAGTCCTGGATATTGTATGGAGGAAGATTAATGCAACCTGTGTAACTTACAGGAATCCAAGGTCGAATAAAATTCTGCCTCAGCTCGGCGTGGGTCTGTGACCCCGCCGAGATTTTGACCGCAGGTCTCCCGCACAAATTCAAAGCTATGCTCCTGACAAAATCCGACGCAAGACCTTCGGTCTGCCATTCGGGCTCGGTCGAAGACCTTCGCCCAGCTCAGGCCGAAGCGGATTATGGAGCAGATCACGGAATATAACATCCTTGATTTTTCCGAGTGGGAAGATAGTAATAAGTTTGACTCCATGTTCCGCAAGTTGATCGATGGATTGGACTTGTTTTACAAATGATAAGCCATGGTAAATGAATAGCAATTAAAAAAGGGTAGGGATGTATGGCATCATCGCAAAAGTACTCCCTGCGCCGGGGACGGTGCAGGGAGTACTCTGTATTTAACGCCGTCTCGGAGAGCCGAAGGTGGGCGGCGGCCTGAGCGGGTTTTGCACCAGAAACGACAACTCATCTCAAAATGTCACCCTCCCGAAGGACACACCTGCATCCACCGCAGGCCGTTTAGCACCGGCCCGCCTGCACCTTGCCGCCCTGGCCCGGAACGCCAGGACGGGCAGGCACAGGCGAACGGGGTGCGGTGTCGGGACGATGTGAGCGACAGCGAAGGGTCTCTACCATTCCCAGGGACAGGAGTTGTTCGAGCGGGCCGGTTTCCGGAACATCCAGCTGTTCAGTGAGTTTACGTTCCTGGAGATCGTCTGTTTGTCATTACCGGCCAAAGCCGTATTCTGAATAGCGGCCTGGCTCCGCGGGCGCCTCAGCGCAGGCTCGCCTGCAGGAAGATGCCTTCCGGCAGGATCTGTAACGGCCTGATCTCCACATCGGAAAGTTCCGGGTGATCGACCGGAAGCCCCTGCTCCAGCCGGATCAGGCTGCCCGCCTGCGATCCGTCAGGGATGAAAAGGGCCTCCCCGGTACCGGCATTCGTTACTTTGATCACCTGCAGGCTCCCGAAAGGAAGCCGCAGGATGTCTCCCGGGTATAAGGAATAGTGTGCCGGCGTTAACCCGCTGAGCTCGACCTCCCTGGCGCGATGCGGAGTAAATTGGACGGTGATGCCCTGGTCCGTAATGCTGCTTACGGCCACGATCAATCCGTCACCCGGCGAAAAATCATCTGCGCTCGTTCCACCCAGCTGGCTCAGTTCTCGAAAGTACGTTTCTCCCTCCCCGACCATACCCGTGTTGGCCGGATATCCAATAAAGTGGAAGTTGGCGAATTTCTGGCCCTCGCGGACGTCTGGCTCAAGCACGGCCAGGGAAAAATCCGGGAAGACGAGCACCTGCCCAATGCGGACGGTCTGTTCTTCATAGGGAGACGGCGGATCGACATCCTCGCTATCATGGTCGGGGGTTGCATTTGCCTGCTCGTTCATCGGCGGTCCAATTCCGGCGCGGGTGTACACATAGTCGCCAGGCAGGGCCTCTCTGCTATTGGAAATCCCCATATTGGTAACCGCACCTCCGTTGACCGAGATGGAGGCGGTCCGCACGGAGGGATTGGCAAACACCGTCATCAGGATCTGCCGGCCGGCCGCCCACAGCGGCCCGCCTCCCGCAGCAAAATACTCGCCCTGCAGGACGATGTTCGCATGGCCATTGCCAAACGTGGCCTCGACAATCTCCAGGTCGCCGCCTCGCCAGATGTTCCTGCCGTCGTTGAGGACGATTTCCAGCGCTGTCCTCAGGTCCGCGGCGGTATCGGAGGTGTAGGCCTGGTCAGCGTAGGCCGGCGCAAGCGGATGGCCGGCGCTAAATACCGTTCCCTCCGGGACGGGATCTTCCGCCGGCGACACAAAGTAATAATAAACGATCCGCTCGCCCAGGGGGATGGAAGGGTCCGAGAACGCCAGCGGCGTGTACGTCGGGATGGTTGGCCAGGGCGTAGGAGAAGCGCGAAGAGGATGAGGCGTCGAGGCTGTTGCCGGGAAAGATAGCGTAGGAAGAGCCTGTAAGGCAAGGGCCGTAGGCAAGGGCAAGGTAGCAAGAGCCATCGGTGTGTTTGTCGCAAGGGCTCCCTGTGTCCCGGCAAGCCCTGTGCTCACGGTAGCGATGGCGGTCTCCATGATCTCTGCCTCGCTCAGCGCGGGTGTCGAGCGGAAGCTGCTGCAGGAGGCCAGCATGGCAGCCAGGAATAAAAGCGTTATTGTTTTGCCGAAGATGCTCACGTTTCACCACCTTTAATGTGTAATCAGGAAGCGCCCTACGGGGTGGGCAGACAAACCGGAATGGCCTGCACATCGTCGCCGAAGAGCCTGGGTTCCACCTCCGGCATCTCCGTTTCTACCTCGGGGAAGCTGCCAAACAATCCCGCCGTACCATCGAACACGAGGCCGCAATTCGGGATCTCACCCCGGGTGTCCGTCTTCAAGACCCACAGGTCCTGGCCGCCGATCCCGGCGCCGCGGGTGTGCCCGGCAAGGATCAAGTCCCCGTTCGCCAGCTCCCGGATGTCGGTGACCGCATCCAGGCCCTCGGTGGCGTACAGTTTGTCCCAGCGGCGGGTTCCATCCCGGCCCAGGCGCACGATCCAGACATCGCTTCGATCTGCCTGGTTTGCATAATAGGTCAGCGTCCCGGCAATGAGGATGTCGCCCGACCGGGTTTCAAATGTAAAAACATCATCGAAGGATGCCAGGTAATAACCGCCGTAGCCTGTTTGCCAGCGTATGGAGCCATCTTCCGATAATCCGGAAAATACAATATCGGTCACGATATTGGCAACATCGCCGGAATTACTGTAGGTGTAATTGCCCACGAGCGCGCCGCCGTCTGCTGTCGTTTGGAAGAAAAATACCAGATCGAATCGGTTGTCATCCAGACGGTCTCTGAGCTCTTCCGGTGACATGCGAGAGTCCGGGATCTCGCGCTCGCTGAAGGATTGCAGCTCGCCCTGCGCATTGAAAACCGCCTGGCTGACGGGGCCCTCCACGACGATGTTTCCATTGCCTTCCTCGACCAGGCGCAGGACCCGGCCGGTGGGATAGGACGCTCCTTCCACCGGATGATTCCAGAGCAGATTGCCCCGGGTGTCGAACCTCATCCAGTGCATGGCGCCTGCCAGAAGGATATCCCCGCGGCTGGTTTCCAGGACCTCCAGCTCTCCCATGAATCCATTCACCTGTGGAAGGTAGGTTTGCCATTCGATCAAGCCGTCGGCGCGCAGTTTGAGCAGCCGCCCGCCGCCCACCAGGATGTAGCCCCCATCCCGGGCCAGGTGGATCTTCGTGGCAAATTGATCGCCGGGGAGTCCATAGGCGCTGATCCACTGCAGATCGGCGGCGTTAGGGGGCAGCTCGGGAAGCGGGGTTGGGGTGGGGATGGGTGTGGGGGTAGGCGTGTCGGTGGCGGTGGGCCTGGCTGTGAGTGTAAGGAGGACTGGCGGGACGGGTTCGGTTGGAGCGATTGCCGTGGCCGTTTCGCTTGCGCCTGCCAGGGCGGTTTCCTGGGGGAGAGTCTGCGGCGCAGGGACGTCGATCGTGGTCCCACACGCAGCTACCCATACCCATAAAATCATTGCAAGTGTGACGTTTGTTTTCATGACCTTTCTCGTTCTGGTACCACAATCTGCCGGGCGTCACGGTGACACAACCGCGTTCTCTGCCATAAACGTTTCCATCTCAGCGCGGGTGTACACAGCGTCGTTAAGATACTCGTCAGGGTTCGGGGGTCCGAAGAGACACAGGTTGCCGATCAGGCCCCCGTTGAGCGTGACCGTCGCCGACTGCACGGCGGGGTTGGCAAACACCGTGAACAGGATCTGCAGGCTGGCCGCGCAGAGCACCCCATCGCTGATGGCAAAATACTCCCCCTGCAGGACCAGCTCGGCGTGCCCGTTGCCGAACGCGGCCTCGACGATCTCTACTTCATTGCCGCGCCAGTAGTTTCTGCCATCCCGCAGGACGATCTCCAGGGCTGTCCTCAGGTCGGCGGCGGTGTCGGACGTATAGGTTTCGTCTGTATAGGCCGGCGCAAGGCCGCGTACCGTTCCTTCCGGGAGCGGGCTTTCTGTCCTATTCACAAAGTAATAGGTAACGATCCGCTCCGACAGGGGGATGGATGGGTCTGTGAAAACCAGCGGCGTGAAGGTCGG
>DASUOS010000079.1:0-5379 GCA_036276515.1 Anaerolineales bacterium | reverse complement strand
ACGCTCGTTCTCCGGCACATTTCCACTCCGTTCGGTCTCCAGCGCCAGGACCCGCTTGACGGCTTCGTCATACACATCTTTGAAGAGGATGACGCGCCCCTTGCGCGAAGACATGGCGCCCTCGGGCAGGGTCACATACCCATACGACAGGTGATAACACTTCGATGCCTGGGGAAATCCCCATAGTTCAAGGATCTTGAAAACCTGCTGGAAATGCAGGCTCTGGCGGAAGTCCACTACATAGATCGAGCGGTCCACATGATACTGCTCGAACTTCTGTTTTGCCAGCGCAAGGTCCTTTGTCGAATACAGGGATGTGCCGTCGCTGCGCAGGATCACCATCGTCCGGTATCTTTCCTTGGTCAAGCCAAGTTTTTCATCGATTTTGACGATGACAGGTCCTTCCGGGCGCTCGTCGTCGGCGATGCCTCTGGCGATCAGCTCATCGACGATCTCTTTGCCGAGTTTATTCGCTTCACTTTCATAGAACCAGACATCCATCTTTACATCCAGGATGCGCAGGATGTCGCGGAATTCCTCCAGGCTCCATTCCCGTGTCAGGCGCCACATCTCATGAACATAGGGATCATCTGCCTCCCACTTGCGAAGCATCTCCCGGCGTTCTGCATCGTACGCTTCACGCTGCGCCTTCTCTTCCGTTGTTTCGTTTTCCTTCGGCTCGAGTTTGGCAGTCGCTTCCGCATAGATCTTGACCTGCCAGCGGCCGCGTTCATGAACGCCCTCGGGTTCCTGGCCCTTGTAAAACTTATCATAGGCCCACACAGCGGTCATAACGCTCAGCCCCATATCGCCTGGATACGTGGCGCGGATGGTCTCAAAACCGGCGAACTCCACCAATCGCGCCAGCACTTCCCCAAGGATTGTGTTGCGCGCGTGCCCAATGTGGAACGAGTGATGGGTATTCGGCTGGGCGAATTCAACCATGACTCTCTCATCTTTGGGAGCGCCTCGGCCAAAGTTGGTTCGGGAGGCGATCACTTCATCTATTACGCGGCGGGCATATTCGGATGTCGTGAAATACAGGTTGAGATAGCCCTTCACCGCCTCGATGCGGCTGATGCCCGGCACGCTTCCGATCTCCGTTTTGATCTGCTCGGCGATCTGCTGGGCGCGCTGCGGAACCGGGATTTTGTTGCCTTTGCCGGCGCGTGCTTCGTTGGCGGCGGTCTGAAAAAAGGAGGTGGAGATTCCCCATTCCCCCGAAAACGGGATGGCCTGCCATTTGAGCTCTGCAAGTTCAATATCGTTCGCCTGGCAAAAGGCCTGAATTTTTTCTTCGATGAGCTGCTGTTCTCGTTGAAACATGGTGGGATTATATCAATTCCCTCCTCCAAATTCGACTGGGGTTCGTCGAATTTGGAGGAGGGCCAGGGAGGGGGTACAAAAAGCGGGAGTCGTGCGACGACTCCCGCTTCTCACTGCATCATTACGACTACTTGGATTTCCTGCCGGTCTTCTTGGTAGCGACCGCTTCGCCCGGCGTAAAGGCCGCCAGTCTTTTCATCAGGCGGCTCTTGCGGCGGGCGGCGTTGTTCTTATGGATCACACCTTTTTCCGCAGCCTTGTCGATGGCACTGATCGCCTTGAGGACGGCTTCCTTCGTCTCCGGGGCGCCTTCATCGAAGCTTATACGAGCCTGGTTGACAGCAGTACGGGCGGCGCCGCGCACATTGCGGTTGTTGAGACGGCGCTTCTCGTTCTGACGGTTTCGTTTGATTTGTGACTTGATATTTGCCAAGGTCTTCCTCCAAAAAATTCCTATCTTCTTGATTGACGGCGATGTATTTTACATGAGGCCGGTCGATTTGTCCAGCAGTTTACGGATTTGCCGTGATGACCACGAAGTAGCCGCCAAACAGGCTTTCCTCCGAGGTGACGTAGGCAATGCCGATCGCCGTTGAGTCGGCGCTCAGGATGGCCGCGTTGTTCTCCGGGTTTTCCATCCACCAGTCGAAGGCAGTTTGAGCGGTGGCGTTCGGCGAGGCGTAGATGAACTCACTCACTTCAGAGCCAGTGAAGCCAGCGCGGGCGGCGCGTTCCTCCGGCGTGGACCGGTCCAGGGCAATAGGACTGAAGTAGTTGTTGCAGAGCATGTCCACGGCGTGGTTTTCGGCGGCCGTGGTGAGCTGGGTGTTGGTCTCCAGCGCCGACTGATTGTTGTTTGTACGGACGTTATTGATCAGCGTCTGCAGCTGGGTGACATAGGCGCTGTTCTCGTCGAAATCGCACTGCGCCGAGGTGGAACCGCCAGGGGTAGCAGCAGCAGAAGTGGCCGCCTGGGTCACAGCCTGGCCGGCTGCAGCGGTGGGGGTCACCGGCGTGGACGAAGGCGGCAGGGTGGCGGTCGGGGTGATCAGGTTGACCGGGATTTGCAGCACATCTCCCACCTGCAGAGCATTGGCGTTCTCGATCTCGTTCTCTTCGATAATGTCTTCTGTGATGCTGTTGAATTTAGCCGCAATACCGGCCAGTGTATCGCCGGGCAGGACGCGGTATTCGATTAATGTGCCGGCCCGCAGGTCAGCCGGGATTGGGGTGGTGGTAGGGAGCGTACTTCCCGGAGGCGGGATCGTAATGGTTTGACCCACAAAGATGACACCGCCATTGGCGTCCATCACTTCCTGGTTGGCGTAATAGATCAGCTGGCTTCCGTTTTCGCCCAGGTTAAATCGCTGTGCAATGGAATCGAGCGAATCGCCCTCGATGATCGTATAGGGGAAGGGCTCGGAGGGAGTGGATGTTGTTGTAACCGTGGGAGTGGCTGTTTCCGTAGGAGTGGTTGTGGCCGTCGATGTGTTGGTAGGCGTAAAGGTCAGGGTGGGGGTCGGAGTGTCGGTCGCGAACATCGCTCCGAGCGGCTTGTCCGGGCTTGCCAGCCAGACGACCAGCATAATCACCCCGATGATAACCAGTGCAACCGCCCCATAGACAAGGAAGGGACCCTTTTGAAATTTTCGTTTTCGGTAGGAGTTGATCACATTGGAGGAATTTGATGGGTTTCGATTCAGCATTTTTTATCCTTTTCGCGGAAGAGATACGATGGTTTGCATCCCTCTGGCAGTCGGTAATTCTACCTGAAAAAGCCTTGATTTGTGCGGGCGGTTTGTGAACGGCAAATAAGTATCCAAAAGGGTGTTTTAAACGAAAAAGGAGAGACTTTTTGTCTCTCCCTTGCTTTTTAATGGTTGTTCAAATGGGCTTTCAGGAACTGTCCGGTGTAGGAGCCCTTGACTTTCTTCACCTGCTCCGGCGTCCCTTCGGCGATCAGCTCGCCGCCCCGGTCGCCGCCTTCGGGCCCCAGGTCGATGAGCCAGTCGGCGACCTTGATGATATCCAGGTTGTGCTCGATGATCAGGACGGAGTTGCCCGCGTCCACCAGGCGCTGCAGGACCTCGATCAGCTTGTGGACGTCGGCGGCGTGCAGGCCCACCGACGGCTCATCCAGCACGTAGAGGGTGCGCCCGGTCGCCCGGCGGGAGAGCTCCTTCGAGAGCTTGACGCGCTGGGCTTCACCGCCCGAGAGGGTGGTAGCCGGCTGCCCGACGCGGATGTAGCCCAGCCCCACCTCCTGCAGCAGCTTCAGCTTGTTTTGCATCGGCGGATAGTTCTTGAACTCTTCGAGGGCGTGGTCGACGGTCATGTCGAGCACATCGGAGATCGAGTACTTGTCGCGAAACAGGACCTGCAGGGTCTCCCGGTTGAAGCGCTTGCCGTGGCAGATGTCACAGGGCACGTAGACATCCGGCAGGAACTGCATCTCGATCCGCAGCTCGCCCTGTCCCTGGCAGGCTTCACAGCGCCCGCCATGGACGTTGAACGAGAAGCGCCCGGGCTTGTAGCCGCGCATCTTGCTTTCGGGCAGCTCGGCATACAGCTTGCGGATCTCGTCGAACAGGCCGGTGTAGGTGCCAGGGTTGGAGCGCGGCGTGCGTCCGATCGGCGACTGGTCGATGTTGATGATCTTGTCGAGGTGCTCGATGCCCTCGATCCGCTCGTGATCGCCGGACATCGTCCGGGCGCCCATCAGCTTGGAGGCGAGAGCGTTGTACAGGATGTCGCTCATCAGCGTGGACTTGCCTGAGCCGGATACACCGGTGATGCAGACCAGCTTCCCAAGCGGAATCGTGACATCGATGTTTTTCAGGTTATTGGCGCTGGCACTCACGATCCTGAGCGACTTGCCATTCCCAGTTCGCCTCTCCTTTGGAACCTCGACCTGCTTGCGGCCCGAGAGGTACTGCCCGGTCAACGACTTCGGGTGCGCCAGGATCTGCTTCGGCGTTCCTTCGGCGATGACCTGGCCGCCGTGCTCACCGGCGGCGGGACCCAGGTCCACGATCCAGTCCGCTTCACGGATGGTCTCATCGTCGTGTTCGACGACCAGGACGGTGTTGCCCAGGTCGCGCAGGCCCTTGAGAGTCTGCAAGAGCCGGGCGTTGTCGCGCGGATGCAGGCCAATGGACGGCTCATCGAGCACATACAGCACGCCGACCAGCCGCGAGCCGACCTGCGTGGCCAGGCGGATGCGCTGGGCTTCGCCGCCCGATAAGGTCGCGGCAGAACGATTTAAGGTCAGGTAATCCAGACCTACATTGACCAGGAAAGATAATCGTTCGCTGATCTCTTTGATCACGCGCTCCGCGATGGTCTTCTGTTTGGAACTGAGAGGAGAATTCTTACCGGAGATCCTTTTGATCCACTCCAGGGTCTTGAGCACCGGCCAGGAGGTAACGGTGATGATGTTGACATCGTCCACGGTCACAGCCAGCGCGGCAGGGTTAAGACGCTTTCCGCCGCAGGTGGGGCAGGGGCGGTCGGACATGAACTCGCTGATCTTCTCACGGATATACTCGGAATTCGTTTCCTTATAGCGGCGCTCGAGATTGGTGATGACACCCTCGAAGGCACGTGAGAAGCGGAACTCGTTGCCATTCTGGTTTCGGTAGGTCATGCTGACCTGCCGGTCGCCGGTCCCGTAGAGAATGATCTTGAGCTGTTCCTGACTCAGCTCGCGGACCGGCTTGTCGAGGTCGATCTTATAGGCGCGGGCCGCGGCTTCGAGCGACTGCCAGTAGTAGCCGCCCTCCTCCTTGGGCCCGCTCCACTCCATGCTGGCGATCGCGCCCTCGTTCAGCGAGCGGTCCGTATCAGGGATGATCCGCTCCGGATCGATTTCCAGCCGCGAGCCGAGACCCTGGCAGTCCGGGCAGGCGCCCTGTGGGGTGTTGAAGGAGAAGGTGCGCGGTTCCACTTCCGGGATGCTGACGCCGTGCTCAGGGCAGGCCAGGTGTTCGGAGAAATGGATATCCTCATTTTTATCCACCAGGTTGACCGAAACGTAGCCCTCGCCGAACTTCA
>DASUOS010000078.1:0-11813 GCA_036276515.1 Anaerolineales bacterium | reverse complement strand
CGCGCCAGCATGGCCTCCGCCCATATCGTATTCGACAACACCACCGGCTGGCTGCCGGTCGATTTCACCGAGGTGGGCATGACCCGCCGCGCCTACCGCGACGGCCACAACGATTACCTGTTGAATGACCAGCAAGTCCGCCTGCGTGACCTGAATGAGCTGCTTGCGGCCTCGGGCCTTTCGGAACGCACGTACACCATCCTCGGCCAGGGACTTGTCGATGCGTCGCTTGCCCTCAAAGCGGATGAGCGCCGCAAGCTCTTTGAGGAAGCCGCGGGAGTTGGGCTGTACCGTGTCCGCCGCGAGGAGGCGCTGAAACGACTCGAGACCACCATGCGCAACCTCGAGCGCGTCCTGGATATCATGTCCGAGCTGGAGCCGCGGCTGCGCAGCCTCGAGCGCCAGGCCAAGCGCGCCAATGAGTATCTTCGCGCCCAGGCCGACCTGAAAGTCATCCTGCGCGAGTGGTACGGCTATCACTGGCACCGCGCCCAGCAGGAGCTGACCGAGTCGCGCGAGGTGGTCCGCGGGCAGGAGGCGCGCGTCAACGAAGCCCGCGAGCTGCATGCCAAGGCCCAGGAAGCGTACAACGCGTTCCGGGAGCGGTTCAGCGGACTGCGCTCCCAGCTCAATGCCTGGCACCGGCAGTCGGCCGAGCTTCACAACCAGCGCGAAGAGGTCAGCCGCGAGCTGGCGGTGATGGAGGAACGGCGGCGCTCGCTCCTTACCGCGCAATCATCCGTGCTGGCCGATACCGACCGCACAACTGACGAAGAGCGCGTCGCCCATGAGCGTCTCCTGGAAGCGGAACAGGAAGTCCAGCGCCTGGAGAGCGAGTTTGACGAGGCGCAAAGGCAATTTACAGATTCGCAGGCAGCGCTGCACAAAAGGCAGGCGGAGCGCTCTGGGATAGAGGCAGAATTAAGGATCGCGCGCGCTGAGCTCGACAAAGGCAGTACCCAGCGGGCAGAGGCCCAGGCACGTCTCGAGGAGCTGCGGTCGCGTTTGGAAAGTCTACACATACGGCTGGAGAATGCCAGCCGGGCAGTGGAAGCATCTGAAGCTCATACCCGTGACCTTCGTGAAAAATACGAGCAGGCTCGCCAGAGGCGTGAGACGGCGGAACAGGTCTGGAACGACGCTATCCGGCGTGAAGAACAAAAAAGACGGGAGGCTGATCAGCTCGAACAGGGACGCCGGGCCAGGGCGGATGAACGCGCCCAGAGGCTTGCCGAGCACACCCGGCTCAAGGCCCAGATCGAAGTGCTCGAGCAGGCGGAGGAATCGCTGGCCGGGTACGCCGAAGGCGCACGCTATCTCCTGGATGCTGCCCGCCAGATGCGGCTGCGGGGCGCACGCGGCGCCTTGAGCACCTCCCTCGATGTGCCTGCGGAGCTGGAGACCGCCCTCACGGCCGCGCTCGGCGATACGCTGGATGCCATCCTGCTCGATTCGGAGGATGTGGAGCAGGCCCTGCAGCTCCTTGAAGCGGATGAGGCCGGGCGTGCGGCACTGCTTCCCCTGGATGGGCCGCTGCGCCAGGCATTCTCCAAACCCACGGATGAAGCCGTCCTGGGGTTCGCGTCCGAGCTGGTGAATGCCCCGGCTGAACTGCGCTCGGCTGTCGAATTGATCCTCGGCCAGACGCTGATCGTCCGTGATCGGGCTGCAGCACGCCGTTTGATCCGGGATCTGCCGGCCCATGCCCGGGTCGTGACCCTGCGCGGGGAGGTCTTCCGCGGCGATGGGTTGATCGTTGCCGGGCGGTCGCATTCGACGGGCAGCTCAGCCCTCAGCCGGCCCAGGCAAAAACGCGAGCTGAGCGAATCCCTCACCGCGTTGAACGCCCAGATCGAGGACATGAACCGGGATGTGGATTCGCTCTCGGCGCGGATCGGTGATGCCCAGCGTGAGCTGGCCCGGATGAGCGAGGACGTCCGGACTGCCCGCCTCCGCCTGGATGAAGCCCAGGCCGGTGAACAACAGGCGGGTCTCGAGTCGGAGTCGGCGCGGCGGCAGCAGGAATGGCAGGAGAGTCAGCGAAACCAGTTGAAAGCCGAGGCAGATGAAGCGGCTTTGCTCCGCCAGAACCTGATTCAATCCCAGGCGGAGGTGGAGTCACGTTCGATGGAGATCCAGGACCAGGCGCGGTCGCTGACCGAACGCCTTGCAGAGATGGACCTGGCCGAAGCCCAATCGCAGGCATCCTACTGGAACACGCGCCTGGCGGTTGTCGAGCGTGCCCGGGAGGATGCCCGTTTGCGGCGTGAGGAACGGGAGAAGGATGTCGCCCGCTTCGATACCCGCCGGTTCGAGCTGACCACACGCCTGCATGAAGCTGAAACTTCCCTGTCCGGGCTGGATGAAAGCAAGGCCTCCCTGCGCGAGCGGGAAACTCATCTCCATACCCAGATCGAAGAGCTGCGGGTCTTTATCGAGCCTGCAGAAAAGGATCTGGAGACCGCCGAACAGGAGGAGTCGCGCCTGCAGGAAGCAGAAGCGAACAGCCAGCGCTCCCTCGCCCACGCCGAACGCACGCTTGGACAGGTCCAGCTGGAGCAGATGAGGAAGCAGGAAGCGCTCGACAACCTGCGCCAGAAGATCAGCGACGATTTTGGGCTGGTGATGTTCGATTACGCCGCCGACATTACGGGACCGGTCCCCCTGCCGTTCGAGGGAATGGTGGAGGAACTGCCGGTCGTGACCGAAGTCTCCCCCGAGCTCGAGCAGCAGCTCATTCAGAACCGCACCCATCTGCGCCGCCTGGGACCGATCAACCCCGAGGCCAAACAGGAATTCGACCGCGAGTCCGAGCGCTATACCTTCATGAAAACCCAGGTGGAGGACCTGCAGAAAGCGGAACAGGACCTCAAGAAAGTTATCGCCGAGCTGGACGAGCTGACGAAGCAGGAATTCTCGAAAACGTTCGATGCCGTGGACAAACAGTTCCGGGCCATGTTTACCCGGCTGTTCGGAGGCGGGTCGGCCCGGCTGGCGTTGACCGATCCCGATAACCTGGTGGAAACCGGCATCGAGATCGAAGCCCGCCTGCCAGGCCGCCGCGAGCAGGGACTGGCCTTGTTATCCGGCGGCGAGAGAAGCCTGACGGCTGTGGCGCTTGTGTTCGCCCTGCTCAAGGTGTCGCCCACACCTGTCTGCGTGATGGACGAGGTGGATGCCATGCTCGACGAAGCCAACGTGGGCCGTTTCCGCGACCTGCTGCAGGAACTGAGCCGGGATACGCAGTTCATCATCATCACCCACAACCGCAACACCGTCCAGGCCGCGGACGTCATCTACGGGATTACCATGGGCCGCGATTCGGCCAGCCAGATCATCAGCCTGCGCCTCGACCAGGTGACCGAAGAGATGCTGCAGCGGGCATAAAAACTCGGACTGCCATTAAATATAAACACCGTCCGGATTTTTTCGCCGGACGGTGTTTTGTTTCAGAGATTTCTATTGCTGGGTCAGGACAGGCTCGGTGGGAACGCGCTCCATCCAGACATCGTACTTGGTGATGGTTGCAGATTCGCGGGCGGTGGTCAGCCAGTCGTTCAAGGCAGCCTGCTGCTTCTGCTCGATCTGGGCAGCGGTGAGCGGCAGCTCTTCACGGGCAATCACCTGGATGATGTGGTAGCCGAATTCCGACTTGACCGGTTCGCCGATCACGCCGATCTCCTGGGTGGAGACAGCATCTGCAAACTCTGCCACGTAGTTACTGACAGGAGCCCAGCCCAGGTCGCCGCCCCGGGCGCCGGAACCGGTATCCTTGGAGGAGGTTCCTGCCATCTGGGCGAAGTCGGCTCCATTCATGAGCTGGTTGTAGGCAGCGCTGGCTTCCGTTTCCGTGTCGACCAGGATATGGCGGGCCAGGACCTGGATCTCGGTTCGAGGAACATCCTTGCCGATCTCCTCCTGCAGTTTTTTGCGCAGGACTTCCATCTCATACACCGTACGCAGGGTCTCTTCGCTGATGTCGTAGGATGTGAAGGTGTCCATGGTTTCCCCGAAGCGCTGCTCGAAACCTTCCAGGGTATAGGCAGTGGGACTGGCCGTGGGCAGGTCAGGGACGAAGGTCGGGGTGGGAGGCGCGGCAGTGCCTGTTGCCGTCGCAGTGACGGCCGGGTCGGGCGTGGCGGTCGGCGCAGCGGTGGAGGTAGCGGCTTCCGTCGGGGTCGAGGTCGAGGGGTACACCGTCAGCTGCTGGGCGGAGAGGGTCGGGTAGACCAGCTCGGTCGGGGTGATCGTGGGAGAGGGTGTGCCATTCGGGAAGAATTCGTAGGCTTCCTGGATGAAGGCATCCACCTCTTCAGCGCTCACGGTGATGCCGCGAGCCGCGGCCTCCTGGCGTATCAGCACTTCATCGATCATCGTGGTCAGCACGCGGTCGCCCATGATCTGGGTCGAATTCAGGCTGAGCATGATCTCCTGCTGCTGCTGGGTGGTATCCATGCCGAAGTTCTGCTGAAAGAACTGGTACTGGCTCAGCTGGTTGTACAGGCTGACGCGCTCGAGGCGGACGCGTTCCTGCCATTCACCGGTTGTGATCTTCACACCGTTGACTTCGGCAACAGGGTCGCGGAGCACGAAAAAGTTCAGGTTGAGGTAACCATAGAGAAGGAGCAGGGCAACGATGACGATGCCCCCAATAGCAATACTGCGGATCAGGTTCACCTGGCGCCGTTCGCGTTCCAGGCGGGCAACGTGCTTCTTTGTGATCACCTTGGGATTGGAGCTTCGTTTATCCATAATGTTTATCCGTGACGAAAAGACGGGGCATGGCTGGTTTCCATGCCCCGTTCACGTCCTTCGGACTAGCGTCCCTCGTCGAACGATCTGCCGACAAAGGGAAGCAGGGCGATCTGGCGTGCCTGCTTGATGGCGGCGGCCACCACGCGCTGGTGACGGGCGCAGGCGCCGGTCTGGCGGCGGGGGCGGATCTTACCGTCCTCGGTGATGTAGCGGCGGAGCAGGTCCGTCTTTTTGTAGTCGATGACTACTGTCTTATCTGCACAGAACTGGCAGGTTTTGGGCTTGGCAAAAAAGCGGCGCTCACCGCCACCTTCCTGGGCCCCTTGGGGTCTTCGATCATCAGCCATTAGTTACTCCAAATATCTTGCTTGTGAGATCCGGCGAGCCGGATGTGTTAGAACGGAAATTCATCCTCATTCGCAGTCAGGTCATTGTCCATGGGCACGGATTCAGACGACTGGGCTGCATTGCTGGTGTGCTCGCGGCGGTCGCCGAGCATCATCATCTCGTTGGCGACCACTTCCACGCTGGTGTGCTTGACGCCTTCCTTGTCATCCCAGCGGCGGGTCTGGAGGCGGCCCTCGATGTAGACCTGCTGGCCCTTGTTCAGGTACTGCTTGCAGATCTCGGCCAGGTTGCCCCAGGCGACCACGTTGAACCACTCGGTCTCGTTGTGGCGCTCGCCATCGACCGTATTCCACGAGCGGCTGACGGCCACAGTGAACGTAGTAACGGGCCGTCCCGAGGGGGTGTAGCGCATTTCGGGGTCGCGTCCCAGATGACCAATAATTTGTACTTTATTCAGGCCTCGGCTCATGTTCGTTCTCCTTGTAAAACCGAGAGGTCTCGATAAAAATAATGTTATACGGCAGAAAGCATATGTCGCAGGACCGTTTCGAGGTAACGGATGTTACGTTCGAGCTCACTGGTGGCCTTCGGATCGAGCGTGACGTTCATCAGAACGTACTGGCCTTCGCGCTGCTTGCGGATCTGGTACGCCATTCGGCGGCGTCCCCAGATATCGACCTTGTCCACGCTGCCGCCTGATTCCGTGACCCAGCTGGAGACACGGTCCACGACAGCTTTAAAAGCGGTCTCGTCCAGCTCGGGCTGGACAATACAAACGAGTTCATAGTTGCGCATGAGGGATAACCTCCTTTCCATGGGATTGCTTCCGTTCAGACCGTGGGTCCGCCGGGAGCGGAAAGGCACGTTGTAACGTACCTGATTCTTAAGCGGGGTGTAGTTTATCATAGTTCCCCGAAATGTGGAGGGTTATAATGGGCGGCGTACGTAGGGAAACAAGTAGACAGGTAAGCAGGACTGTGCAAAATGGTTTCTCTGAGGAATTCCATGTTCGATCTCCCCAACGAAGAAATTCTCCCGCTTTCGAAGGAACACGTTTTCTATACCTGGTCGGCGCAGGCAAGGGTCAACCCGATTGCGGTGACGCGCGCCAAGGGCGTCCACTTCTGGGACGTGGATGACAGGCGCTACCTCGACTTCAATTCGATGACCATGTGCGTCAATATCGGCCACGGCGACGAGCGCGTCATCAAAGCCATGCAGGAGCAGGCAGCAGAGCTTCCGTATGCCGCGCCGGGCATGACCACCCGGGTCCGGGCGCTGGCGAGCCGGGCGGTCGCGGAAATCACGCCGCACCGGGCTCTGACAAGGGTCCTGTTCACGCTGGGCGGAGCGGATGCCAATGAGAACGCGATCAAGCTGGCGCGCGGCTACACCGGCCGGCACAAGATCCTGACCCGCTACCGCTCCTATCACGGGGCGACGGCCGGGGCGATGGCCGCGACCGGCGACCCGCGCCGCCTGGTCTGGGAGCCGAACCTGATGCCCGGCGTCGTACACTTCCTCGACCCGTACCGTTACCGCTCCACCTTCCACCGGACCAACCCGGACATCTCGGAAGAGGAGTTTGCTCAGGATTACTTAAATCATCTCGAAGAGATCATCCAGTACGAAGGTCCGCAGACGATCGCTGCCATCCTGATGGAGTCAGTAACCGGCACGAACGGGATCATCATTCCGCCGCAGGGTTATATGAAGGGTGTGCGTGCCCTGTGCGATAAATATGGCATCGTCATGATCGCCGACGAAGTCATGAGCGGATTTGGCCGCACGGGTAAATGGTTTGCCGTCGAGCACTGGGATGTGGTGCCGGATATGATCACCATGGCCAAGGGCTTGACCTCCGCCTATGCTCCGCTGGGTGCGGTGGCCATGAAGCCGGAGATCGCCGCGGCCTTCAACGATACACCCTTCGAAAGCGGGCTGACCTACACGTCCCATCCTGTATCTCTGGCAGCTGCCGTGGCAAACATCCATGTGATGAAAGAAGATAGGATCGTCGAGCACGCTGCGGCGATGGGCCCGGTCTTGAAGCGGATGCTGACCGACCTGGGCGAAGGGCATCCGTCCGTCGGTGAAGTACGCAATATCGGTCTCTTTGGGATCATCGAGCTGGTGAAAGATCGGAAGACCCGGGAACCGATGGCGCCGTGGAACGGGTCATCTCCGGAGATGACCTCGTTGCGGAAATTCTGCCTGGATCACGGTTTGTTCCTCTACACTCACTGGCACACGGTCCTGATCATCCCGCCATTGATTATTACCGAAGAACAATTGAAGGAAGGATTTGAGACCCTGGACAGGGCGCTGGAAATCACCGATAAAGTTGTAGAGCGAGATTAATCTCGCTCTACGTTTATTTCCACTCTACATCTGGCGATTTGTAATAATTAATCCCCAAGGCTTCCATGCGGTTGCCGTGGGCGGCGAGCCGCTTGCGGTACTCGTCCCAGCACCGGCTCTTCGGGGACCAGGCCAGCTCGGCGATCCCCAAAAGGCGGGGGAAAACCATGTATCCGATATCATTCATGGTTAGAATGGTCTCTGTCCACAGCGGCGCTTCGAGGCCCAGAATATCCTTTTCTTCCAGCAGTGGCAGGTAGCTGTCCGGTTCCCAGTCGTACGACTCTTTGACATCGATCAACCCGGCCCAATTCAGCCCGAGCGGTGACGAGGCATCATATTTCATGTCGAGATAGATCTTTTTGGATGGAGAGAGGATGAACTTCGCACCCTGGCGGGCGGCCTCCTCATACCCTTTCCCGTCCCATACCTGGGCGATGGTGCCAGGGAGGAGGTCCGCCTCCCCGATCTCATTCCATCCAATGGCTGTTTTGCCATGTGAAGTGACAATTTCCTGGATGCGCCTGATGAATACCCTGTACTGTTCCTTCGGTGTAGAGCGGGCCTCGTCGCCGCCGATGTGGATGTAGGGTCCCGGCGTCAGGGCGGAGAGCTCACCGATCACATCATTCAAGAATTTATAAGTGACTTCAGCATTGATCCACAATGTGCTGAATCCCACCTTTGTATCGATATACAGCGCTGGCGCTTCCTCCGATTCGTTCAGCTCGGCATAGGAGGCCAGCGCAGCATTGGTGTGACCGGGGGTGTCGATCTCCGGGACGATGACGATGTACCGGCTGCGGGCATAGTCCACGATCTTTTTGTATTGCGCCTGGGTGTAATAGCCGCCTCTTCCACCGCCCACCTGCGTACTCCCCCCCACGTCCGTAAGCCTTGGCCAGGACTTGATCTCGATCCGCCAGCCCTGATCGTCGGTCAGGTGCAGGTGCAGGCGGTTGATCTTGTAGTGGGCGATCAGATCTATGAAACGCTTGACATCCTCGACGCCGAAGAAGTGACGGGCGACATCCAGCATGGCGCCGCGCCAGGCGAACCGGGGTGTGTCGCGGATCACAACGGCCGGCAGGCTCACGGCCCCGGTAGGCTGCGCGGGGAGCAACTGCAGGAAGGTCTGGATGGCATAGAACAATCCGGCCGGGTGACGGGCGCGCATCCGGATGCCTTGCGTTGAAATGGAGAGCTCATAGCCTTCCTCACTCAAAGAGGGATCGGGATCGAGCAAAAGAACGATCGCTTCGGAAGATTGTTCGTCATCCGATCGAAGTCGTTGCAAGCCGCTCAGCGCCTGGACCTGATCGTAAAAATAATGGATAAGGGCCTGGATCTCGCCATGGGACGAGTTCGCCTGGATCTCGTTCAAATGGGAAAGAGTAAATTCCCCCGCGCCTTCCTGGATGAATGTTGGTTTTGGAATCAGATTGAGCATGTTGTGGTATCCTTTGTCTCGATGATACGCTGATTCAGCGTATCTCACAATAAGGGCCCGGCGCCATGGACAACCAGCCACGCTTCGACCGCAGTCTCCTGATCCCTGTAGGAGTGGGGGTGTTCTCGCTGCTTGGGCTGTGCATCCTCTTGATCACCGGCCGGCTGAATGCCACTCGTGCGGTCGTCGAGGAACTGCCGACGGCCACGGCCTTTCAATATACGTTTATTGGCACAGAGCCTGCGGTCCTGACCGTGACACCGATGGACCAGGAAGATGAGCCGCCGACAGCCGCACCGGAGATCCCAACCGCTGCCCCCCTGCAACCCACCCTTCCATTTGAGACAAACACCTCCGCACCGATCATCACCCTGCCTCCCCTGGTCGACACGCTAACCCCTTCACGCACACCGACATCCGCTTCCACAGCGCCGTTCGGGCCAGGCACCTACGATGATACAGACAGCCGTTTTACCTATACCGGCGACTGGGACAGGCAGACATCGGTGGCGGGCGCGTATCAGAACACGCTGCATGTTTCGGGGACCTTGCAGAACGCATTCACATTCCGGTTCATCGGCAACGAGCTGCGCATTTTCTTCCAGGCGGGGCCCAGCCTGGGGACCATCCGGGTTACCCTGGATAACAACATCTATGACATGAGTGAGGCCGGGTCCAGTACCGAGATTTTTGAATGGGTGCTTACCACCACCAGTACGGGCACACATACCGTAACGATTACTCATTTGAGCGGCGGCTCGGTCAACTTTGATTCGATCATTGTGCCGGTGGTCCCGACCACGCCCACGATTACCCCCACTTCAACTACAACTTCCAGCTAGAACCGTTACTCCTCGAACAGGCTCTCGACGTCAGCGCGCTTGAAATGGGCGCGATAGGCCGCCGTCTCCTCCAGGATGCCGCGCACGGCGATATACAGCTCTTTCTGGAGATATGGATTCGTCTCGTTATTCCCGCGGGAGAGAATGTACGTTCCATCCTCCTTGTGGAGGGAAACGTGTCCCCCGGCAGCCAGCCATTCGAGGCCGAACTGCACGGCACGCTCGCGATGAGCTGAAGCCCCGGCCAGATCCTGGGCTGTGACCCTCCCGGCGCGCTGGTTGATGACGAACTTTGCCAGCCCGGCCAGCCGCGCGAGGAACGCGTCTGGTTTTTCCTCTGCGGGTGAGACGGCAAACAGGTATACCTTGCGGGGTTTGACAAGCTTGAGAACGGCGCGTACGTCCTCGGCGGAGGGGGGGGTGGAATAGATGACGAGCTCCTCGGCCGGCTGCAGCTCATAACGCGTATTCCCCCTGGACTTATCCGCGCCTTCTGCCCATATCTGGAGGGCAGGCCCTTGCTCCTGCAGCTTCTCCAGCGGGATGGCCGCCTCCATACGGTAATCCACAATATCGACGAGCCGCTTCCGCAGGTCAGGCGGCGCTTCCTGGACGATGCGGAACTCTTCGAACTGGAGCGAAACCTGTTTCTCCCCCCGGAATGTGGAGGCACGCAGCGAATAGGCGATATCGAAAACACTTCCTTCTTCCGGCTGCTCCTCCCCGGCGCCACCCCACCAGAGGATATCGGCAGTGCTCCCATTGTCATCCTCAACCCTGAGCCGCAAGTGCTCCCTGGCTTTGCCGATCGAGGTGATCGACTTCATCTTTACCCGTCGTGTAGCCATTACAAGAGATGGATTCCCGGCGCCGAAGGGAGCCAGGACTTCCAGAGCAGAGGCAAGGTCTAGGTCGATCTCGTCCAGCTGCAGCCAGGCATCGATCTGCAGGGTGGGTTCCTCCCGTGCGCCTGTGCCGAGCTGTTTTTCGATGGCTTTGCCCAGGCCTTTCTTAAACGCTCCAAGATGCTCTCTTGAGAACGCCAGCCCGGCGGCCATGGGATGACCGCCAAAACCCATAAGCAGATCCCGTTGCGCAGCGATTGCTTCGGTAATATGCAGTCCCTCCACCGAGCGGGCCGAACCGCGCAGGATGCCATCGTCCGATTCGGTCAGCAGCAGGGCCGGCTTGTGATAGCGGTCGACCAGCCGGTTGGCGACGATACCCACCACGCCTCCCGGCCAGTTCTGGTGGGCCAGGACAATGGCGGGCTCGGTCAGCCAGTGCGGATTTTCGCGGAGCATGGCTTCGGCTGCCTCGTACACCTGGCTTGTCAACAGGCGCCGTTGTGAATTCAAGCCTTCGATCTGGGTCGCCAGGACTCGTGCCCGGGCAGCGTCCCTGGTTGTCAACAATTCGACGGCGGGGTTGGCATCGCCCAGGCGCCCCAGGGCATTCAAGCGCGGGGCGAATGTAAAGCCGATCGTCTCCTCGGTCAGGGTTTCGAGGTTGGTGTTGGAAAGCTCAGCCATGACCTTCAAGCCGGTCCGCTGGGTGCGGCGCAGGGCATGGATGCCGCGCTGGGCCAGAGTACGGGTCTCACCTTTCAACAGAGCAACGTCGGCGATCAGACCGAGAGCCACAAGATCGAGCAGCTCCTCTGCTGACATTGAACCTTCAACCTTTGGCCTGTCACCTAAAAGAGCTTCGGCAAACTTGTATGCAACGCCGACGCCTGCCAGGGTTCCCAGAGTATGGCCCTCCGGCAGCAGTTTGGGATTGACGATTGCTTTTGCATTCGGCAGAGCTTCATCGGGATCGTGATGGTCGGTGATGACCACGTCCACGCCACACGAGTTGGCGTAATCGATGGCAGCATGTGCGGTAATACCGGTATCGCAGGTGAGGAGCAGGGTTGCGCCATTCTCGATGATCGGCTTAAGCGACTCGATATGAACCCCGTGACTCTCCCTGCCGCGGATGGGGATGTAATACACAAGATTCGCATCCAGCGACCGTAAGGTTTGCACCAGCAGGGAGGTGGACGACTGTCCATC
>DASUOS010000077.1:0-6894 GCA_036276515.1 Anaerolineales bacterium | reverse complement strand
CGGCATTTACTTTTTGATGGGAATGCTCTTTATCTCCCAGGCCTTTGCCGGCTGGGTCATGGTCGCCAGCGGGCTGGTGGATCGCCCCTCTGTCAGCCACTTCAACCTGACGATCCATTTGCTGCTGGCTTTAACGCTGCTTGGTCTTGCCTTATGGACAGCGCTTGGCCATTATTTTGGATTCCCCAGAGCAGGTAAGAAAGCGCCATGGTCATTGCCGTCGAAACTTGCATGGATTGCATTTATCATCCTGCTGATCCAGATCACGTATGGCGGATTTACAGCAGGATTGAAGGCCGGTCATGTCTCGAATACCTGGCCTCAAATGTTTGGTGAGCTGGTCCCGCCGAACCTGTTCAATTCATGGGTCAACATCTTCGAATCCCCGCAGACGATCGTTTTCATCCATCGCTGGTTTGCGTGGCTGGGGTTGATCATCGTCCCTTTCGTGGTTTGGGTGGTCAGAAAGCAGAACTACCCTGCTGATATTCAGAATGGACTCAAATGGCTCGTGGCTATTATTGCCCTGCAAATTGTACTGGGCATATTAACCGTTCTGTCGTTTGTCAACCTGTGGGTCGCCCTCATCCACCAGGCAAACGCCATCGTTCTGTTTGCCCTTGCCATCTACTTAATCCATCGGTTTCGGGCTCTGGATTCGGTAAAGACGATTTAATCAGCCAAAGATAGTGTGTCACTGGAACGCCAACTTACGAAGATGACCGGACGCTATCCGGTCATCTTCGTTAACAAGTTACCGTGCAGACAAGGGCAGGCAGGCCTGGGCGATCTGCTCGAGATGACGATGGTCGGTTCCGCAGCAGCCGCCCAGCACATTCAAATGTGGAAGGCGCCTCTTGAGGCGGGCGTATTGTTTCCCGAGCTCGACGGGATTGCCACTATCCAGGTCGGGAGCTTCGTTCAGCTCGGCGTGGCTGCGGTGAGAGGCGTTGGCGCGGATGCCGCGAATACGCTCCGTCCACTCCCCGCCCTCGGCCAGGATGTGCTCGAAATGGGTGGGATGGGCACAGTTGATCATATAGTAGGCAGGGTATCCTGATGTTGCAGCATCCACTTGCTTAATGGCAGACTTCAACGTTTGTCCGGTTGGGAGGTTCCCATCGGTCTCGACTGTGAACGAAATAGCAACAGGCATCCCTGCCTTTTGAGCGGCACGTGCAATCCCGATCGCTTCCTCCACGTAGTTCATCGTGATGGCGGTGATCATGTCTGCCGGGGAGCCGGCAAAGGTCTCGATCTGCTTGGCATGGTAGGTTTCTGCCTCCTGGGCAGACACAACCTTACCGGGGGTGTATCCATCCCCCCGCGGGCCCAGACAGCCGCTGATCACCATCGGAGTACCCTGCGCTTCGTAATCCGCGCGAATCTCCTGGAGCATTTGAATGGCTTTGCGATTGGCTCCAGCCAGCGCACTGGCAGAATATCCAAGACGCTTACCCCAGTCCGGACTGGAGCGCCAGGTCGCGCTCTCCAGGATCAACCCGGTCCCGAAGCGGTTCGCCAAGCCGGCATAGGTATGAAAGTACTTACGCAGCGCAGCCTCTCCATCGGCTGTGTTCAGCAAGTGGAAGGCGGCAAAGTCAGGGAGGTCGTATCCTTCATGAAAGATCAGGGTGGTTTCGATCCCACCATCGGTGAGGAACAAGTCCTCACCGATCTGTGGAAGTGTATGGCGGTATTTCGTCATGATAGTCTCCTACTGGTTATCTGCCTTTCCATCCCGGTTCATCAGATAGGCGGGATCGCTCGTGGGGAACACGGCATGGATGGTTGCGCCCCTATCTCTCGGAGCAGGGGAGTTGTAGACGATGACGATCCCGAAGCGGCGGTAAATGGCCCAGTAGTGCATGCGGTCCGGGGAGCCGCCTTCGTCAGGCAGGGCCGGTTCCCATCCCAGCTGTGGAAGGTCTGGGACGTAGGGCTGGCCCAGTTTCTGCTCGACAATGGCTCGCGTATCCTCCATCGTCAACCCATAGGGTAGGGCCGGGGGTGCAGCCGCCTCGCGGAGGGCCTGGACCACCTGTGCGCCAATGATCACGAACGCGATCAGGACCACAATAGAAACACCTGTTACTTTAACAAACTTGTTCATAACTTTCTCCTTTTTGTATGTTTGATCATGAACACAGTTTATGGATGAGGCGTCCTGTACTCGTCTCAAAACACGTCTCAAAAGGACGAGTTTCAATAACCGGATAAATTTCAGGGATATAATCCCATCACCGACTGGAGAAGAGAAGAGGAGGTGCATGTCCCCCCGTCTTGCCCTGCATCTTTTGGGTCCCCCGCAGCTTTATCTGGATAAGAGATCGATCAGCTTCGCCCGCCGCAAGTCGCTGGCCCTGCTGGCATATCTTGCCGTCGAGAAAGGCCCGTACCGGCGTGAATCGCTCAGTTCCCTGCTCTGGCCGGATACCAACCAATCGGGCGCCTTCAAAAATCTGCGCCAGGTCTTGTGGGAAATCCAGCAGACCCTCGGCGATGGCTGGCTGCTCGCCGACCGGGAAACGGTTTGTTTGGAGGATCATGCAGACATCTGGCTGGATGTTCGCGAGTTTGACTCCCTCATCATGCAAAGTGAAGTTCAGGAGGACGTTTCGCTTCGCCTTCCGCTTTTGGAGGGCGCCGCCCGACTGTACCGCCACCACTTCCTGACCGGGTTCAGCCTCAAGGATGCCCAGCCGTTCAACGATTGGTCCTTTGCCGAATCGGAGGAGTTGCGACGAAAACTTGCCGGTATCCTCAGGCGGCTCTCAGAGGAGTACTGCACCCATGGACAGGCGCGCCAGGCCATACCCCATGCGCGGAGACTGGTTTCGCTCGACCCGCTGGATGAGTCCGCACACTGCCTGTTGATGGAGGTCTATCTGCAGGCCGGACAGCACAACGCGGCATTAAAACAATACCAGCTTCTCGAACAGATCCTGCGCAAGGAACTGAATCTGGATCCCCAGCCGGAAACCCGGGAATTTTATAAAAGAATCCGCAAAGGGGACATCAAGCCGGTCCCGGTCGAAAAGCGAACAGAAACCGCCTTCCCCTCTCACAACCTTCCCCACCAGCTCTCGACATTCCTTGGACGCCAGAAGGAACAAAATGAGATCGTCACTCTCCTCGGCAGGAGGCGCCTTGTCACACTCGTGGGAGCCGGAGGCATCGGCAAGACCAGCCTTTCACTTCGGGTGGGACAACAGCTGTTGAAGGAGTTTCCGGACGGGGTGTGGTTCATTGCCCTGGACTCGCTGGCCGACCCCGAGCTGATCACCCAAACCGTCGCCGCCGTATTCGATCTCCGTGAAGGAGGAAACCGCCTCCTTCTGGATAAGCTGATCGACTCGCTCCACAAGAAAAGCGCCCTGCTCCTTTTTGACAATTGTGAACACCTTCTGGATGCCTGTGCGGGACTGATCAAAACACTGCTTGCCCAATGCCCAGATCTCAAAGTGCTGGCCACCAGCCGCGAAAGCCTGGGTGTACAGGGAGAGGCCATCTACACGATGCCCTCCCTTCCACTGCCGGAGGCCGATGGAGAGTCTCTCGAAGTGCTGACCGAATTCGAATCCATTCAATTATTTGCCGAACGCGCGGCGCTGGTCCTGCCTTCTTTTCAACTGACAAAGGAAAATATTCAAGCTGTGGTGAATATCTGCCGCAAAGTGGACGGCATCCCGCTGGCCATCGAGCTGGCCGCGGCGCGTGTGAACATCCTGCAGGTCGAGGAAATCCTGGAGCAGTTGCAGGAGTCTTTTGCGCTGCTTTCCAGTGATTCGCGAACGATCCTGCCGCGCCAGCAGACGATCCGCGGCTCCATGGATTGGAGCTGCAGTCTGCTCTCAGATGCAGAGAAATCGCTGCTGCACCAATTGTCTGTGTTCGCCGGAGGCTGGACGCTCGATGCCGCACAGGTGGTCAGCGACGGGGATGTGCTGGGGCTCTTGAGTTCACTCGTCAAGAAGTCGCTGATCGTGGTGGACCAGGAACCGGGGCGCGGGACCCGCTACCGTTTCCATGAAATGGTACGCCAGTGTGCCTATGAGCAGCTCGTCCGATTGGGTGAGGAGCCGAAAGTTCGCAATCTGCACTTGAAATATTTCGTCGATCTTGCAGAACAGGCGGAAGGCGAGCTGAGAGGTCCCGCGCTGGTGGATTGGATGGACCGTTTGAGCATGGAGCGCAATAATATCCGCGCCGCGCTGCACTGGGCGGATAAAACGGATGTCGAAGCGGGGTTGTACTTATCCAGCAGGCTGATGCGTTACTGGGAGAGTATCAACCTGCGGGAGGGGGAGCGCTGGTTGAAAACGTTCATTCAAAAACCGGAATCCAACGATCATCCGCGCGCCCGTGCGCAGGTCCTGCTTGCCTATGGCTGGCTGCTGACATGGCTTCAAAAATTCGATGAAGCGTACCGGGTCACAGACGAAAGCCTGGCCTTGTCTCGCAGGGCGGAAGACAAGGAGGGTGAAGTGGATGCTCTGATCCTTCTCGAAAACATTCTTCAGTTCAAGGACCAGGCTGAGTCATCGCATGAAATGGGCCAACAGGCGCTGGCACTGGCTCAATCTTTGGGTGACCCCTGGAGGGAGGCAAATTCTCTCAATTATCTGGGCTGGGGTTACAACGATCAAGCGACCCGGTTTGCCCATTGGGAGAAAGCCATTCAGCTGTACCGCCAGGTAAGCGACCACATTAACTTGGCGAACATGCTGGGCCTGCTCGGTCAATTTCAGGTATTGGGTGGGGACATTGAAACGGGGGAGAAGAATCTGGAGGAAGCCATGGTGTACTGGCAGGCGAACAAAAAGGCAGACGTCTGGGAAAATCAAAAAATTGCTAAAAGCCTCATTGCCTTACTTCATGGGAGGTACGAGGAAGCCCAGGAGATTCTCGAACAGGTGATGCGTTCCGCGGAGGAGAGTGGGAACCGCATGTCTTTTTTATGGACTCAGGTCCGCCTGGGACATGTCATGTATCAGGCTGGGAATCTGGTGGAAGCGCGCCAGCTGCTCAGCGAGGCGGCGCGAAGTTTTGCCATGGACAGGTATAACGTAGGCACTGTTTATGCCCTCGAGGGCCTGGCGGGACTCTCCGCTACCGTTGGAAAAATGGAAAAGGCCGCCCGATTGATTGGTTATGCAGATGCCGCACGGGAGCGACTTTCCGACCCCCGCCCGCCTCATGAGCAGGCTGACGTGGATCTGAGCATCGCGGTCTGTGTCGCCAGAATCGGAAATGAAGCATTCTCAAATGCGTATGAGGCAGGGAAACGCATGTCCCTGGATGAGGCTGTTATGTTTGCGGTAAAGGAGGACTGATTAATCTCGGCGGTTGCGTGAATACATCGCAAACCCGACCATGCCTAATGCCAAGCCTGCCACGGAGGCACCCCAGGAGAAGAAGTTCAGGAGGAAGGTCGACTCCAGCACTCTGATCACGATCAGAAACGGCAGGACAATTCCCAACACCATCAGGAACAGGCCCAGGAACAGAAGAAAGCGCGGGGAATTCATATTAATCATGCGGCGAAACCTGAGCTTCCAGTCCCTCCCCAACCGGACTGTCCTTGTATAACCAGCAGGCCACGAAATGTCCCGGCTCGGGCTCGAAATCGGGCGGGAACTGGACGTCACACAGGCCGGCCATGATGTGCGGGCAGCGCGGGTGGAAGCGGCAGCCTGAGGGCGGGTTGACCAGGCTCGGCGGCTCCCCGGGCGGCACCTCCTTGAAGGTGTCCGCGTTGGCCGCGTCGGGGTCTGAGGTGGCGGCGAGCAGCGCGTGGGTGTAGGGATGAAGCGGGTTATCGAGCAGGCGGCGGGTATCGGCCTTTTCGATCAGGTTCCCGGCGTACATCACGAAGATACGCTTCGAGAAATACTTGACCGTCGAGAGGTCGTGCGTGATATAGATAACGGACAGTCCATGCGATTCCTGCAGGGCGCGCATCAGCTTGAGGATCTCCACCCGCACCGAGGCATCCAGCATCGAGACCGGCTCGTCGGCCACGATCAGCTTGGGCTCGCGCAGCATGGCGCGGGCGATGACGATGCGCTGCTGCTGACCGCCGCTGAGCATATGCGGGAACTTCTCCAGGAAGTCGTCCACCGGGTGGAGCTTGACCTCGCCCATCACTTTATGGATGCGGGCCAGGCGCTCCTCCCTGCTGCGCATGCCGCTGATGATCAGCGGTTCCTCCAGGATCTTCTGTACGCTCATGAAGGGCGGCAGCGCGCCATAGGGGTCCTGCTGGACGTAGCCCACTTTGAACCGGTAGTCGCGCAGGCCTCTCCCACCCAGCTCGGATAATTTATCGCCGTCGAAGATGACCTCTCCACTGGTGGGAGTGTTCAGGCCCAGGATGGTCTTCATCAAGCTGGACTTCCCGCATCCCGATTCACCGACGACGGCCACCGTTTCCCCTTCCACCATCTCAAAGCTGACGCCGTCCACGGCTTTAACGTAACCCGCGTGGCCAAAGCCAAACTTGCGCAGTTCGTACCAGACATGCAGGTCTTCGATGGTCAGTAAGGTCTCGGGTTCGGTCGTTCCGTTTCTGTGTTTTTCTTTGTTGGCAGTCGACATTCGGACCTCTTTAAATTCATCCAGCATGGGAGGAGTCTCCTTCTGCAAGTTAGTTTCCTTTTTGCGTGATCTCGATTTGATGTCCATCCGGGTCCCGCAAATAAGCCGAACGACCCCAGCCATACTCCCGGGGAGGGATGTCCACCGACATGCCCTGCTGGACCATCCGCTCACAGGCTGCATCCACGCTGTCCACCAGGAAGGCATGGTGATCCTCGGGCGGCAATTCTCCATGCTGCGCAAAGTATCTATAGTGAAGAAAGATCTTGGTATCGTTCAAAAAGAAAATGGTCA
>DASUOS010000076.1:0-7468 GCA_036276515.1 Anaerolineales bacterium | reverse complement strand
AAGATCACCAGTGTTATGGTCAGGTTGATGCGTGCCATGATCACCACGGCGACCGCCGCCGCGATCCATTTGCCGACCTGGTCGGGGATCCAGGTGGGGAAGTCTGTGACCTCTCCCATGTCCTCATAGTGGCGGAAGCGGTTCAGCGCCTCACCCGACGAGACCGGCAGGGGCTGGTCGCTGCGCCGCCGCAAAATGCTGGAGAGCAGGTTGGCCCGCAGCAGCGAGCTGACCAGCAGCCGGAAGGTCATGCCGTAATATTCATAGCCAATGGCCACGAACAGGCGCGCCAATTCGATGCCCAGGTACAGGGCAATCATGCCCCATAAAAAGGGTACGTCGCTCTGGCTGCCCTGAACCGACAGGCGGTCGAAGATCGCTTTGACGATCAGGCCCGGAGCCAGCTGCTCGGCGAAGATCAGCAGGGCAAAGAGGAAGTACAGCGTGTACGCCTGCCACTGGTTTTTGATCATCAGTGCAGTGAGCTTCCACGTGGAGATGGTGCTGCCGGCGGAGGCCGGGTTGGGTTGAGGGATAGCGGTCATGCCAGCGCCTCCTCGAGCCCGGTCTGCAGCAGGTGATGGAAGCGCGATGTGATATCGTCCGCCAGCATGAGGCGCGAGCCGTACTCCACCACGCAGCCGTTTTCCAGGATCAGGATATCATCGGCGCGCTGGACGGTCTTCAGCCGGTGGGCGATCACCACGCCCGTTCGTTCTGTAAACAGCCGGTCCACGGCTCGCTCCATCAGGGTTTCCGTGGCCGGATCCAGCCGCGAAGAGGCTTCGTCAAGGATCACCAGCCCTGGGTCTTTGAGGAACACCCGGGCAAAGGCCAGCAGCTGGGACTCGCCTGCCGAAAGACTCTGTCCCCCGGCCAGCGGTGTATCCAGCCCGTTTGGCAGTGACTGGGCCCATTCCCACAGCCTTAGCTGGCGGAGCGCGTGCTCCAGCTGCTCATTCGGGATGGCGCGATTGAAAAACGTCAGGTTATCCCGTACGGTGGCCTGGAAGAGCTGTACATCCTGTGTGACCATTGCCACACGCTGGCGCAGGTCGTCCAGCCGAAGCTCACGCAGGTCAGCATCGGCCAACTGTATCGAGCCCGAGTCCGGATCGTAGAGGCGGAACAGCAGCCGGGTGAGCGTGGATTTTCCCGAGCCGGTGCGGCCCAGGATTCCCAGCACCCGCCCCGGTTGGATTTCGAAGCTGACCCCACTCAGAGCATTGCCTTGGTCCGAATGGTTATCTTCCCTGTGGCTGCCATTGCCGTCATGGTTATCATCGTAGCGGAACGAGACCTCCTGGAAGTGGACCCGTAAGGGGCCGCCTGGCAGGGTCTTTCGCTGAGACATCTCCTCGTCTACCGGATCGCCCACCCGGGGTCGCAGATTGAACAGCTCGTTGATGCGTTGAATATTGGCTGCCGCCTGCTGTAAGTCCTCGGCCTGACCGCGGATGCTTTGCAACGGGTCCGAGAGCATGCCCACGTAATACGTGATCAGATAAGCCGTGCCCAGGCTGGCCTCGCCGCGCACATACAGGAACACTCCAATGGCCAGACCGGCGGCATACCCAAGTACATACACCAGGTTGGTGAGGTTGTAGGTCAGGCTGGAGACGACAACCGCCGAGCGGGTCTTTCGGGTAAAGTCACGCATGTACTCATAGAGCCGTCGCATAACGTACGACTCGGCGCCGGCCGCGCGGATCTCCTCTGCGCCGCTGATACGCTCTTCGATAAAGCCGTAGAGCATGGCGCTGGACTGGCGCTCGGCTGCCCAGCGCGGCACCGCCAGTTTCTGGATCGATCGCAGCACCAGCAGGGTGAGCAGGGTATAGGCCACCATGCCGAGTCCCACCCAGATGTTCTCACGAAACAGCAGTATGAGGATGCCCAATACAAGCAGGCCATTTCCAAGCACGTTCACAATGAAGATGGAGAGGAAGTTCGACAGCTGAGTCACGTCGCCGTCTGCACGGTCGATCAGCTCGCCGGGCGTGCGGGATTTATGGAAGGGCATATCCAGGCGCAGGATGTGCAGCGCCAGGTCGGCACGCAGCCGGTTCGTGGACGTCCAGCCTACTTGCGCGGCCGTGTAGTGCGTCACCAGGCTCATCCCCTCTTGCAGGACGGCAAAGAGGAGGAAGAGACCCGCCGCTAACTGCAGACTGCGCGCCGCGCCGCCGGCCTGGGCGGTATCCAGAAAATAGCGCAGCACCTGAGGGTTGACCAGCTTGAGGGCAATCCCGGCCAGTAAAACAACGGCCATGAAGATCACCCAGGCTATCTGCGGTTTAAGATAACGGGAAAGCAGCTCGCGGTACTGGCGAAGCGAAGGAGTCGCAGGGGACCGCATGGAAACATTGAGCGTTAAGTCGCTCATATATTTTTATCTCCTGATTGTTTGAGAAACCTAAAAAAAAAACACGGGCGGCATAAGCGCACCCGTGGACATGGTTTCAGAAACAGGAACCAGGTTCAGTCTACAGGCGCACTCATATACCGAAACAGCACGGACACATATAAAGCTGTTGACATATGATGTGCACCTCCTTCGCAAAAGATTTTATCTTAACTGGACTTAATGTATCAAATTACCCTGTTGCTGTCAAGTATGGAAGACGACGTTGTAGTTGTGCAGCTGATCCTTATCGTATTCAAATTTTGCAGAGAAGAACTTCCCTGCTTGTATCCACGGCATAAAGACGTGGTCGCTTTCCCAGAGATTCAGTTCCCGTACTTTTTTATCGGGAATCCATTCCAATCGACCTTCCGGCGACTCGATCAGCCTGCCGCTGAACTCCGTGGCCGTAAAAACAAAGACATACCAGTCATTGCCCTTGAATGCTGGGAACATCAACAGGCCGCAGTATTTCGGGTTTTGAATGGACAGCCCCGATTCCTCCAGCACCTCCCGGTTCACGCACTCCTCCGGTGTCTCCCCCGGCTCGAACTTCCCGCCCAGCCCGTTCCACTTTCCTTCGTGGATATCGTTGGCCTTCTTGTTGCGGTGGACCATAAGAGTGCAACCATCGTGCTTGACATAGCATAAAGTGGCAAGGATCATGGAACGCATGATATCACTCCTTGTTGGAAGATTACAGCTTCAATGACAAATGGCACATCCCTTGCGGTAAGTGAATCTGTAAAATAGGGGTGGTTGGATGGGCAATATCATTTACCTTGGAGCATCAACATGAATACCAGCAAACCTGTAAAAATCCTGGTCGGTTTCCTGACGGCTTTTGCGATTCTATTCCCTTTTGTCATTGGACCTTTTTTTATGATGTTTTTCATGATTGGCTTTGGATTTCCTTTTTTTGACCCTCAATCGATGAGAGATCCCAGCGACTTTTACAGGATCATGTTTCCCATGATGATGGTATTCTATCCGGTGGTGATGTGCTTTTCACTGGTACAGTTGAGTTTGCAGGTCTTCTATGTTATCCACGAGATCAAAAACAAGGCATTAAATGACACGTACCGTATTTTGTTTGCGATTGGCACATTCCTGTTGCCTTATGTGGCCATGCCGATTTATTTCTTTGCCTACTTATGGAAAGATCAGCCCCAGGCGCCGGAAGCGCTACAGGCCTGATATAAATAGAAATGTGAATGGACAATAAAACATTCGAAATCCGAAAACTTGCATCACAGGACCTGGCAGAGTTCCGTTCCCTGATCGACCTGTTCAACCGGGTCTTTGAGGAGGCGCATCCTGCATTTGCCAGCGATACACACATCCAGAAGTTGCTTCATTCACAGGCTTTCATCGCCCTGGCGGCCTTCGTCGAAAACGAGGTCGTGGGCGGATTAACCGCCTATGAGCTGCCCATGTATCAAAAAGACTCATCCGAGATCCTGCTCTATGACCTGGCTGTCAAGCCGGAATTTCAAAGAAGGGGCATCGGGAAAGATCTCATCCGGCACATGAAGGACTATTGCAGCAGGCATGGGATTCAGGAATTCTTTGTCCTGGCCCATGAAGAGGATGAGCATGCCGTTGCGTTTTACCGGGCGACCGGGGGGAAAGAGGAAAACGTCGTCAATTTTCTCTATGAATCAGCGCCTGCCGAGGAATAGATCCGCTCACCGGCACCAGTGCCGGAACATCCACCACAATCCCCAGTAGTTGACCAGGATCCCGGCGAGGATCAGTATCTTCTGAGTCAAGGATAGTTTCCCATCTGGCAGGGCCAGCGCGAGCAGGACCATGACGGGGATCAAGAAATCCAGCAGGAAGCGGTAGCCGAACTGCAGGGCGCCTGTGGAGTAATGGAGCAGCAGGACGAGCAGGAACAGTCCCACGGCGGCCCAGGCGCCCAGCGACAGCGGATTCATACGGCGGGCGCCGAAGACATAGACCAGCGCGGGGGTGGTAATGAAGATGCTCATACCGATCTCGTCCGCCGAAAAGAATCCGCACGATGGATCCCAGCGCGGCAGTCTCAGGAACATGACCTGGATGTTGCGCCCGATGTAGTGAATATTGAACTGACCGTAGGTGCGCAGCTCGTCCACAAAGAGCCCGATGTTGATCTGCGATACATCGTAGCCAAAATCGAAGGGTGAGCCAAAGCGCAGGTTGTTGTACCAGAAAATCACCAGCACGGCCGCGGCGAGGGCCAGTCCGGAGGCGAACAGCCACTTGAGCAGGTCCCTTTTCTGCATGGAAAAGGACCTGGGGGACAGCGAATGCCAGTACATCCCGAATAGGAGCGGGTAGGTCATCAAACCGACATGCGGACGGGCCAGCATCGCCGCGCCCAGGCTTAACCCGGCCAGCCAGGCCGGTCCATCCGACAGGGTGGCCAGGACCGCCAGCGCCACGAAGGTGGTCGCCGTCAGCTGGTTCAATGGCCAGACCTCGCCCCAGATCGCCAGATACCAGTGCACGGTCCCCAGGCTGAATAGGGCGGTCAGCCACAGGCTGGCTGGCAGTCTCGCTTTGGTCCAGCCGCGCTGGCGCAGCTTCTCCAGGATCACGAACACCAGCGCGGCATTGAGCGCAGCAAAGAAGATGGAGAACTGCACAGTGTTGATATTCTCCGCCCCGAACAGCGCCACCGGCGGCATCATCAGGATGGCGACCAGCGGCGGATAAGGGACGAACCAGCGGCCGTCCGTATAGGTCAGGTCCACGGTGCTCGCAGGGTTCTCGAGATAGGCATGCCCCTGCAGAAGGGCCGCGGCGAGGTCCGGAGAATAAGCCTGCGCGCCGGTCCCATAGTTCTGGACAACCAGCGCCGATGCCATGTAGATGAACAGCACCGTCAGAAAGACAGCCAGGGTATTGCGGGAGAGAACGAAAGTTTCGCTTCGCAGGCCCGGGCGTCTGGCCGCTGCCCGGCTCACCATCAGGACGATCGCCAGCAGGACCAGCGCCCAGGAAAGATCGGGAAGGATCCGCTCCACGGCCAGCGAGCGGATCGAACGTGTCCCCAGGCCCCGCGTCCGAAGCAGTGTATCCAGCAGCAGAAAGACCGCACACAGATTCGTAACGAACAGCGAAAGCACAGCACCTGCCCCCCAGCGCGTGCCGCGCATGGCATTGTGAAACAGGAACAATTGCAGAGGCAGACTCCCAGGCCAGATCAGAAAGGGAAGTGTCCGCTGGATCGAACCGCCAAGCGGCCCGAGCTGGTCCCAGCGCCGGGTGAGGGCGATCCAAACGAAGCCGGCGCCCAGGAGCAAAAGAAAGATCACGACTGCCAGGCTGGTCTGATTCGAAAATGGAAGCGCGGCCAGCCGGTCTGCAAAGCGCCGTGAAGTCTCTTCCCTTTTTAGTATCCGGATCGAAAGCAGGGCAAACAGGATCAACGCGGCTGCTTCGGCAAGGATCAGAGCCAGCCGGACGGGTGAATAACCGAACAGTGCGCCGCCCTCCTTGCGCACCTGCAGCAGGAGAAAGATGGCGATCAGGCCGAGGAGGAGGTTGAGCGCGGGGAAGAAGCGCAGCGCCAGGCTCTGTTGTTTCTGCATTGGGGGTATTTTATTCGATGGGTCCTGCAAGTCATTCATACGGATCCGGCTCTTCGGCCACGCTCAGCGCGGAGTATAGGGAAACATCTCCTCCAGGCCGCGCCAGATGTCGTTGCGCCAGGAGGTGAAGTTATGCCCACCGGCAAACTCACGGTAGGTGACGTTGTAGCCTTTTTCGTGCAGCAGCAGGATCATCCGGCGGTTGTCTTCGAGCAGCTCATCCATCAGGCCGATGTCCATCCAGATCCGGATGTCATGGGCATGCTGGTAGCGGACCAGGTCCACGGCGGCGAGGTCGCGGCCTTCGAGCGAGAACACGCCCGACTGGCTTAACACCCTGCCGAAGATCTCCGGCATGCGCAGTCCCGTATACAGGGCCATGATCCCCCCGGCCGAAGCCCCCAGCACACCATAGGCGCCGGGGTTTTCGCGGATGTTGACCAGCCGGATGTGCTGGCGCGCCAGCGGCAGGACTTCCTTGTCCAGCCAGGAGATCGTTGCGTCAGAGCAGATGTATTCGAGGTGACGGCGGCTGCGTCCGTTCTGCAGGAAGGCCATCGCCACCGGGCTCATCCGCTTGTCGGCAACCAGGTTTTCCACGACGGTAGTCAGCCGGGCACGCTGCAGATAATCCGGCCCGTCATAGACAACCAGCAGCGGGACCGGTCCCCTGGCAGGCGGCGTGTACAGATAGACATCGCGCATGGCATCGTCCTGCATCATCCACGTATCGACGCGGTGGCGTGTCAGTGCCCCGACCGGAACATCTGCCCGGCGCAGGATATAAGGTGAAGATGTGGCCTCCGGCATGTAGAAGAAATTATTACGGCTGCCCACCCCGTTGTTGACAGAGCGCGGGTTCAGCGGGTCGAGAAATCTCTCGTCGGTCTCGGGGTAATAGAAGGCATATTCCACGTAGGCATCGCGCGGGACCGTCAGCGAGCAGGACCAGGCCTGTGTTGCAGAATCGAGGCGCTTGAACGGCTTGGGCCGGTCCTCCCAGCCGGTCGGGTCGCTGATGAGGAATGGCGCGTCTTCCGTCTCCAGGACGAACGTGGCGCGGTTGCCCTGGATAACCGGGTTGCCTTTCTCACGGGCGCGCCGGATCAAAGAATCGGCCGAGGTCATTTGCTGAACGTCCCCATCAATTCGCCCTGCGCCAGGATATGGCCTTCCATCTCTTTGAGGATTTTTTCCCTGGCTGCACCGGGCAGCAGGCTGATGGTCGTGTCCAGTGCGTAGAGCCTGAAGTAATAGCGGTGTGTGCCGCTCGGCGGGCAGGGGCCATCGTAACCGATGTTGCCGGACGAATTTTTGCCGGTAAAGACCGCGCTGGGATCGATGTTCTTGCCTGTCACCGGAAGGTCCTCCTGCAAACTGCGCCGGTCGGCCGGGATGTTGTACAGCACCCAGTGGACCCAGGTTCCCATCGGCGCATCGGGATCATCCACGATCAGCGTAAAGGACTGTGTGCCGGCAGGCG
>DASUOS010000075.1:0-2933 GCA_036276515.1 Anaerolineales bacterium | reverse complement strand
CACTGCAGCAGCAAAAATGTGCGCCGCCGCATGACGAAAGTCCGCATCGCCAAATCGGAGGAGACGCGCATGGAATCCATGGCGGATGATTTCTCCGGTTTTGAGGGATTGGAAGATGATCCCAAAGCCATGGGACAGATGATGCGCAAGATGGGGAAGGAAATGGGCGAGGACCTGCCCCCCGAGTTCGATGAGGTCGTCGACCGCCTGGAATCCGGCCAGAACCCGGAGGATATCGAAAAAGCCATCCCGGACCTGGGGGGCGATGAGGAATAATCCATCGGTAGAGACGTTGCATGCAACGTCTCTACCGATGGATTATTTTTGGATCATCCTCTCGATCGTCTCGCGGTGTTCGGCAAAATGTTCGGTCGTATCGCCCAGCACCCACATCAGCAACGGGCGCTTCTCGGGGTCATCGAGGTGGCGCGGCGCCATCAGGTCCTCGAAGGACATCGCCTCGAGCTTTCCCATCAATATATCGTAGATGCTTCTTAATTCGTTCAGCACTTCTTCTGCGCTGCGATCCTTGTTCCGCTCGAACAGCTCGGGATTAATGACTTCCATGTCCCAGCCGCGGGTGATCTCTTCCGGAAGATCCATCACTTCGTGGGCGGGACGCCTGTCCATATGATAGCCCATCAGCGCCTTCATCCATTCAGAGAGATGGGCCAGGTTGTCCTTTGGCGTCCAGCCGCCGGCATCGGGGGTGATCAGCTGCTTATCATCGAGCCCTGCCACGACTTCCATCAATATTGCCCACTCGTGCCGGATGGCAGCCATCAGCTCATTCTTACTTTCGGGTATCCACTGTTCGGTCATTTCGTCTCCTACCGCTTGTCTCATAATTGACTTTACTTTTCGTTTTGATTTGCAGGTTGAAAATCCAAGTAAAAGTTAAGCCAATTATGCGGCACTATGTAACTCCCTTGCGAAGGTTGAAGCTGGATCATCCGACATCACCATCCAGCATTCTTCGCAAGGTTCAAAGGTTGATCAATTTACCCTCTTCCAGTCGTTCCTTCTCCTGCTCCTTCCTCAGGATATAGGCCTCCCCGCCCGCCAGAAAGGTCTTCTTTCCCTCCATTTTTACATGAGCCCCATCGCAAACCATGATGACCGGGTTATCGTGGAAGAAGTGATAATCCCTCAGCCAGTCATCGATGACCGATTGTCCATAATCATCCAATGGATAATGGGCCAGATAATTGAACGGTGAGGCGTTCAAGCCGTTGAAGTAGGTCGTCTCCACGGTATTCATATCCCGGGAGGTCAGGATGTTCGGTCCGCATACGATCATCCCGGCGCTGACGCCGACGACAGGCAGCCCGTTCTGGAACTTCTTTTTCAAATAGGGCATCACCCCGCTGACATGCAATCGGTGGTTGAGCAGGAAGGTATTTCCGCCCGTGATATATACCAGTGCCGTATCGCGAATGATGTTCTCGATCTCCCTCTGTGTCATCCGCTCGGCGTTGACCTCGACCAGCCGCCCCAGGTCCCGGAATGCCTCTTCGTTTAGCCGCTGCCAGCGTTCCGTATAGAGGGATGCCAGCGGCAGGTAGGCGATGACAGGCTCATCCTTCCCCTCCAGATAGGGACGACTGGCTTCAACCACATCACGCAGATCGTCCTTCCCAGGCGTTGAAAAGAGATGTAATTCCATTTACAGGGTCAGAATGATCGGCTCGTTCTTCGTCACGACGATCGTATGCTCGAACTGGGCGGCAACGGCCCGGTCAACAGTGCGGAGTGCCCAGCCGTCCTTCTCCTCAATCACACGTCCCACACCCGCTGTGAGGAACGGCTCGACCGCCAGGACCAGACCTTCGTTCAGGATGCGGCGGTCGCCTGGATTGTAGAAGTTCAGGATTTCCTTTGGACTCTCATGCAGTCCGCGCCCGATGCCGTGACCGGTCAGGTCGTAGATGACGTTGAAGCCGCGCTTCCTCGCTTCGTTCTGGACCGTCCGCCCGATGCCGCTCAACGGATTCCCGGCCTTCGCTGCGCCGAGTGCCTTCTTCAATGTAGCCTGGGTTGCGTCGAGCAGTTTCTCGAGATTGCGGTCACCCTTCGAGACGATCATCGACGCGCCGGTATCTGCGTAATACCCGTCCAGCTCTGCCGACACATCGATGTGGATCAGCTCGCCCTCGCGCAGCACATGCTCGCCGGGGATGCCATGGGCAATGACCGGCGAGATGCTGATGCACGTCGCACCGGGAAAGTTGTACGTCACCTGCGGCGCGGACCGCGCGCCTTCGGCCTCGAGCAGGGCCCGGCCGATCTCGTCGAGCTCGCGGGTCGTCATGCCGGCGCGTGTGGCGCTCCTCATTTTTCGCAATGTGTCCGCACAGATGCGGCCGATAGCTTTGAGATTCTTGATATCGATAGCAGATTCAGCGGTCATTTATTAATAAGCTCCATGATTTTCTCTCGCAGGTTATCCTGTACGGTTTGCCAGTCTTTTCCTGCATCCACCACAACCCAGCGCCCGGGCTCTGCCTGGACCATCTCCAGATACCCTGCCCGTACGCGCCGGTGGAATTCCACAGTATAGGCATCCATCCGGTTCCACTCGTTATCTTTTTTCTTTCGTCTCAGCCCTTCTTCCACATCCACGTCGAGCAGGACCGTCAGGTCCGGGACCAGCCCGCCGGTGGCGTACTTCACCAGGGCACGGACCTGTTCCAGGTCCTGCTGGTGACCGTAGCCCTGGTAGGCAATGGTCGAATCATAGTAGCGGTCGGAGATGACGATCTCGCCAGCGGCCAGGCGCGGCTTGAAAACCTGTTCCACGATCTGGGCACGCGCCGCCTGGTATAGCAGGGTCTCAGTGCGCGGGTGCATCTCCACATTCTTGAGGTCATGGATCACTTCACGGATCTGCTCGCCAATCGACGTGCCGCCCGGCTCGCGGGTTGGGAATACCA
>DASUOS010000074.1:0-6006 GCA_036276515.1 Anaerolineales bacterium | reverse complement strand
GCCTCCTCCCCGGAGGGGGCGTCCACAATGTCCAGCGGGTGACCGAGCGTCTGCAGCGTCGAATGGAGCAGCCGTACGATGTCGCGCTGATCGTCTACCAGAAGGATGCAGGGGTTTGTGGACATATGCTCGCTACCGGCTTAGTTATACATTTTTCTCGGCCACCCAACAAGCGACCCAATGGTCAGGCAGGAGCTCCTTAAACGCCGGTTCCTCCTGTGAACAAATGTCGATCGCCACCGGGCAGCGCGGGTGGAAACGGCAGCCTCTCGGCGGGTTCAGCGGGCTGGGGACATCGCCCTTCAAAATCGTGCGCTGTCGCTTCAGCCGCGGGTTGGGGATCGGGATGGCCGACATCAGCGCCATAGTATAGGGATGCAGTGGCTTGCGGAACATTTCCTCGCGGGTAGCCAGCTCCACCATTTTGCCCAGATACATCACCGCCACCCGGTCGGAGACGTGCTCGACCACCGACAGGTTGTGGGCGATGAACAAATACGTCAGCCCGAATTCCACCTGCAGGTCTTTGAGTATGTTCAGCACCTGCGACTGGATGGAAACATCCAGCGCCGACACCGGCTCATCGCAGATGATAAAACGCGGACGGAGGGCCAGGGCCCGGGCGATGCCGATGCGCTGGCGCTGTCCGCCGGAGAACTCATGCGGGTAGCGGCGGGCGTGGTAATCCTCCAGCCCCACCTTCTTGAGGGTCTCCATCATGATGTCGACGCGCTCGCGGTGGCTGCCGATGCGATGGATGTGCAGTCCCTCCATGATGGATTCGCCAATCGGCACACGCGGGTCGAGCGAGGCATACGGATCCTGAAAGATGATCTGCATGTCGCGGCGCACGATCTTCATCTCACGCGGCTTGAGGGAAAAGACATCCTTACCGTCAAATTGGACCGAGCCGCCGGTCGGCTCGACCAGGCGGATCATGGTGCGGCCCACGGTCGTCTTCCCGCAGCCGGATTCGCCCACCAGGCCCAGCGTCTCGCCGTTGCGCACGAAAAAACTGATATCGTCCACAGCCTTGACCTGGTTGACGACACGCTGCAGCAGCCCGGCCCGCACGGGGAAGTACTTCACCAGGTTCTTGACTTCAACCAGGATCTCTCCCTTTGGCTTCGTGGATGATGATGCATTCTCCATTGTCATGGTCTCCATAAAGGGAGTCTCCTATCCGACTCTGAGCGGAGGGACATGTCCCGGCGCGCTTTGGTATAACCAGCACCTCACCAGGTGCCCCGGCTTGACTTCTTCCAGCTCAGGCTTAACTTCGGTGCAGATGCTCAGTCCATATTTGAAGCGTGACTGGCAGCGCGGCGCAAAACGGCAGCCCTGCGGCAGGTTGACCAGGTTCGGCACCGAGCCGGGGATCACATCCAGGCGCTCCTTGAGCTGCCCGAGCACCGGTATGGACCCAATCAAGCCCTGGGTGTAGGGATGTAACGGCTGGTCGAAAAGCGAATTGACATCGGTCTGCTCGACGATCTCGCCGGCATACATGACCGCCACGCGCTCGGCCATCTCCGCCACCACGCCCAGGTCATGGGTGATCAGGATGACCGACGTCCCCATCTCGCGGCGCAGGTCGCGCATCAGGTCCAGGATCTGGGCCTGGATGGTCACATCCAGCGCGGTGGTGGGCTCGTCGGCGATCAGCAGCTCAGGGACACAGGCCAGGGCCATGGCGATCATGACGCGCTGCGCCATGCCGCCCGAGAGCTCATGCGGGTATGCTTCGGCGCGCCGCTCAGGGTCGGGGACTCCGACCATTTTGAGCAGCGCCACGGCGCGTTTCCAGCCGGCATCCCTGCCCAGGTCCTGGTGCACATCCAATACTTCGGCGAGCTGGTCGCCTACTTTGAAGACAGGGTTCAAGGCAGTTTGTGGCTGCTGGAAGATCATCGAGATGCGGTTGCCGCGCACCTTGATCATTTCATCTTCAGGAAGCGTCAGCAGGTTTTCGCCGTCCAGTAAAATTTCTCCGGCATCCACCCGTCCCGGCTTGGAGATCAGACGCATGATCGATAGGGAGGTCACGCTCTTTCCGCAGCCCGATTCGCCCACCAGTCCCAGCACCTCTCCCGGATATACTTCGAAACTCACACCATCCACTGCACGAACTACACCATCTTCCGTGTAGAAATATGTTTTCAGGTTTTTAACTTCCAATAACGGTTTGTTAATACTCATTTGAAGGGGCTCCCATGTTCAGGAATGGTGGCATTATAGCAAAGATTCCTCTGTTTCATATGCGCCTGGAGAACGATTTACATGAGAGCACGCCCAGAAAATGATCCGCATACAAATTGATGCAAAAGCGGCTGCCTTTGCCGGATCAGGGAGTGCAGGCAGTCCCATAATCGAACTCTTCGATCCTGGCCAGAGAGGAGGGCGATGATGGGTCAAGTGTGAAACCGCAGAAATCGGGACGGGTCGCCGCAACCTTCAGCCGCTGGTACAGCGGGATGGATGGAAGATCGGCGGCGAAGATGGCCTGCGCCTCCTGGTGCAGGTTGTACTGCGGGTCTGTGGAAAGCGATTGGTTGGCTGTCGTACAGGCCGCGTCGAAGGCCGGGTTGGAATACCCGCTGACGTTCGTGCCCACCCACTGGTTTTCCACAGACGGGATCTGCGACGTGGTGAACCATCCACACTGCGGCTCGAGACTGTTCACGCCGATGGCATATTCTGCCAGATCGAACTGCCGCCCGAATAATGGACCGGCCGGCCCCTGGGCATAAAACTCGGCTGCATTCTGGAATACAAGATTGACCCCAATGCCGCACTGGCCCAGTGACTGCATCAGGATATCCGCCACCTGGTGGCGCTGGGTGGCCGAGCTGGTGAAATAGTTGAATACCAGCGCTGTGCCGTTGGGAACATTGGTCACGCTGAACGATTGGCGCGGCGTGGATGGGTCATTATCATGATCGTCCCAGCCAACAGCTTCCAGGATGTCACTTCCCGCCTGTGGATTAAATTCGTAGGTCTGGATATTGCCGTTATGAAGCGGATGATCCGGGGGAAGGTAGGTATCGGGCACCTGTGAGAGGCCGAAGAGAACCGTATCCACCACCTTCTGGCGATCCAGGCACAGAGCCAGGGCCTGGCGCATGCGCTTATCGCCGAAGAAATCGGGGCGGTCCTGGTTGTTGGTCAACACGTAGCCATTATCGTACGAAGCGGGGACGATCCCAATTCCCAGCCATTCCATGGTCAGGGTCTGGGCGGTCAGCAGCTGCGCCTGGCCATCGCGCTGCATCTGCAGGAGCAGCCCCACCTGTCCATCCAGCCGCACCGACGGGTCGAGCACATCGCACGTCCCGTCCACAAGGCCGGTCATGGCCGCGTTGGCATCGGGCAGGATGAGAAAGGTCAGCTCGTCGAACTTCGGCAGACCGCCGGGGGCCAGCAGATAATTCAGGTTCTTCACAAGATGGATCGGCCCACCCGCCTCCCACTCGTCGATGATATACGGTCCCCAGCCGACCGGCAGGCGCGAGGAGGCTTCCAGCTGCAGCAGGTCTGCAGCAGTGAATTCCGACCACGCATGCCGGGGCAGTGGCATCCAGAAATTGGTATAGTATTCGGGGTCGATAAAACCGGGCAGCCCCCACCATTGGACCGTTAATTCATCTGCCGCTTCATAGACCGCGGTCCGGTCGATCACATATTTGGATACAGGCGTACTGGCATCCGATGCCAGCTGGAAGGAATAGATGGAATCCTCGGCAGTCATAGGTTCGCCATCGGACCACAACAGACCTTCCCGTATGGCGAAGGTCGCAACCAGCTGGTCCATCTGGATGGCGCTCGATCCGTCATAGGCGATCACACAATCTTCGCCGCGGCAGCCGCTGGGGCGGATCCGGGTTCCATTGGCCAGCAGGACCACGTTGCCGCTGGCGTCCACCACTTCACTTCCCGCATTGACCGTGACCGGACTCACCTGTGCATCGCCATCCTCCAGCGCTGGGATCTTCTCAAGGATGATCGGCTCATAAGCATAATCGGTGACATCCATTGGACCGTCGTAAATCGCCGAGAGCACACTGCGCGCCGACGCGTTCAAACTGCCAAAGGGATAAAGTGTGTTCGGTTCTTCGCCGAGACAAATCGTCAGGCTGCGCACAACAGGCGTTGGCGTGGGAGCAGGCGAGGCCGGCGTCGCGGTCTCATCGACGAGAACCGGCGGCACGCTGGTCACCTGTGGGGCACAAGCAGGAAGGGAAAAGGCTAGAATTAAAAAAAGAGCGAGGGCTTTGACGAGATGTTTTTTCATGCAGCCTCCCTTTAGATTGTAGTCGTATTTTGAGATTTTTTGAGGACAAATATCAGCAGGACCAGTGCCATCAGGGAGCCGCCCAGGATCAGCAAGCCCGTACTGCGACCGCTCCCCGCCTGGACCCCGGACTGTGGAGGTGTTGCAACAGGAGTCAGCGCAGTGTTGGATACGATGACCTCCGCCGCGTTGGATGGACCCAGCTCTGCGCTATCGTCCCACAATCCATTCTCACGCAGCAGGAAAGCCGTGATGCGCCAGTTATCCTCCTCCGGCAGACTGCCCGGTTTCCAGAACGGCATGGCCACCTGTATATAGGTCTGCAATGCCGCTGCGTTGGGGAACTTCTGTAATGTGTTTTCGCCGATCAGGGCAGGGATCTCTCTGGGCAGGGTAAAGCCGTATTCGTAGGGGCTCTTCCCATGACAGCCCGATTGCCAGCAGTTCACCTCATCCGGGGGATAGGTCTCGCGAAACTCGCGTGTCAAACCCTGGGCGCGGTCACCGTGACAGGGAAGGCAGTGCAGCCAGTAATCCTGTGCACCGCGATCTGCCTGGGAGGGGTTCGCCGGCACCGTCGGCTTGGCCAGGCGCTCGAATGGATCGAGCGTGCTGACCGGTGTGGCATCCTGCAGTCCCGGGGAGGCCGTCCCGGCGTCGAAAAATAGCCCTGCCATGGGCAGGGCTATTATCAAAGCCAGGAAACTGATTCTAAAGAAGAATCGCCCGTACACGGATTAAGTCTTGCCTCGCATGCGGGGGTCGAGCACGTCGCGCAGGGCGTCGCCCAGCAGGTTCCAGCCCATCACAAAGAGCACCAGAGTGATGCCCGGCCAGAAGACGATGTACCAGTACTGGTCGAGGCTGATGATCCAGTTGCGGGCGAAGGAAAGCACCTGTCCCCAATCGGCAAAGCCAACCTCGGTGCCAATTCCCAGGAACGATAAGGCAGCAAAGGACAGGACCACATCGCCAATCGCCAGGGAGGCCAGCACCAGCGTGGGGAAGATGGCATTGGGCAGGATGTGGCGGAAGAGGATGCGGCTGTCCTTCACGCCGATGACGCGCGCCGCCATCACGTAGTCGCGCTCCTTGGTGGAGAGGATATCGCCGCGCACGATGCGGGCGTATCCCATCCACCCAAACGTGATCAGGGCAAGGATGGAAGGAACCAGACTCCTTCCTATCTTTGGCGTCAGTACAGCCGCCGTGATCAGCGCCGCCAGGATGAAGGGCAGTGTCAGGAATACATCGACGATGCGCATGATGATATTATCCACGGCGCCGCCATAATAGGCCGACACGGAGCCGACCACCACCCCGATCAGGAAGGTGGAGATCACCACGATCATGCCGGTCTTGAAGGCAGTCCGCGTGCCCCAGATCACCCCATAGAACACGTCGTACTGGCCCTGAGCTGTTCCAAAAATATGGACCCATTGATCGGTCTTCATAACGGGTTCCCACCAGAACGGCAGCGGAGGCTGGTTGCGATTCCAGGGAGACATCATCGGCAGCGGCTCTGCTTTGAACCCGTCACGGGGGATCTTGTAGGGATCGTTCGGGTTGATTGGGGGTGCAATTAACGGCGCTGCCAGTGCAAGGATAATGAAAAACACGATCAGCGAAAAGCCCAGGATCGAGGCCGGCGTCTTGAACATTCCCATCATGACCCGGTAGTTCTCGGGCCCCAGGAAGCGCTCAACGCGCCCGAT
>DASUOS010000073.1:0-4244 GCA_036276515.1 Anaerolineales bacterium | reverse complement strand
CGTCGGGTCGACAGACAGTACACCTTCCACCCATGGATCGGTACGCCCGGACTTGACCTCGACATGGTTGGGCCAGCCCAGCTCGACCATCACGATGGGCTTATCGGGGTGAGCGGCTTTCCATTGCGTGGCCATCTCAACGCCCATCTGATACGAAATACCTTTCTCGTCACTTCTGGCCACCGGGATACCGCTGTCGCCCAACGGGCTGAAGAAAGAGGTCAGGATGACGCCCTTGTCGATCGCTTCGAGTACGGCGGGGCGGACGGCGTCGTAATCCCAGATGTGCAGGGTGGCAGCGTCGATGCCCTGGGCCATGATCTGGTCCACGTTCTGGGTCATGACGGCGGAATCTGCTTTGCCATCGAAGACAAAGACTTCCGCGCCGTACTTTTCCTTCGCATACTTCTGCGCTTCGGCAGCCTGTCCCTGGTGGAACACATTGCTTAGATCCGAAACGAAGAAGGCGATCTTCATCGGCTTTTCTTCCGCGGGAGCCTGGGCAGCTTCCGTGGCTGGCGCGGCAGAGCCGCACGCGGACAGGATGAGTCCGGTAAGTACCAGCACAGTCAAAAGCGAAAACACTTTCTTTTTCATTTTGCATGTCTCCTTAGATATTCGCTGAGCCTAATGAAATACCTGCGGTGTCGTACCTGCTTGCCGAATTCAGCGTATTTTCGGTTGATCCCGGTACCACACAGTTTGCTCATACTTGTTCTCGGGTCCTGCCACCTCCTTGCACCGAGGTTCGCGAACCTCGGCATTCAGCACGTGATTTGATAGATCTCTTCACCTTAATATCCACTGACATCCTGCGCCAGTCCGTACAGGACCAGCTCGGTGACGCATGCACCTCGGGTGAGAGCACAAGCCTGGTAGACCATATCGGCGAAGTGTTCCGGGCGCACAGCCAGTTCCTCATCCCACTCGAACTTCCCGACGTTTTCTGCTGCAGTCTGGAAACCGGTATTGGATCCGCCCGGCACCAGGAGCATCACGGCGATGCCATGAGGACGCAGTTCCGTATACAGGCACCGGGTGAAGGAATTGACAGCTGCCTTGGCGGCCGAATACACCGACCAGCCCGGCCACGAGCGACGGTCACAGGCGCTGGATACGTTGATGATCTTGCCGAACCCTTGCTTCTTGAACTGCGGAGTAAAGGTCCGGCAGCTCATGATGGTGCTGGTGAGATTCAGGTCGATGATGCGGCGGTTGATCTCATCGTCCATTTCCTCGATGGGCGCCACTTTGAGGGCGCCACCGGCATAATTGATCAAAAAATCAACCCGGCCGAAGTTGTCGAGCGCCACTTCAAGCGCGCGCTCGAAGGTGGTTGGGTCTGTTACATCACAGGGCAGTGTAAAGACCTTCGAGCCGTATGCCCGGCAGTTCTCCGCCGTGCATTCGAGGGCCTGGGTGTTCCGGTCGATCAGGATCAGGTTTACCTGGTCGGCCCGAGCAAACAATTCTGCTGTGGCTTTTCCGAATCCGGAGCCCACCCCGGTCATGACGGCGACCTTTCCTTTCAATGACTCAGCCATAGAAGTACCTCCTTATCGTTTATCTTGCAGCGGGTTATGTTTCACACAAAGGCAACGTCCCAATCCGTGTCATCGGGATTGGGACGTTGTTATGATTTCAGCCAGAGACCGGGACGCCTGACCACAACTGCGTGATTGCTAATCGCATCTCGCGGGCAGCCGCTCGAGGATCGTAGGCCTCGCGAATTCCGCGCCCGCAGATGAGCACGGAAACAGGCAGGTCGGCGAAGAAGGGGAGAAGCTCCATCGTAAGACCACCGGTCGCCGTAACCTTGAAGCCCATGTCGATCAGTTGGCGGATCGTATCCTTATCCGCCTCGCCCCACTCGCGCCCGGCAGACTGGGCATCCCACTCCCGGTGATACACAATGCGCTCTACGCCGATCTTACGCCATTCGACAGCGCGTTCCAGGATGTCGCGAACGCCGGTGAGCTCCATCAGCATTTCCTTGCCCCGTTCGCGGGCAACGGCCAGCGCCTGTTCCACGGTGGCGAGGGCGGCTCCACCAATGACGGTCATCATATCGGCGCCGGCATCGAATGCCATCGTGGCTTCGAGCCCGCCGACATCGGGTGCTTTGAAGTCAGCTAAAATGAGCTTATCCGGGCAGATTTCGCGGATCGCCCGGATCGCATCCAGGCCGGCTGCTTTACAGAGCGGCGTTCCAATTTCGATAATATCGACTTCGGGAGCAACCGTGGCTGCCATCACAATCGCTTTCGGGAGCGAGATGTAGTCTAGAGCGAGCTGAAGCTGTGGGATAGAATTCATGTTTTGACCTCAATTCCTAAAAACGTCTGATTTCTACGTTGTGATATTTTTTTCACTGCATGAAAATATTATCACAACGGTGTAAGTGATTCAATAATCTTTCGCCTTTTCAGGAATAATGTCACGTGACATACAGGAGAAATGTAATTATGGATGGGCAGGTTTTCAGTAGTTCCATCCTTTTTCCAAAAAGGCGCGCAAATAGCCTTGAACATATCCCCAGTTAGCTTATCTCATGAAGATCCGAATTTTCCAGTGATTGAATGAAAATTCCCCTCGTGCAGAGTTGGCATTGGCTCTCACCCCACTTCAAGAACTACATTTCCGATCACCTGCCTTCTTTCGACCAGATCGTGCGCTTCCGCAATTTGCTCTAAAGGCAGGCGTGCTGCAATATTATGAATCAATTTGTTGTCTCTCAACAACCCAGATAAATCTGCAATGGCATCCTGGCGGACATCCGGCGGAAGGTTGTAGACGATAAAAAAGTACAGATGGGTGCCCTTACGAATTGCCGGGGAGAACGGAACCGGGATATCGGCTGCCCCGCTGCCATACACGATCACTTCCCCATACGGTCGCAGAAGTGCAATATCGATATGGACATTGGCCGCAAAATCAACCTCCAGGATGCGATCGACGCCCACTCCCGCTGTGGCTTCCTGGATGTGGGAAACAAGATCGTCAGTTTTGTAGTTTAAGACGAGATCCGCTCCTGCCTCCCGGGCCAGCGCGGCTTTTTCTGGTCCGCTCACGGTGGCAATCACCTGCCGGGCGCCTTTAATCTTCGCTATCTGGATGGCGTAATGGCCCACTGCGCCTGCCCCTCCTGCCACCAGCACGCTTTTGCCCGAGACTCCTCCCTGCGAGGTGGCAGCGTGAAAGGCGGTGAGAGCAGGGATGCCCAGGCATGCGCCAACAGCCAGATCGATGTTTTGGGGCAGTGGCACAGCTTGTTCCGAGGGCAAAACCACGTATTGGGCAGCCGTGCCAAATGGACGCATCCAGGCAGCATTCCAAACCCAGACCCGTTCCCCGACACGCCTGGAGGGAACATCCAGACCTACCTGGTCGATCACGCCCGCGCCGTCACTGTGCGGAATGATACGCGGAAATGGCAGAACCCCAGTGCGTGCGCCAGCCCGTGATTTGACATCGGATGGGTTAACTCCCGAGCAAGCCACCTTTACTCGAACCTCTCCCGGCCCGGGAGCAGGAGTCGGTACCTCCTGTATATGGAGAACATCTCTTGCGACTCCGGTACGCTCATAAAATGCTGCTTGCATTCATCTCCCTTTGCATTGATTATTCAAAACGTCAAAAAAGTTATCACTCTATTGGGGCAGGCAAAAAGGTTATAACTAACGAGTGGATGAAATGTTATTCCAGTGGAGTATAAGACAAATACTTATAATTTGGCAGTACCTACCCGATTCAAATAAAAATGCCTCCCCGATTTCATGGGAGGCTTTTTAGGGTTTCGGCGAAATGCCCTGAACTTTCAAGCATAATCACCTGTTATTTGTGGGCGCGGAGGGACTCGAACCCCCGACTTCTACTGTGTGATTCTAAAGTCCTATCTTCCAATACGTCCAATACGTCCATTTCGAGCGTTTCTGTTCGGATTTTTGCGCTTTTTGGGGGCAAAACTGTCCATTGAGTCCAATATTTCCATGGCGTTTTTTCCTGATTGCAACACTTTTGCAACACCTGCAGACTCTATTTTCGCCATAGTAGACTCTTTTAATAAAAAAAGGTCAGAGGGAGCTACCGCCTGACTAGCGGATTAGTTCCTTTGATTCATCGCTGACGATCCCGATGGGATTCGAAACAGAAGCGCGTAGCTACTAAGGCACCCGATGATTAGAAATACAACTCTTTGATTCTAGCCGTTCAAGATAAATCGATCAAGCCTTAACAGGCTAGCT
>DASUOS010000072.1:0-5881 GCA_036276515.1 Anaerolineales bacterium | reverse complement strand
GCGTGCGTCGGGAAGGGCGCGGGCGACGATCACGCTCATCGCATAATCCAGATACGCATCACGCATCTGGGCATCGATATCAACCTGCTGGATATTTCCGTATTGGCCGTTGGGGGAAATTTGGGGGGTTTCGTCTGCCATTTGTTTCTCTTCGATAAGGGATCTCGGCATAAAAAAGACACGAAGGCGAGATTCTGTGACTCCGCGTCTTAACTAATGAAGGATATGCCTGAATTACTCTAATTATACCACCCCTCGGACATGCGGCAGGTACTTTTAAGCCATTACTTATGCGAATTTCTGGGTCGTTCAAACCTAATTCTGGCACTTCAACAGTTGCTCAGAAAAATAAAAAGACCCGCTTTTGGCGAGTCTCTCCAGGGGGATCTTGCTGTGCCGAAGGAGGGACTTGAACCCTCATGAGGTTACCCTCACTACGCCCTGAACGTAGCGCGTCTGCCAATTCCGCCACTTCGGCTTTTTTGTGGCGGAGTGTATTTTATCTCAAAGACAGGTTTTGTCAACACAAAACGGGAAATTGCCTGACATTATTTTTATAAGAATTGCCGGATCAACCATTCCCACCTAGTACTCCAACAAGATTAAGTTGGAAGGTGAGTCTAGGGAAGAATCGAGCGATCTGCCCTCCAGTTTTAGATTGTCCGAGTACGAGTGTTATTAGAACAAATGTGCTATAATTTCAACGAGGCACTCCCCCGGTTCATCCTATCAACGCCGCCTGACGGCGACTGCAACAATTCAGTTCCAAAGACGTATACATTTATGGAACAAATTTGAATTTTCCTCGTCTTGTACTATGTTCCTTGCATAACTGAAATGCAATTTCATATCAGTACTGTTAGGGGACATATCTTTTCAACGTCGAAGTTGTTATAGTAAGCATGAAAGGAGTGGACTATGTTTGCGATCATTGTTTCCGTTCTACTGCTGCTGTTCGTCGCCCTGGCCGGCGCGGACCTGCTCATCTCGAACATCAATTCGGATGAGCTGAGCAACATGGGTGTCGAGAAGAAATCATGATAGAGGACATCCATCTCCCCTAGCCCGATGCAACATCATGAGCTGCATCGGGCATTTTTATTTAATCGATCATCCACAGAGGGGGCAAAGGGTACCAGCAGGTATAATTAGAGAAAATCTTCACACAGGAAACCCTTCATGGACTTCTCTCTCTCCCAGGAACAACAAATGACCCAGAAAATGGTGCGTGATTTTGCCCAGAAAGAGATCGCGCCTGTCATCAAGGAATACGATCGCAAACAGGAACCCATCCCATTTATGCTCAAGCGCATGGGAGAACTCGGCATCCTGGGTCTGCCCTTTCCGGTCCGCTACGGCGGGCAGGGCATGGACTTCGTCTCATGGGGGCTGGCCTGTGAGGAGCTCGAAGCAGTCGATACCCATCTGCGAGTGGTCATGTCGGTTCATAGCGGGCTGTGCGGGATGACGCTCTTCCAATGGGGAACGGAGGAGCAAAAGCAGCAATTCCTCGTCCCGCTGGCAAAGGGCGAGAAGATCGGCTGCGGCGCCTTTACGGAACCCGGCATGGGGTCCGATGTGGCGGCGATGACCACCTCCGCCAAACGGGACGGGGATTTTTACATCCTGAACGGCGAGAAGATGTGGATCTCACTCGCCTCCAAAGCAGACCTGGCGCTGGTCACCGTTAAAACCAACCCGTCGGCCCGGAAGGCTTCTGAGGGGTTGTCAACCTTTATTGTGGATCTGCACAGCGAAGGCGTGAAGACCGGTGATCTGCATGGCAAGCTCGGCGTGCGGGCCGGCTCGACCGGCTGGATCTCGTTCACCGACGTCAAGGTCCCGGTGGCGAATCGGATCGGCGGGGAAGGCGAAGGGTTCAAGATCACCATGTCCGGCTTCGACCACGGCCGCTATACGGTGGCATCCGGCGCGACCGGCATTATTCGCGCAGCACTGGATGCCAGTGTCCGCTATGCCAGGACCCGCAAAACCTTTGGCAAGCCCATCGCCGAGCACCAGCTCATCCAGGAAAAGATCGCCAAAATGTCTCAGGATTACGAGATCGCCCGCCTGCTCTATTTCCAGGTGGGCTGGCTCAAGAATCAGGGCAAACGCTGCACCCGCGAAACTTCGTTCGCCAAGAAGTTCGCCACCGAGGCTTCGTTCAGCGCAGCCAACGAGGCGATCCAGATCCACGGCGCCTACGGCTTCAGCGACGAATACGATGTGGAGCGCTATCTGCGCAATTCCAAGGGCGCGGTGATCTATGAGGGCTCCAGCGAAGTGCAAACACTTATCCAGGCGGGTTATGCCCTCGGCGAGCGGATCGACAAGCCGCTGCGCTGCGAGCTGCCCGCCTATGACGCGGAGTACTGGCAGGAATAATGGTAAGGGGCTGGAAGGGGAATAAAGGAGCAAATTCGTGTTAATTGCTGCATATCTGGTTAATGTCCTGGGCATGATCGTTCTGCCCATTGTTCTGGCGTTTTACCTCACCCGGAAGTTCAGCCTGCCCTGGAAATTGGTGCTTGCCGGCGCGTTGACCTTTATTGCATCGCAGGTTCTGCACATTCCGGCAGTGTCCGGTTTGACTGCCCTGTTCAATAATGGCACTCTGCCGCCCGTCCCCGAGACGTCCCGGGCGCTCTTCAATGCCGTGGTGCTCGGCCTGCTGGCGGGCATATTCGAAGAGACGGCGCGCTGGATCCTGTTCAAGTTCAGTCTAAAAAATGTTAAAACCTGGGCGGAAGGGGTGCTGGCCGGCGTGGGACATGGCGGTGTGGAGGCTTTACTGCTGGGCATACTTGGGCTTGTCAGCGTGATCAGTATGATCGCCTTACGAAATGTCGACCCGGCGACTCTGGGCCTGCCGCCCGATCAGCTCGAGCTGGCTATGCAGCAGATGGAGGATTTCTGGACCGCGCCGGTGTATATGGCGTTCCTCGGGCTGGTTGAGCGGGTTTTTGCCATCACGCTGCACCTGGCTCTTTCGGTCATGGTCCTGTACAGCGTGGTCTACCGCAAGCCGGTCTGGTTCTGGATCGCCCTGCTCTGGCATGCCTTTGTGGATGCCCTGGTCGTGTATTTGCTGCCAACCGTGGGCGAGCTGGGGATCGAAGGAGTGGTCGGGGTCTGCGCCTTGATCAGTCTGGGGATTCTGTTCTGGATGAGATCGAAGTTTACAGAAATCCAGCCAGGCAACCTATCAGAATCTCCGGCATCCTGAGATGATCAGCGGCTTCCCCCCACCTGTTCGTGCAGGTTTCCACCCTGCAGGCGATCGTTCAGCTGTATAGTAAACTACGGGTGTCAGAGACGGCGCGCAGCCTCTCGGTGATGTAACTATGACCGGCAATCAACCTTCTTTTATCTTTGTCATTTTATTCCTGCTCTTCAGCCTGTTATTCCTGCGGAATACCTATAAGCTCTGGTTTAAGACCGGCCGATACTACCAGGACATTTATAATAGCCTTACCCGCGAGCCATCCATCTACCCATTCCGCGAATTCTTCCTCAAGCGGATGGAGAACAAGGAACGCTGGGTGCTCTGGCAAAAAGTTTTCAGCCTGCTGGGTCTGGTGGCCGTCATCGCCGCGGATGTGCTGGTGGTGATGGCCTATTTGAACTACCTGTCTCATAAATAACTTTACTTTTACATTGGATTTGTAGGTTGATATTTCACTAAAAAATAAAGTGAATTATGCGGCACTATGTAATTCGTTATTGCGAGACTTCTTGAAGGATTTCCTAATGAACATGGAATTGCTTCGTCGGGCCAACAGCCTCCTCGCATTGACAGGATTCATCTAAAATCATATATTCATCCAAGGAGGAGTCGCTTTGAAAATCATTGCCTGTATCAAGCAAGTGCCTGACTCGGAAGCCAAGGTGAGAGCCGAGGGCGGGCGGGTCAGCTGGGGGGACGCGCCGCTGGTCATCAACCCGTTCGACGAGTACGCGGTGGAAGGCGCGCTGCAGCAGAAGGAAGCCACCAGTGGGACGGTCACTGCGCTGTGCGTGGGGCCCGAGTCTGCTCGGGAGGCGCTCAAGCACGCCCTGGCCATGGGCGCGGACGAGGCGGTCCTGGTCTCAGACCCGGCACTCAATGAGTTGGATACGGCTGGTGCGGCACGAGTCCTGGCGGCGGCGATCCAGAAGATCGGCGCCGATATGGTCGTGTTCGGGCGGCAGACTCTGGATAACGGCGCGGGCATCACTCCCGCCCAGACGGCGCGCATCCTTGGCTGGCCCATGCTCGGATTGGCCGGGCAGATCAAGGCCAGCGACGGAAGCGCATCGTCCCCGAAGGGGGTGACCGTGGAGCGTGTGATCGAAGAGGGACGGCAGACCGTCAGCGCCAAACTGCCGGCGGTGGTCAGCGTGGTCCAGAGCATCGGTGAGCCGCGCTACCCATCGTTCATGGGCATCCGCAAGGCGTCGAAGGCCAACATCCCGGTCTGGTCCCTGAGCGATCTTGGGGTGAGCGCGCCCGAAGCCCTGGTCAAGCGCGTTGAGCTGATGAACCCGCCCGTTCAGCAGACATCGATCGAGATCATCAGCGGTGAAAGTCCCGCCGAGATCGCAGAAAAGCTCGTCGACAAAATCCTGGCGGAGAAGGTGCTATGAAAACGCTGGTGTACATCGACCATTTCAAAGGTGAAGTCCAGCCCGCGTCGTGGGAAGCACTAGGCTTGGCGAAATCGCTAGGGTCGGCGAGTGCAGTTGTCTTTGGCTCGGGCGTGGATGTGGTGGCTAAGGCTGCGTTCGAGTATGGCGCCGACGAGGTCCTGGCTGCAGATGACGCTGCGCTGGCGGATTACCGGGCTGAGGCGTATGCCTCCACGCTCTCGGCGCTCGCTTCGGTGCAAAGCCTGGACCTGATCCTGTTCCCGACGACGGCCCGTACCCGTGAGCTGGCCGCCATGACCGCCGTGGATCTGAACACAGGCGTCCTGACCGATATCACCGGGCTGGAAGCGGATGGAGATCAGCTGGTGGCCACCCGCCCGATCTATGAAGGCAAGGTCCTGGAGAAAACGGTGTGCGCCGGCAAGCCGGTGCTGGCAACCATCCGCGCCCGCGCCTTCCCAAAGCCCGAAGCGGATGCGGGCAAATCTGGAACCGCTACGAAAGTGGACATCAAGGCTGATGCATTAACCCAGGTTGAAGGCTACTCCGCTTCCGAGAGCGCAGTCAACCTGGGCGATGCGGGCGTCATCGTCTCGGGCGGGCGCGGCGTTTCGAACAACCCCTCCCTGCAGCCGCCTTCCGGCCTGGACGAGAAACAGGCCGAGCTGTGGCGTGCCCAGCAGGGTTTCGCCCTCATTACCGAGCTGGCCAATGTACTGGGCGGCGCGGTCGGGGCCAGCCGCGCGGCCGTGGACGCGGGCTATATTCCCTACTCGCACCAGGTCGGGCAGACCGGTAAGGTCGTCACGCCCGATCTGTATATCGCCTGTGGTATCTCTGGCGCGATCCAGCACCTGGTGGGGATGCGGAATGCCAAGCTGGTGGTGGCAATCAACAAGGATGCCGACGCGCCGATCTTCAAGCAGGCACGCTACGGCATCGTCGGTGACCTGTTCCAGATCGTCCCGGCGCTGACCGAAGCGTTCAGGAAGAAACTGGGGAAGTAAGTAGACAGGTACACACGTAGACAAGGAAACAGACCTTCGAGTGTTCGGCTCGGAGGTCTGTTCATGGAGATGACATGACGACATACAATCTGGGGATCATAGGGGCGGGAATGTACGGCAAAATGTTGATGCAGCGCTTTCAGAAAGACGAGCGGGCGAACATCACCTGGGTCAACGCCGCCAGCGAAGCGACGACCCGGGCCGCGGCAGAGGAATTTGACGTCAGGCAGTGGACACTGGAC
>DASUOS010000071.1:0-2360 GCA_036276515.1 Anaerolineales bacterium | reverse complement strand
GGTCTTTCGTGCAAGATTGATGAGATTAAGGAGTTGTGTAATCGTAAAATCACGTAGATTGCCGCGTAAGGCCATATGTACCTCAAGAAAATCCCCCGCATGGGAGACTTAAAAAAAGATTATACATGCAAACGGATGCATACGCAAACCAGCCCCTTTTGATTGATAGGGATTTGAAAGGCATGATTTTGAACCATGATACACTTTGCTGCGTTGTAAAAGAATACCCGGGAACCCACCTGGTTTATGCAAAAAGACAAGCACACACGGAGCAATCGATGCGCAACCTTATCCTGGCGCTGCTTCTGGGCGTTCTGTTCGGCTCTCTCAGAACTCCCGGGCTGGCAAGCGCTGCCACCGTCACGCCCGCCCTCAAGGCAGAAGTGACGCGTAATGAAATCATCCTGAATTTTCCCGAGACAGCCACCTTTCAACTTTCCATCACGAACGATGTGGAGATCACCTCCATTGTGCTGGAGTACGGCAACGAACAACAGACCTGCGGCGAAGTGATCGCCAAAGCCTTTCCCCCATTCACACCCGGAACAAGCGTCGAGGCGGAGTGGACCTGGGAAATGCGCCAGAGCGGCTCCCTGCCTCCCGGCGCGCAGCTCTGGTGGCGCTGGCGCGTGACCGATGCGAGCGGAAATGAAACAATCACCGAGACGCAGACCGCCACCTGGCTGGACGATGACCGTGCCTGGCAGACGGTCAGCAACGGCGACTTCCTGCGGCCGCACTATTACGAGGGCGACCAGGCGTTCATCGCCGACCTGGCCAAGGCGGCCTACAGCGGCCTGCTCTTCAACGAGACGCAGTCCGGGCTGAAAGCCGACTCCCCCATCCATATCTACATCTACAACGGCACCGACGATCTGAAAGAGGCGATCCTCTACGAGCCCTCCTGGACGGGCGGGCAGGCCTTCCCCGACCAGGATATCGTTATCATCGGCATCTCCGAATCCGATCTCGAGTGGGGCCGGGATGCGATGGTCCATGAGCTCACGCATGTACTGGTCGGGCACCTGACCTTCTCCTGCCTGGGCGATGTGCCGACCTGGCTCAATGAAGGCCTGGCCGTGTACAGCGAAGGCGGGCTGAACATCTATTCCCAGCAGCAGATGGATGACGCCATCCGGGATGATTCTCTCCTGAGTGTACGCTCGATCAGCGGCAGTTTTTCGGAAGTGCCAGACAAGGCCTATCTCTCATACAGCCAGTCGTACAGCATCACAAAATTTTTGATCGAAACCCATGGCCAGGAAAAAATGACCGCGCTGCTCCTCTCGCTGCGGGATGGGACCACGATCGATGAGGCGCTGCTGCAGACCTACGGATTCGACATCGACGGGCTGGAGGATGCCTGGAGGCAGGCGATCGGGGCACAGCCGCGGCCGGTCACTGCGCAGCCAACGGCCCAGCCCACCCCGACCTTTGTGCCGACCATCGTCCCCATCTCGGGCGGGCTCCCGGCCCTTCAGATAACGCCCACCCCGGTTCCCACCTCCACCGGCGGCCAACCCACGGACTCAGTTCCCACACGGACCGGTCCTCCCTTGTGGTTGTCACTGACCCTGCTCGGCATGTGCTGTTTGTTCCTGCTTGTCGTCGGAGTCATCGTGCTTGGTTTCGTCGTCCGTCGTGGGAACAGCAAGGCAGGGAAAAATGAATAAGATTTCCCGCACTCCCGAAATGCGCCGGGGAACGCGCGCCATAAACGTGCTCTCGATCTTCTTCATATTTATCTCCACGATTAACGCGTCTGCACCCTACCAGGCAGACATTCCCCTGGATCAGGCACTTGTTTTGGCCGGCGGCGAATCCACCAATCCCCGCGACTACGACCCTGCCACCACCTACGGCTCCGGCGACAAACTGCTCTACAGCGGGCTGGTCTCCTTCGATCCCCATTTGAACTTAACCCCTGAACTGGCCGACTCCTGGGAGGTCAGCGCGGATGGCATGGTGTACACGTTTCACCTGCGTGAAAGCGCGAAGTTCCATAATGGAAAGCCTGTCACCGCGCAGGATGTCATCTATTCGTGGGAGCGTGCGGCCAGCCCCCAGCTGGCTTCGGATACGGCATTGACGTATCTGGGTGATATCGTTGGCATCAACGAGCTGGCAGCAGGACGGTCCGAAAATGCCGGCGGGTTAAAGGCCCTCGACGACCACACCCTGCAAGTCACCATCGACGCGCCGAAACCCTATTTCCTTTATAAGCTTACCTATTCCACGGCCTTCGTTGTCGACCAGGAAAATGTCGAGAGCGGCGGCGAATGGTACCGCCAGCCGAACGGCACGGGACCCTACAGGCTGCGCGAGTGGGTCCGCTTCGAACGGATCGTCTACGAAGCCAA
>DASUOS010000070.1:0-4906 GCA_036276515.1 Anaerolineales bacterium | reverse complement strand
CCTCGATCGCTTTCAGGAAGACCCAATCCCAGCCGCCTTCGGGCAGCTCTTCCAGCGGCCTGTCCCAGCAGAGCGGCAGGCTGTTTGCCATGGCGGCCATGCGGTCCGTTTCAATATCCAGCAGGGCGAACTGGTACTCGGTGAAACGGTCGAATAATTCATGCCAGTTCTCGTCCGCGATGGGATCATGGAGCATGAATTCCGGCCACGAGGCAACGGCAATATCGCCGGCGCGGCTGCGGTAGTCGTCCAGATCGTCGGGGGAGATGATTTTGAAGCGGGGAGTTTCCATATCCTATTTTACCTTTTCATGAAGGTACCGAGCCAGAATCGGTTGAAGCGCGGGCCGTCTACTTTTGTCACAACCCGGATCTTTCTGCCTGAGTGGTCGATGTGTTCCTGTAGAAATCCATCCTTTTCATCGAGAAGAAGGGGTATCTCTTCTATCTCAATTCCATCTCGATATCCAAGAGCGACCGCGCAGGCCAGGGGGTCATGCAGGAAGTTGATGGTGTCATCTGGAAGACCGTCACAGGTTTGGCCAAAGCGAGTCTCATTTTGCTCGTCGATTGCAAAGGCCTCCGCCTGTTGTGCGATCAATTGGCCGAAAGCGCCTGCTTTCCGCAGATCCTCCAGATAGGCTCTCCGCAGAGCCGTTTCGACAGTTACCGTCAATGGGATCAGCATCGGATTCGAATTCTCGATCACGTGCTTAGCAGAGTGCACATCGACCTGGATGTTCCAATCCATATCGTTTCCCCATCCGGGAAAGCCTGCGCGAATGGGGTAGACATAGCCGCCCATGAGAAAGAGGTTGGCCTGCTGCAGGATGCCCGGGTATTTCAGGTCCAGCAGATACAGGTTGGTGAACGGTCCGATGGCGATGATAATCGCGTTTTGTTCGATGCTTTGCTTCAGGAGATGGAGAGCGTCTTCCAACGGGTTGGGACGCGGGATGATCTTTTGCGGCCAGTACCTCGCCTCATCAGGGTAGCCAAATTCCGGATAGCGGTAATATCCCTGTGATACCTCTGCACCTGAAGCAACAGGGATGTTGTTTCTGTTTTCCAGGTCTATAACATGGCGAACGTATCCAGCCCTGCGCCCATTTGCTTCGGCGACAGTTGTTATACCGGTGATCTCCACATCCTTCCAGCGCAGGAGCATCGCCAGGGCACACAGGTCATCGATATCACCGCCCAGGTCAGTGTCGATGTGAACTTTGGGCATTTTGACTCTTTTCCGGAAATTCAGACGAATCACCCTGCGAGTGCAATGAGCTGCCTGACTCCAAAGTGGATTTAACGAAACGAATAAAATCCGTTGTTTCATGCAGCGCAATATCCTGGTCTTCGTGATTGGAAATTGCAACTGCCGTCGTGATGATTTGCCTCCACGGCTCGCCCAGGCGGGTCTGCGCCCACTGGGTGGCCTTGGGTTTGGACACGATCGTGCCATGCTCGAGTGCATGGAGGACCCGGCACATGGTGATGACCGAAAAAGCGCGGTAGGCGGGCTCATGCTCCCTGAGCCAGGAAGGGTTGTCCAGCATCGGGAACCACCACTCCCTCAGTGTCCCGACAACTGACTCGCGGATTTCGCCGGGGCTGACCGGGTCGATCAATGTGGCCGGCTCCGGTCCCTCCACGACCACGCCATGCTCCCGTACCACATGCCGCTGGATGATCCAGTCGCTGCCCAGCGCGGAAATGTAGAACTGACCTTCGTTGACGGTTGGACATCCCGCGCCATTCGGATCGTGGCGGCGGAGGAGGGCTTGCGGCACATAAGCGCCTTCCAGTTTGCCGGCCCGTTTCAGGCTCGTAGCCCAGGTTTGATGGTGCATTTCCTCCAGCCGCGCGATGGTTTCTTCTGGAAGTAGTGTTTTTGTGACCACCAGGAAATCGATGTCGCTGGTCTGCGGGTTGAAGTCACCGCTGGAGAGCGAGCCGTAGAGGTACATGCCGATAAACTGCTCGCCCAAAATCTCTTTCACGTTCCTGAGAAGTACGTTCAAGACTTCATTAACCTCCGGATAGGAAGTTGGTCTCACCTGATCGAGAATGAATCTCATCATGGCCAGGGTTCCCTCGATATCCTCAGGCTGTGCATCCTGGCCGGGTTGCTGGCGTCCAACCAGGGCACGCTCGATCAAAGGCTTCCACTCCGGTCCCAGGTTTTCCAACGCCCACTTCGCCGCTGCTTGTTTGGGGAGAGTATTTCCGTATTTGAGGGTATACAACATCCTGCAGATGGTGAGCACAAAAAACGATTGGTACCCGCGTTTGGCGATCTCAGAGGGGTCTGCCAGAATGGGGCTGAACCATATGGGCACGCCCTCCATGACGGCCTGCCGCAAGCCCTGGGGCGGAACGGGATCGATCAGGGACTGAGGTGCCGGGCCTTCGATCACGATGCCGCGCTCCCGCAGGTTATGGCGCAGAATGGACCAGTCACTCTCAGGCCGGATCTTTTTGAGCACCTCGCCGGGGCCTCTGTCGATGTGAGGGTGGAGGATGTCTGGAGGGTTGGGTTGGCGCAGCTCAGCCTGCGGGAGATAAGTTACCTCCAGCTGCGTTGACCAGGGCGAGTCCAGTGCTGCCAGATGGGCGTGCATGGCGCGCAGTAAAGAGAAGGATTCTTCAGAAACTCCCTCTTTTGTTACGATGGCTACGTCAATGTCGCTGGCCTTGTCAAAGCCGCCGGCGGCCAGGGAGCCATGCAGATACATGCCAGCAAATTGATCCTGCAGGATTTCCTTGACGTTCGTATACAGTGCTTCCAGCATCTGATTGACATCGGCGTAGGGGGTTGGGGATAGGGGTTCCATGATGTTTCCAGTGAGGTCCATCTACCACTTCTCAATGCCGCCATCTTTTACATTCCAGACATCGGTGGCGAAGCGCTCGATAAAGTAGCGATCGTGGACGACGGCGAGGATGGTCCCTTTGAAGTTGGCTAGAGCTTCCTCGAAGCGGGCACGGGAGGGAATGTCGAGGTGATTGATGGGCTCGTCGAGCAGGAGGAACGTGCAGCCCTGGGCGACGAGCAGTCCCAGCTGCAGGCGGGCGCGCTCCCCGAACGATAAGGCGCCTGTCGGCCGCAGGGCGTCATCTCCCTTGAACAGGAAATAGTGCAGGAAGTTGCGCGCCTCCGTCTCGTTGAACGGGGCGACACTCTGGATGGTCTGCAGGGCGGTAAAAGCAGGATTCAGAAGTTCCTGCTCCTGGGTCATGTATCCCAGCCTGACGGTCATGCCGAGCTTCAGGCTTCCGGCCAAAGGGGACAGGCTGCCGGCGATCGTGCGGACCAGAGTGGTCTTGCCGCTGCCGTTCGGGCCGGTCAGGGCAATGCGCCTGCCGGCGCGGATGCTGAGGTTCAGATCGGTGAGCAGGGGCGTGTCATATCCAACAGACAGTTTCTCTGTGATCAACACATCCCTGGACTGGTGGGCCGGCGCGCCAAAATCCAGCTTCATCTGCCAGTTCTGTTTTGGCCTTTCGATCCGCTCTTCGGTCATGAGTTTTTCGATGCGCGCTTCGATGTGTTTGGCGCGCCCAGCCACGTTCTTGGTGGCGCGGTTTCCGAAAAAGCCTTTGGCAAATTTGTCCCCGCCATCTGCTTTGCCGCCTTTCTTCATTTTCGTCAGCCCGCGGATGTGCATGGCCGCCGAGCGAAGCTGGGCGATCTCGTCCTGCTGGTCCTGCCAGGCCTGCGCCTGCTTCTCGCGTTCCGCCAGTTTTTGTTCGAGATAATCGGCATAGTTGCCCGGGTAGGATTTGACGTTATGCGTAGCGGGGTCCAGCTCGAGGATGGATGTCACCGTGTTGTCCAAAAAGGCCCGGTCATGCGAAACGATCAGGGCCGCGCCCTGGAAGTGGTTCATCCAGTCCTCAAGCCACTCGAGCATCTCGATATCGAGATGATTGGTGGGCTCATCGAGCAGGAGTAAATGCGGATCCTCCAGCAGCACGCGCGCCAGCATCAGGCGGGTTTTCTGGCCGCCGCTGAGATGCCGGACAGGCATCTCCGGAGGCAGATTTGCAAGACCAAGCGGACCCAGAATGGCCGCCGGCGGATCGCCTTCCGCCGAAAGTTTTTCCAGGGTCCTGTCAAAGCGGCTCTGGAGCGTGGAATCGTTTGGGTTGGAAGAGAGCGCCAGGGCCAGCGACTCGATCTGAGCCTCCAGCTCCTCCGGGGAAACAGAATCCAGATGGAGGGTCGTCTGAAGCGTCTGCTCCTCGTCGAAGGCCAGACCCTGGGCGAGGTACCCGACCCGCAGGTGGGAGCGCGTCGATACGACCGTCCCGGAGTCGGGCGGTTCGATACCGGCCAGGATACGCATAAGAGTGGTTTTGCCGCTGCCGTTGGGGCCGATCAGCCCCACGCGCTCTCGGCTGCTGACGCTGAAAGAGATATCGTGCAGGATCGGCTGAATGCCGTACGATTTGTGAATATGGTGTGCGGTAAGCATAGAAACCTGTAGTAGACCTGATAGTTCAGGGTCCGAGTATTAAAAACGAAAACCGAGGGCAGGCCCTCGGCGCGAATCATCAGCTGGGGTGAATTGCCCTAAAAGACGATATGGACTACAGGATGTCTGTCATTTGCTAAGCTCCTACTAATCACGGACGACGTATTATATCACCGCTTTTTTCGTTGTAGTCAATAGGTAACCTCCTGAGTGGATGTAGGAACATTCCGTGTTGAAAATACTCCCTGCAGTCCTTATAGTTTTAGCACCCGGCGCTCTATGCGAAATCCATGAGCTTTAAAGGCTCGCTCGTCTGATGGAAAACAGCAAGTCCCCGTACCTAAAACTGTCCCAGGGCGCCCTGGCCGGGCTTGTAGCTACTTTGCCGATGACGATATTCATGCGTTCGGCCTGGAAGCGATTGCCCGAACA
>DASUOS010000069.1:0-14256 GCA_036276515.1 Anaerolineales bacterium | reverse complement strand
GGTGATTTCTCTTCTCCTCCTTCTTGTGACAGAACCGCGGTCGGCGTCCGCGGTTCTGTCATTTAAGAGTGGTTGCTCCTGCTGCTGATAAAATACGCTCGAGCAAATCCATTGGAGGTGCAGCATGCGAGCGATGTATATCAACGGCGAGTTCACCAACGGCAGTGCAACGGAGGAGATCGAAGTTACCAACCCCGCGACCGAGGAAGTGCTGGATACGGTCCCGCGCGGGACGGCGGAGGATGTGGAGGTAGCCGTCCGCTCCAGCAAAGAGGCGTTCCGGTCATGGAGGAAAATGGGCGCCAACGAGCGGACGGGTCTGCTGCACGATGTGGCTTCCCGGGTGCGGCGTCACAAGGGAGAGATCATCCGCCTGCTGACTCTCGAGGAAGGCAAGCCTCTAGCGGAGAACGATGAGGAAGTGGAGTGGGTGGCGAACACCTTCGATTATTACGCCGAGCTGGGACGCCACGACCGCGGCCGCGTCATTCCCCCCGGCGAACCGTCCCAATTCAACTTCATTTTGAAGGAACCGTATGGTGTGGTGGCCTGCATCGTGCCCTGGAACTATCCGCTGCTTTTGATGGCCTGGAAGGTCGCGCCTGCCCTCGCTGCCGGGAATACGGTGATTATCAAGCCCAGCGAGATGACCCCGCTGACCGCACTGTATATGGCCGAACACTGCTTCGACGGTCTGCCTGCCGGTGTTGTCAATGTGATCACGGGCTATGGCGCGGAAATGGGCGAGCCCCTGGTGAAGCACCCTGACGTGCCGGTCATTGCCTTTACCGGAAGCCTGGCCACAGGACAGCGGATCGCCTCCCACGCTGCGCCGATGATGAAGAAGCTGCACCTTGAGCTGGGCGGCAAGGATGCCACAGTCATCGCCGAAGACGCCGACCCGGAGCTGGCGGCGAAAGCCGTTGCCTATGCCGCGCTGTTGAATACGGGACAGGTCTGCACGAGCACAGAACGAGTGTACATTCCAAAGCCCAGAGCCAGACAATTTATCGAAGCGATCGTGGAGCATGTCAAATCGCTGCGGCTGGGATCGGGGCTGGAGGAGACAACCGATGTCGGCCCGATGATCGGGGACACGTACCGCGCCAAGATCGAATCCCATGTCGAAGACGCCCGTACCCGCGGCGCTCAAATTCTGACCGGCGGCAAACGGCCGAAAGATCTCACCAAGGGCTGGTACTACGAACCCACCGTGCTGACCGGCGTCGATCACAGCATGCTGATCATGCGCGAGGAGACATTCGGCCCCGCCATCCCCCTGATGGAGTACACCTCGTTCGAAGAGGCGGTCGAGCTCGTCAACGATTGCCAGTACGGCCTGGGCGCGGTCCTGCTTTCGGAAGACCCCAAGAAGATCAAGGCCTTTTTCGAAGACGTCAAGGCCGGGACGATCTGGATCAACGACCCGCTCACCGACAATTACGCCGGCCCCTTCGGCGGGATGAAATACTCCGGCGGCGCCCGCGAGCTCGGCATCGAAGGCCTCGACGAATTCCGCGAGACCAAACACGTGCACTGGGATTTCAACCTGGAGGATAAATCGTACTGGTATCCGTACGGGAGGTGATCGCCACGAATTCACCAAAGGGGGTGTACTTTCCATACCCTGTCGATTCATAGATAGCCTGCCTGAAGGATGCGCACAGATCAGATCATTGCAAGTTTATTCCTGTCAAATTTGTATATCGGAGTTTCCGGACTCGCCATTAAAATAGCAGCCAATATCACGTTGGAGAATCATGGAACCGGCAACACATGCAACAGGCAATGATCTGAATTCAATCCCGCCGCGGATATCTTTCAACATTAGTTCGTTGAGAATCCGCAGGCGCCGCCGCTGGCAGATCGCCTGCTTCCGTGACGCGGCCGGCCATCTACCGGTCGTCGATTACATATCTGCCCTGACAAATTTGGATGACCTGGAGCTTATCTTCCATGTTGTCCAGCGATTGAGCCGTGTAGGCCTTGACCTGATCGACACCAAGATGGCCAAGCATATCGATGGCCCTCTTTTTGAATTAAGGAAAGATCGCCATAGAATTCTATTTGCCAGCGATACGGACAGGAATCGTTTTGTCCTGCTTTCCACGTTTTACAAGGACACGCAAAAGACACCCTGGGATGAAATAGACAGGGCACATGAATACTGGCATGATTATCTGAGCAGCGGTCGTTGTGAAATCTATGCTGTCCCCTTCGACGAATTCTGAATTGATCCGGGAACATGAACCATGACCCTTTTCAAAAATAAATACCGCATCGAATCAACCCGCTTGAAAGGGTGGGATTATCGGAATCCCGGTTATTATTTTGTCACCATCTGCACCAGACATCGCGAGCCTTATTTTGGCCGCGTGGTGAATGGGGATATGGTTCTTTCGGCGGCGGGTGAAACAGCCGCGCACTGCTGGCGTGAAATCCCGCGCCATCACGCGGCCATTGAAATGGATGAATTTGTGATCATGCCGGATCATGCGCATGGCATCGTAATCATATGTAATCCCGTAGAGACGTTGCACGCAACGTCTCTACGGAAGGAAACATTGATGTCCGAGATTTCACCCAAGGCCGGGTCATTGGGTGTCATTATCCGGTCGTATAAATCGGCCGTGACACGGCTGGCCGGGTTGGCTGGTTTCAAGGAATTTGCCTGGCAGGCGCTGTATTATGACCATATTGTTCGGGATGAAAATTCGCTGTGCAATATCCGTCAATATATTATCGATAATCCGGCGCGTTGGGAATTAGATAGGGAAAATGTACCGGGCCTGTATATGTAACCGTCGTAGAGACGTTACATTGCAACGTCTCTACGACGCGTTTCATCCCAAATGATTGCAGAAAATTTGTCATCGTCCGGTTCAGCAGAATTTTGTAGGCGGAAATATTTATGGTTCTGGCATCAAACGCCTCGTTGATATCCCACGCCCGTACCCCCGGCTCCCCCAATGTATAAATAAACCCCACCGTCTGTCCGGGGCGCAGGAATTTGCCTTCCTTTTCCAGCTGCGCGGCGGCAATCGCCGCGGGCGAGGGGACCCTGTATTCCTTCACCGCCCGGCTGAGCGTCTGGCGGACCAGGAGTTTTTGAGGGGGAATCCGTCCATGCCGCAGGTCGTCCAGGCGGCGGGCCACAAGGGTTTGGATCTGCTCCAGGTCTTTCGGCAGGTGGTCAAAGCTGGGGGAGCGGGCCAGGATGTCCAGCGCCTCCTGTTGGAGGTCCTTGATAAAAATCGCTGTATCGCGGCGGCGCAGCTCGATGCCGCGACATTTGACCTCACCGCTTTGGAAAACGCCAAAATAGCGGTTTGGCACCGGCACCTTCGGGTTAAGCCGTGAGGGCAGGAAGCAGATCCAGCGGTAGATGCCATCCAGGGCGAGGGGCAGTTTCGTCCGCTCATGGATTTCTTTCACGAGTACATCAAAATCGGATGATTGGTTCAGGCCTTCCTTCTGTACCCATATACCATCCACATACAGGTGCAGGACGGTAAAACCCAGGTCCTCGGCAGCTTCCTTGGCACGCAGGAGCGCCTCACGTCCATAGGCGGTCACGGCTTCGTGGGCTTCAATCTTCCCAAAGCGGGCGTTCTTGTAGCCCAGATAACCGAAGCAGGTCACCAGCAGCCATTTGTGCGCCGCGGATCGTGACTTATAAAACTTGTAACGGGTATCCCATTTGGACATCTCGAGCAGCCTGCCTTTTAACTCGATTCGTTTTTTCAGGAGTGGTTCCAGGGTCTTGGGTACAAGGCCTCTTTCCCCGGTCGTCATGGGTAAGTGAGTCTCCGGGTCGAGATGCCCGGGGCGGATGGTTTCCGGCGAGATGTTGAACGCTTCCATGATGCTGGGGTACAGGGAAACAAAATCGATCTCGGCCACATCCTTGTGCAGGCCAATGGTGGGCTGGAAGACCAGGCCGCCGAGGTCGGAGCGGAGCAGGTCGAGGATGGTCTTGGTGTCTTCTGCCTGCTGCTTGCGCCAGGGGACCAGGATATCCTCCTTCAGCGCAGTCACGATCTGCATGGACGAGATACCGGTGCCGGGTGAGACCCGCGCCACGGTCTGGACCGGCAGGGCTGTGACGCGCGCCAGCTCCCAGATGCCCTCCAGGTTGTAATCGTGGTACATGACCGCGTTATAGATGTCGATGTGCCAGCGACCGGCCAGGTGGATCTGCTGGCCGCGGTGGATGACCTGCCCGTAGGCGTGATAGGTTCTGGCTTCTCGATATTTGATCTCGTGATCAGAGTCGCGATTGAGAGGGATATCCAGGCGCGTTTTCTTTGCCATATCCAGGATGCGCGGCAGGAGCCAGGTGTCGCCCCAGGCGGTCAGGATCAGGTCGGGGTCGTGACGCTTGAGGACGGCCCGCAGCGCTACCAGAAAGGCGCGCCCCGGCTCGAGGTCCAGGGTGAAGCGGGCCTGTGCCGTCTGGATCCAGACTTTGCGCGGTTCCGCGTGGAAAGGATCGCATTCCGGCTCCAGGGTCAGCACGTTCAACGGCGGATGGACGGTGTCAATATCCCAGGGGGAACTCAGCACCTGGATATCGTGAATGCGGTTCAGTGCATCGATCTCCACTTCGCAATTGGCGAGCGGGTAGGCTCCATGGCGGGCGGCATAACGTAATGACATGTGAATGTCGACATCGTAATAGGTCAGGTCAGGGAACGCTTTGGAGATGCGCCGGAACAGAGACGGCAGGTCGATCGGTTTCGCAAGCTCCACCGCCAGAACGGGAATCATGCCGGAGAAAAGATCCCGGCGTTCTTCACGGGCGAGGACCGGCTTCTCGGGCTGGAGGGATAACCACTTCCAGGTCGAGCGCAGCTGGGACAGGGGCCCGGTGATATAAAATTTGACAGCAACATTCTGGTGAAGATGATAGCGCTTTCCATCCTGTCCCAGCATCCAAAGGGACAGGCCTATATCGTTTGGATACAGGTCCAGCAGCCAGCCGCGCAGCTTATGCATCCCGATCACGGAGCTCCTCCACGATCTGGCGCAGGTAGATCACCTCCTTATGTTCCTCGAGCAGCATACAGAGCAGGATGGTCTCGAACGGCAGGGCATGTGAGGCATAGGCCGCGGCAGCCAGGTGCTGGCGGGCGGAAGCGAACAGGTCGTCCAGTACGAGCTGGTCGCTGCGGCGCAGGGCGCGGCGGAATTTGGCGAAGGAGGACTCCTCGTCCAGGAAGGCCTGGGTGATGGAAGCAAGCGTGCGTCCCATTCTCAGAACAGAGCCGGCTGTGTGGCAACAGGAAAGGGTATTTCGATCTGGATCATTTCATCGCCGCGGGCACAGACACGCTCAAAGAGAAACATGCGCTCCGGGTGTGGATGCGCCAGGCTGACGATGACCGGTGCTTCGAGTCTCAGCCGGTCGATCTGGGTAAGGCAGCGGTCGAGCAGGCGGCTGACCTCCTCATCCGGCACGTTCTCGTCGTGGAAGGTCGCCAGCAGGTCCAGGATCATGTACGGCTGGTGCAGAGCGGGAGTGCTTTCGAGCAGGGCCAGCATCTGGTGGCAGGTGAAGGCGCGGCGCAGGAAGATGCGCTTCGCCGTCGGGAGGATGTTGGGCGTGCGCCGGCGCAGCATCCGCATGGTCTGGTAGGCGGGGAAGCGGTTGCCGCCGTCCAGCACGGTGACCGAGCCGCACAGCGCCAGCTCGGCTGTCAGCGCGGCGACCTGCTCCCGGGCCGCGGACGGGGTGCAGAGCACGATCAAGTGGTTGGGTTTGAGAAGGGGAGGAAGGTTCATGTACCCACCATAGCAATCTCCGTGTGAAAAGAAAACTCCCCGGGGGCTAGGATTCCGGGGAGGGAAGTGGCTAGGATGGGGCGGGGATATGGCTAGGTGGGGCTACTGCCAGGCGCTGAAGTCCCATTTCTCCAGGAGCTGCTGGAGCTGGGAGCGGGACTCAAGCTCGAACTTCTCGAGCACGTTGTGCAGGTGGAACTTGACAGTTGCCGGCGTGACGTTCATACGCGCTGCAGCCTGGCGGTTGGTGTTTCCCAGGCAGACCAGCGCGGTCACCTCCTTTTCGCGCGGGGTGAGAGACTCCCACTTCTTCCAGAGTTCGTCCAGAGAGTAGTATTCGGTGAGGCCGGCGGCCAGGAGTTCTTGGGCAAGTTGATCTTCTGGACGGCCATCGCGCTCTGCCAGGGTGGACAGGGTAACCTGAAGACTTTCGCTGATCTCAAAATAACGAGGGCCGGGATTTGGACGCAAGCCTATCCAGTACAGCAAACGCTTCCAGATAGACATTGTGCGAAGATTATAATGGAACGTATGTTCTAACGTCAATAACAGTATCTGTCCGTGTGAGGAACGACCGGAGGGAGCGACGAAGCGTTGCGATGGCGACACAATCTCTTCTCTGGTTTTCAACTTGCATATTCAAAATCCATGCTATAGTCAAAATACTATTCCACCAATCGGGTATTTCTCTGGCTATGAAGAATACGAAAAAAGATCACCAACCCACCCTCCAGGACATCGAAGCCCTGACCTCCTTTCTGCCGCGCCTCTACGCCCCGGGCTTTTCACCGGTTGTGAAATGGGAAGGCGGAAAAAACAAGGATGGCACGTACACCATGCCCTATCCCACCTACGATCCTCTTGTGGACGAGTTTTCCCGCGCCGTCTCCCGTAGGGGCTGGCTGGATTATGAATACAATCCCGAGCAGGCCTGGAAGATGATCAAGGATGAACATTTCATCAAAACCGCGACCCTGTCCCAGATCAAAACCATGCTGACCTTCTGTGTGCGAGGCGAGCGTTTTTCCGATGGCCACTGGGAACAGATGATCAAGGAAGGCCATGTCCGCCGCCTGCTCGAGCGACTGAACGTGATCAAGTCTGAGCTTCAAAAATGAAGCCTCTACCGAAGCCGGATGGTCATTCCGGTTAAAAGCGACCGCCAGGGCCGTAAGATGCACCCTGGCGGTTTTCCTTATATTAAGTTGGATGACTACTGCGGGTCGATAACCAGCTTGATGGCTGTTCGCACCTTGTCGTCGATGGTCACATCGGCGAACTCCGGCGTGCAGGCAACGTTAATGCCGTCCAGTTTCAGGTAGTTGGTGGCCAGCACAAGGGCCTTGACTGCCTGGTTGACGGCTCCCGCCCCGATCGCCTGGACTTCCGCATGCCTGTGATCGCGGATCACACCGGCAATCGCACCCGCCACAGCGGCGGTGCGTGAGTCGGCGGACACTTTGATCAAATTGGTCGGGGAAGTGTGGGTTGACGTGTGTGTTTGTGGAACAGTAAACTTGGTATCCATGTTATCTCTCCTACTTTGAAACAATGATTTGATTTGTCTGAGTCTCGCTCAAACTCTGCCCCTAATGTACCTGAAAGGGAGAGACGGGTCTGTCAGGAAGTTTTGACAATTTCCATCGGATTTTTCAGAGTGTATCGATCAGATAAAGCACCCATTGTGCTCTATTTGTAGGGAATTAATGCGAAAACAGGGGGTTTTCCGGTAATAAACCTGCACTTGAAGTAGTATCTCCACTACGAACAGGAGGGCTGTATGCACAAACCCTGCTTGACAGCTTCCACTCAAGATCAAGGCCTCTGCTATAAGGAATGAGCGGGCTGGGCGGGTTATAATGTGGAAGAAAGAATGGGTGGCATCCTGACGACCTGCTGACTAACCTTTTGCTCTACCTTATGGAGGCTCACATGATTAGGTCCAGAGAACTTTCCAATAAACCCCTCATCAGTATTACAGATGGAAAAAAAGTGGGGGAGGTCAAAGACGTGTACCTCGACCAGGATATGCGCCAGGTGGCAGCCGTGTTCCTCGGCAAAGAGGGGCTCATTAGTCGCAAAACTCTGATGATTGCCCGTAGTGCCGTGCAAGTGTATGGTATTGATGTCTGGCTGGTGTCCAACTCCGATACGGTTCAGGGACCGGTAGATATTCCAGATTCGGAAACTTTCATCTTAGTTGGCGATTTGCGCGGACGTGAGATCCAAACGGAAGGCGGCACGAAAATCGCAGTGATCGAGGATGTCGTTTTGGATAACGAAGCTCGTGTTCTGGGTTTCAGTCTGGGTAAAGTTTATGCGCAAGGGCCGTTGGCCGAACGAAAGGCAATTGTGCGTGATGCCATTCTGATCCTGGGAAACACAAAAGAACCGATGACGATCAATCTGGCACAGGCTGAGTCACTCGTGTTACCTTCTGCGTGAATAAAGGTGTAAAGTTAGCTGAAGAAAGACTAGACCGTCTCTGGTTTTGTTGAAATCTTCAACAAAACCAGATTTAGTACTTGATGCATCTATTTTCTTTTGGAGAAAAAAACATCAGCGCTCCAGGAAATCGTGTCTCTCTTAGAAAAATTCACCGCTCTCTGTTGTGGTAAAATACCGACCGCACGCGGGAGTCGCCAAGTGGTAAGGCATCAGCCTTCCAAGCTGATATCCGCGGGTTCGAATCCCGTCTCCCGCTCTTCCGGGTTGAAGGTTGCAGGTTTAATGTTGAACGTTCAGACCTTAAGCCTGTGACCTTCAACCTTAAACCGTATGGGGGCCCATGGCGCAGTGGTTAGCGCAGGCGACTCATAATCGCTTGGTCGCAGGTTCGAATCCTGCTGGGCCCACTTTCTGATTTTCGATTGACGATGGCAGATTTTGGATTGTGCCGCGCGGGTAGGCGGCTTTTTGTGTTAATAGAGAAAACACATCACAGGAAAACTTCATGAACCCCTACATCGCCACTGTCCTTACCTTTGCCATCGCGCTCTTCTTCCTGCGATTGATGGACTTTCTGGCCCACAGCGGCGTGATCGAGAGCCGCTTGAGCCGCAAGCTGATCCACATCGGCGTGGGGCCGATCTTCGTGTTGTGCTGGCTGATGTACCCGGATGTAGCCATCTCACGCTGGCTGGCGGCGCTGGTTCCGCTTTTGATTACCATGCAATTTGCTTTGGTGGGGACAGGGATTCTGAAGGATGAAGCTGCGGTCAAAGCTATGTCGCGGACGGGGGACCGGCGTGAGATCCTGCGCGGTCCGCTGTTCTACGGGATCATGATTGTCGCCATCACCTTGCTGTACTGGAAGGACTCACTGGTCGGCATTCCTGCGCTGATGATGATGTGTGGCGGCGACGGGGTGGCCGATATCGTCGGGCGGCGGATCGACTCGCTGAAGCTGCCCTGGTCACCGGAGAAGAGTGTTGCCGGCACGCTGAGCGTGTTTGCAGGCGGGTGGCTGATGACGATATTCGTCTTCGCGATCTACGTCTGGCTCGGCGCCTTCAGCGGACCCATGACCCGTTTCCTTCTGCCGGTCACCTGGATTGCCCTCGGTGCAACGCTCGTTGAATCGCTGCCCTTCAAGGATATCGACAACATCACGCTGACCGTGGTCTCCGCGCTGATCGGTCATTTGGTGTTCTAATCGAACTTTTCTTCCTCCTCCCTGCGCAGGATCATAACTTTATAGCTTTCGGCGTAATTCATGCCCTTATCCCCGGCCTCCTCCATGGCCCAATCGGTCATCCATTTCCCCACTTCCTGCGGATTGACCTGGCTGGCATGCTGCTGCAGGGCCTGGATCTTGATCTCCATGGTATCGGTGATGTCCACCCAGGTGTTGGACTTCTCGGTGCCGTGGATGTATAGCCGTTTGACATCGTGCGGTTCATACCCCTCGGTGAGCAGGTCAGCGAACATGAGCCGGCTCCCTGCAGACGGGAAGACCGCGGCACAGGCGGCCTGGGCTGCGGCTCGGTGATCGGGATGATTGAGATACTCGTCACCGTAGAACCAGCCCTCGGGATTTCCCGTCGAAACGGTGTCCGGCTTGTACTTGCGAATGAGGCGGGTCAGATCCTTGCGCAGGGCAATGGTAGGCTCTAACTCTCCATCCGGGTAGCGCAGGAAAACTGTTTCCTTAATTCCCAGGACTGCATTTGCGGCAAGCTGTTCCTTTTCCCGCAGCTCGGCCAGCTCCCATTTATAGCTGCCATCCCGGGCAGGATCGTTCGAACCGGAGTCGCCGCTGGTAATGATCACCGAAATGATCTCGCAGCCGGCCTGCGCCCACCTGGCAAGAGTCCCGCCGACGCTGAACTCCTGGTCATCGGGGTGCGCATGGATGCTCATCGCAATTTTGGGGATGTATTCACTGGGATTGGTCATGCAGCCGATTGTACCTGAACTCGTGCACAACTGAATTTTTTGCTGGATGAGCTACCCCAGGTCGATGGTTGTGTGAGTCAGGGGTAAATTTTCCGGACATCCGAGCTGACCTCGGGGCTGGATATAAGCGTGGTCAATCCCCAGATGCTGTACTTCTGTGTATCCTGAGACAAAAGAATGTGAAAGGAATGGGGAGATGGCAAACAGGGTTGTAGCGAGCAGAGCCGTACACCGGGATTGGGTCAGCTCGCGACTGAACCAGTACATCGCAGGTATGGAGAGAAGGCCAAACAGGTGGCCAACTCAGCACCAAAGCAATTCAGCCGCTCGACTGGCACACCCATGGAAGCTCCGCTGATACAGGAGGCGGAGGACAAGGCAGGTTAATCGCTGGAATCGCCGGCACAGATCATGCATTCGTCTCCCGCCTGGATCTGCCATAAGGTTTCTGGCAGTACTTGCTCCACCTGCAATCCTTCCCGCTGGCTGATCTCCAGAACTTCCTCGGACGAGCCAGGGAACCAGTAAATTTGTTTATACATGCCGTCGCTTGTGAAATCTTTTGAAGATTTTACGAATCTAAAATGTACGTCTTGATTGAGTTCAAGACTGAGCAAAAGCACATCCCCAATTGTGGTGCCATGCTGACCAGTGCTGATGATCAAGAGTGTCTGATCCTGATCCACTATATTCACAAAGTCTGGGCGAACCCTGCCCAGTTCTTTAATCCACCAGCTTTCCGCCGGTAGGCTGTTCAGGTTGGATGCGAGGCTGGCTGCCATGACGAGGCCAGTCAGGAGCCTCCAGCGAATGGATGCGCTGAACTGCAAGTTTTCTAGTTTGTCCGACAGGAGATAGGCGACAGCCATAGTGGCGGCAATCGTGACCGGCACAAAATATCGGCCGCTGACCGAGCGCATACCGCCCATCAGCAGATCGGGCAGGAGAAAAGCGCTGGCCGGAATGACGAACAGGGAAAGAATGAACATCTTTTCCTGGAACGAGCCCCGGACTGCCAGGTACACAAGCCCCCAGGCAATTAAAACCAAAACCAGGCCACGCAGCAGGTACGAAATGAGATTACCGGTTGAAAAATCGAGGTCCAAAAAAGGGGAGCTGAAAATCAAAGCCCAGCCCTTTATGAATTGCTGCCAGGAGGTGGACCTGTTGACCCAATCCATTCCCTCCACGGCACCCTGCCAATAGCTGACAAACATGAACAACCAGGGAAGATAGGCCAGGAAAGCCAGCAGGCACGCCAATAAGAATCCACTGTACTCTTTTTTGTACCCGCGCAAATATAGACCTGCAAAATACAATCCATGAACGAGGGCGACCAAAAGGAACAAGGCATGAGTATAGACACCTACGACGATGGTCAGGCCGTACAGCAGCCAGCCTTTGAGCCTGTTTGTTCTCAAGGCACCAAGCAAGGCTGCGCTGGAAAGGAGGGTGGCCAGTGTCCAAAGGCTGTAGGGCCGTGCATCCTGGGAATAGAGAATTTGGAACGGAGAGATGGCAAACAGCGCCGTCGTCAGCAGAGCTTTTTGCGGAGAATGGAACAACTCCCGGCTCAGCCAGTACATGCACAGGATGGATAAAAGTCCAAAAAGTGCAGCCAGCCCGCGCATGGCGGTCGTCGTATCGCCGACCAGGCGCATCCAGAGATGGGCCAACAGATAAAAGAGTGGCGCCTGGTGAGGCCCTGACCGCGCAGTAATGAGTAATGTATCGATTATGGTTTTGCTCTTGTCAGGCTGGAGGAAGGACCGTATTTCCTGAACAGTATGATCCCTGCCATCTTGAATGAAAATCAGTACATCCCCCTTGCCATATCCGGCTGAGCGCAGTGAGGCATAGGCCTCGTCGTGTGAGTAGATCTTATTTCCCAACCCGGTGACCCGGAAAAATATCCCCAGGCCAAGGGCCAGGATCAGCAGGCCTCGCAGCCAGAGGATATCCGTCCATCGAGCTACAGTCATCTGTTTTGTGGATGGTGCAATTGGATTGGAAGTCTCCATCCCCGCCTCTCCTCTGGTTGTATCGTTGAATGGGCAGTTATGCTCCAGGTTTTTTCCCAATCACCAGCTGCTTGTTTTGGATCTTGAATATGCTGAAGAACAGCCGGACGACAGGTAGCAGAAAGTTTACCACTCTCTGTCGCTTAATCAACCTCTTCATGTAAAACTCGTAAGGAAAGGACAGCTCGTGAAATTTGCGCAGATCCACAACCTCCAGCCCGGCAGATTCGAAAAGCTCCTTCATTTCTCGTGTGGAAAAGATCTGCTTGTGGCCGAACAAGTGTGATGAATACATGGCATTCAGAAAGGTGGGATACCGGCCGCCCGTCAGGCGATAGGTCAGCTCGCCAAAGCGATGATAGAAGCTGTCCCGGCAGGGTGTGTCGATCAGGATCCAGCCGCCCGGCCTGAGAACATTCACCGCACACTGCAGGGTCTGAAACGGATAGTTGACGTGCTCGATCACATCCCAGAGGGTGACGGCATCGAAGTGACCGGCATACTCCTTTTGCCAAAAGTCGCTCTCGATGGGGTGTTTGTAAATCTGGAGACCGTGCTTCATTCGTGCGTACTGGGCGCGGCTGTCGCTGAGCTCGATGCCGGTGACCTGGGCGCCCTTGCGTTTGAGCAGGGAGAGAAATAGCCCCCCGCCGCAGCCGATATCCAGGATTCTGGCGCCTGAAAGCGGGATTTGTTCTGCCAGGGTGCCAGCCTGGTTCCTGAACTTGTCCAGGTTTGCCTGCAGCTGGGTTTCGATATACGCGGCCTCCTCTGCCGTCAGCTGCGCAGCATCGATCCCGGCCGGGATCTCCTGGACCGGATCAAGGTAGTCTGTGAAATGAAATCCCTCGGAGGAGACGTAGACATTAGCATTCCGCAGCCTATATGTCAGCCGGGCGTACTGCCGGGGATTCGCTTTGAGCTGATCGATATTCATCGAGCTAGATTGTACCCGCTGTATGGCGGGAGGCCCTCAGCCGATAGTGGTCCGGTTTCGTCCGACTTGTTTGCTCAGGTACATCAGCTGATCGGCGCGGTTGATAAAGGAGCCGGGCGTATCCTCGGCGAGCAGCAGCGTCCCGCCAATGGACAGCGTCACGGTCAGGCCCTTGCCACCCACATCCAGGCGCGAATGCTGGACCAGAGTCCTTATTTTTTCAGCAGCGGCATGCAGGGAGTTTTCGTCACCCACATCCTGCAGGATGGCGATAAATTCTTCGCCGCCCCAGCGGCCGAAACTGTCGGTGGCGCGTAAAGCGTAGCGGATCGTATGGGCGATCATCCGCAAAATCTCATCTCCCAGGTTATGCCCGTGGGTGTCGTTGAATTTCTTGAACTGGTCCACGTCCATGACAAGCAGGCCGGCGAGCGTAGCATTGTTGTGAAATTCGGCCAGCACGGCGCTCAGGCGCCCCTCGATGTATCTGCGGTTGCCCACCCCGGTCAGGGGATCGGTCAGAGCGGCCTGGCGCAGATCCCGCAGTTTGCGGCGGGTATGGATCAGGCTGGCGTTATTGCTGAAGGTCTCGATGGCGCCGATGATATTCCCCTCCTCATCGCGCAGGGCTGACCCCCGGACGATCACCGGTACCCGGTGTCCGTCGGCGTGGTGCAGGTAGACCTCGGCCTCCCGTTCCATCCCATCCTCCATGACCGCCGCCAGGGGACAGTTGTTCGTACAGAGCTGGACGCCGTTGGCGGTCACATGGTTGAGAAGGTTGTCACGGCAGCGGCGGCCCAGGGTCTGGGCGGCGGAGTAGCCGGTGATGCGCTCCGCGCCTTTGTTCCAGTAGGTGATCGTGCGGTCCCGGTCCACGAAATACACGCCGTCATACAGGTTGTCGATGATATCCTTATAGAAATTCTTCTCGTAGGGCATGCCGTCTCCGAAACGCTGATATAGGGGCTCGATTTTTGTGATTTTACCCGAAAGCAACACATCCGAAGCTGCAGGAAACGTCTGCTTCGGATGTGTTGTAATGGGAACCGGACCCCATACACCTGTAACCCGGTTCGGTTTTTTGCGTCTTGGCTATGAGAGAGAACCCGTGGA